>JBBDWJ010000156.1:0-31927 GCA_040902925.1 Bryobacterales bacterium | reverse complement strand
ATTACGATTACCGATGTCTATGTACCGTAAATTTGCGGTTGTCGCGTTGGCGGGTACGCTGTCGGCGCTGGGCTGGCTGGCGGCTTCGCGCGCCGTCGCCCAACAGGCCGCGGCGGACTGGCAGGATCCTGCGAAAGCGATCGCCTTCCGGCTGGCGCCGGAGCTCGGGCTGTCGATCGCGTCCGAGGATCTTAGCGACACCGAAATCTACACCCGGGGCGGCGCCGTGGTCATCGACCTGCGGTGCAGCCTGGTCGTGAAAAACGAAGGCCGCCAGAACGTGCGGGGCGTGGCGTTCGCCGTGCTCGCGCAGCAGTTAACCGCCGGCGGCAAGGCTTCGGTGGCGGTGCCGAGCCTGAATGTGGCGCCCGGAGCGTCCTTCCCGGTGAAGTTGAATTTGCGGCTGCTGCGGCCGCTGCCCGCGCCGCCGGGGCCGCTGGTCACGGTGAGCGCTGATGGCGTGCTGCTCGCCGATTCGAGCTTCCGCGGCCCCGACGCGATGAACTCGCGCCGCAGGATGATGGCATGGGAAATGGAAGCGCGCCGCGAGCGTGAGTATTTCAAGGCGCTGTTGGCGTCAGGCGGCGACGAGAAGCTGCGCGAAGAGATGCTGGCAAGCTTGACGCAGCAGCGCCGCAGGCCGCGGCTGGAAGCGCGTCTGGCGGGCAATAGCGGAGCAGCCGTGTCGTCCGCTGTCGCGGCGAACGCGCAACGGCAGGTTCAACTGGCGTTCCTCGATTTTCCGGATTCGCCGCTGGAGCTGGTTTCCGGTACAGCCGTGGTGTCGGGCGAAACAGCTACGTCGCCGCGGATTCGCGTCCGCAACCGCTCGGCCAAACCGGTGCGTTATTTCGAGCTGGGTTGGCTGGTCAATGACGGCTCGGGCACTCAGTACACGGCCGGGTCGGTTCCTCCACCCTCGGCGGATCTGAATCTCAAGCCGGGCGAGACGCTGTCAACGAGCCAGCAGCGGCAGTTCGTGTTCACCTCCCGCAGCGGGGGTGAGTTCGCGATTGAGGGCATGAGCGGCTACTTCAAGCAGGTGCAGTTCGAAGACGGCAGCGTTTGGATTCCCGCCCGCCAGGATCTGATCCGGTCCGATCTCGCCGAGACGATTCCTGTTTCCGCCGAGGAGCAGCGGCTGAGCGACATTTATCGCACCAAGGGGCTCAAGGCCTTGGTCGAAGAGCTAGAACGTTTCTAGATTTGGCGGACTTCCTGCGACCCTTACGTGGAGCCCCGTCAAGTTTTTTTGGCATCGCGGCTGCCGGATACCTTGAATTCCCTAGCGATCGAATTCCCCTCAATCGGGCGGTTCGCGAATACCCTGGCAATTGAGCAGCTCATTGAGCGGTTCGCAGCCACCGCTTGCTGACGCGCGCGGCTCGGAGCCTTGCTGCGAGTGCCGTTGAGCCACGCTGGTAGACACGACCGGATCTACCTGCTAAGATTGCCCTCCCATGCATCCAATTCTCGTTCTTGTTATTGCGATTGCTGTTGTTTTCGTACTCATCATCGGGCTCAGAATCAACGCTTTCATCGCGCTGATTACGGCGGCGATGACGGTGGGCTTGCTTTCGCCCCTGGTGTCGCTGGGGCAAGTGATGCCGGAGGTCGCCGGCGCGTTCGGACGCGTCTGCGGCAGCATCGGCATCGTGATCGCCCTGGCCGCGTTGATCGGGCAGTGCTTGATGGAAAGCGGGGCAGCCGATAAGATCACTCGCGTGTTCGTGCGGGCCCTGGGCGAGAAGAACTCCTCGATTTCGTTGCTGAGCAGCGGCTATGTGCTCTCGGTGCCGGTTTTCTTCGACACGGTTTTCTACTTGCTGGTGCCGCTGGCTCGCGCCATGCGCGTTCGCACCGGCAAGAACTACCTCCTGTTTTTAATGTCGATTTCCGCCGGCGGCGCGGTAACGCACAGCATGGTTCCCCCGACACCCGGGCCGCTGGCGATGGCTGCTACGCTGAACGTCGATCTGGGCATGATGATTCTGGTGGGCGCGATCGTTGGCGTGCCGATGTCGATCGCGGGGTGGTTCTTTGCCATCTACCGCGACAAGCAGCTCGACATTCCCTTGCGCGAAACGCCCGGCCTCACCTTAAAGGAGCTGGAGGAACTGGCTGGCCAGCGCGATGACCAGCTTCCGAGCTTTTTCATGGCGATGCTGCCAATCGTGCTGCCCGTTCTGTTCATCACCTCCAACACCGTCGCGATGGCGATGTACGGCGACACCCAGCCGCAGCTTACCGGCATAACGGGTTTCCTCGGGAATCCGAACTTTGCTTTGCTGGTCTCGGCGGCGATTTCGCTGTACCTGCTGGCGAGCCAGCGTGGCTATTCGCTGGGCGAGTTGGCAAAGCCGGTGGAGACGGCGTTTGCCAGCGGCGGACTGATTATTTTGATCACGGCCGCTGGCGGGGCATTTGGCGGCATGCTGGTGCTGGCGCAGGTCGGCAAAACGCTCGGCGACATGTCGCAGGCTTGGGGCATTCCGGTACTGCTGCTGAGCTTCCTGCTTGGCGCGCTGCTGAAGGTGGCGCAAGGGTCGGGCACCGTCGCCATGATTACGGTGTCGTCGATCATGGCCCCGATCATCCTGGTTAGCCCGCCGCCGTTTCACGCGGTCTATGTCGCCTGCGCAATTGGTTCGGGGTCATTGGTGGGGTCTTGGATGAACGACAGCGGCTTCTGGATCTACAAGCAGATGTCAGGGCTCACGGAAATCGAGGCGCTGCAGACCTGGACGCCGCTGCTGGTGGTGCTGGGCGTTACGGGGTATGTGGTGACGCAAATAGCGGCGATTCTGGTGCCTCTGACTTAGCTTGGGCCAGCAACCCAGCCTGCTCTTTTCGGCACAGTGTCGTAGCTAACCCGACTGCGCGAGCGTGAGCTTCAAGCCGGCTGCATATCCGCGTCTGGGAAAATTCAACCGAAGTTGGTTGGAAACGCGGCGCGTTGCTTCGCGTCTTCTACGCGGTGTGGCTTCGCGCCTCTTCGAGAATGCGCTTGGCACGGTCCGGGTTGTAGACGCCGCAGGGGCAGAAGCGCGCCAGCGTCGCTACCGCCTGCTCCGGGCTGCGGCGGCCTTCACGCACCATGTCGAGCATTTTGCGCGCGAAGTTGAACGACACCATGCCGTGCCCGCACATGGTCGACAGCTCGAGGACCTGGCTGTTGGGCAGGTGATCGTGCGGATCGGCGAAGCCCAGCGAGTACTCGACGCTATGGCGGTGGATGCCGCAACACTGGGCGGCCTGGTGGGCGCCTTCGACCGACGTGCTCATGTTGATCGACAGCCCTAGATCGGCCTCGATCACATCGCGCAGGCAGGCCTCGGCCTTCTCGCGCGAATTGAACACGGCGGCGACTGTACCGGTCTTGTGGACGCCTTCGATGACGTTCTCGAAGTCGGGCGTCGCATCGCGATTCCAGTGCTGCGTCGGGTTCATTTTCTGCGTCGGCTTGTGGCTGCCGCAGTCGCCGTTGCCCATGTTCGACGGGCCGTGTTTCTGGCAGATACGCAGAAACGTCTTCTGCTTCTCGACGGCGCCCTCGTCGTTCTTACCCTTACAGGGGATCGCGAAGAGAATGTAATCGTCGCGGAAGCTCTCCGCGTTACCGTACCGATGCAAGGTGTTCGTCACCGACTTGCTCCTTCTTCGCGACGTTCGTCACCCGGCCGAGTCCCAGATTGGTCTTGGCGCGGACCGCTGCGTAGCCGAGGTCTTCGAGCAGCGGCGCCAGCACCTTGTCTTCGCCGTTTTCATCGCAGCGCGTCGAGCAGCCGACGGCGATCACCGTGTCGATTTGCTTGGAAACTTCGGTGATCGTGTCGAGCACTTTAGGAACCATCTCGATGGTGGTCTTGATCTCGACGATCGCCGACAGAATTTTTTCGTTTAGCAGGTCTACTTTGAGCGCGCCTGTCGACTGGTCGGTCATCAAGTGCGTGATCGGGTTCTTGGCCTCGAACTTCACGCCCAGGGCGGCGAGCGCCGTCGTCATTGCCTGGATCTCATGGAACCGCACGCCCACGCCCGGCCGGCCAAACTCGATGACGTAGCCGACCTCGCCGACGTCCACGCGATGGGCGACGTCGTTGGTCTTGACCTCTTCGGTGCCGCGCCCCTTGATTCCGGTCGAGGCGTGCTCGACAACTGGGTCGCTGAAAACGCGACGCACAATGCGAGGCCAAGCCAGCTCGTCGAGGACGAAGCTTGAGGTCGGGCAAACGTCCGGCTCGGGCTCAAAACGGAACCGGAACATCTTGGCCAAGCCGCGGACGGTCCGCACGAACGTCGGATTCAGGTGCTCTTTGCTCATGCGGAAGCAGGTGCCGCATTCGACGCAGGCATCGGAATCAATCGTCGCCCGATTGATCTTGGGGTCGATGTAGATCGCGCCCATCGGACAGACGGGCACGCAGTTTGCGCAGGCTACACATTTGTTGGGATCTATCTGCACGACTTACACCCTCCCGGAACGCTGCCGGTTAGTCTAACATACCGTTTTTTGTGGATGTTCAGGGGTCGATGCCGCCCGGCCGAAGGGTGTTTCCGGTATGTTTTCACTGGATCGGGAAACAGCCGCCCTGGCTCGCGGCAGTCTGGCTCGGTCCTTGTGCGGGTGCTGGAAAGGGCTTTGCCTGCTACACTTTCAAGCGGCGCTAAAAGCGTGCTGAGCGCGGCTTTCGTTACTACTTCAATGGCAGGAACTACTCAATGGCAGGCAAGATCCCGCTTCTCGCGCGCGAGGTGCAGGCGATAGTGCTTGTAGCAACTTGCAGGAGGATTCCATGATGTTTCGTTTTCTGATTGCCCTGTTGGCTTGTTCGCTGGGGCTTTCCGCGCAGGTGATTGTGCTCAACAATGCAACGGTGATTGACGGCACCGGCGCCGCCCCCGTCGAGGGTCAGGCGATCATCATGGCTGACGGCAAGATCCGCGAGATGGGCCCGGCGGCCCAGATCGAGATTCCCGAAGGAGCGCAGGTGGTCGACGTTTCCGGCAAGTTCGTCATCCCGGGCATCATCAACCTCCATGGCCATGTCGGAATGACCAAGGGCCTGGTTCAGGACATCAAAAACTACACACGCGAGAACGCCGACGAAAACCTCAAGACCTATGCGCTCTATGGCGTGACGACCACCACCAGCATGGGCACCGACGCCGACATCATCCTGGAGATCCGCGACGAACAGCGCCGCGGTAAAGTGAACGGCGCGCGCGTGTTTACGGCGCTGCAAGGGTTCACCGCACTTGGCGGCTACCCGACCAAGGTCCCCGGAGTCAAAGGTGTCGCCCAGGAGGTGGCCTCGGCGGCGCAGGCGCGAGCGCGCGTCGATCAGCTCGCCGACAAGGGCGCCGACATCGCCAAGATGTGGGTCGATACCCACCACGGCGAATATCCAAAAATCTCGGAGGAGATTCGCAAGGCCATCATCGAGCAGGCACACAAGCGCCGGATGCTAGCTTTCGCTCACCTGTATGAGCTGGCCGACGCGAAAAGCCTGATGGACGCCGGGCTCGACATGATGGCCCACAGCGTGCGCGACAAGGTCGTGGACAAGGAGCTGATCAGCAAAATCAAGAGCCGCAACGCAACCTACGTGCCGACCCTGATGCGGGAGATTTCCACCTACGTCTACTCTGATCCGCCGGAATGGCTTGATGATCCGTTTTTCACCAAGCGGGTCGATGCCATGACGATTCAGGCTGTCAAGACGAAGCTCAAGGCGACACAGTCGGATCCGAAAACAGTCGAGCAGGGTAAGCAGGACCTCAAGATGGCGATGCGCAACCTCAAACTGCTCGCCGACGCCGGTGTGCGCATCGGATTCGGCACCGACACCGGCCCGCCGGCGCGCTTTCCGGGCTTCTTCGAGCACATGGAGATGGAGTTGATGGTCGAATCCGGGCTCAAACCGATGGACGTGATCGTGGCGTTTTCGAAGACGGCTTCGGAGACTCTGCGAGTCCAGAAAGAGTTCGGTACGCTGGCGAAGGGCAAGGCCGCGGACCTGATCGTGCTCGAGAAGAACCCGCTGGAGAATATCCGCAACACGCGCTCGATCGACGCGGTGTACCTGGCGGGCAGGAAAGTCGAGTAGCCGCGGCTACTTCACACCTTCACGGCCTTGTTGACGAGCTTGCCGATCTCTGGAATCTCGATCGTCACCACGTCGCCGGCCTTGAGCGCCGACTCTTCCGTGACGATGATCCCCGTCCCGGTCAACACGACCGTCGGCGAAGGGATGGGATTGCTGCGCAGCAGGTATTTGATCAGCTCTTCGATTTTGCGCCGCAGTTTCTTGGTCGAAACGGCGCCTTCGAAGGTTTTTTTCTTGCCGCGATAGATCGTGCAGGTCATCTCCAGCTTGTAAGGGTCCTTGATTTCGTCGGGCGTCACTATCACCGGACCCAGCGAGCAGCACGCCTTGTAGACCTTCGATTGGGGCAGGTAAAGGGCGTTCTCTCGCTCGATATCCCAGGCGGATACGTCGTTCCCGAGAGTGTAGCCGAGCACCTTCCCCTTGCTGTTGACTATCACTGCCAGCTCCGGCTCGGGCGCCGTGAACTTGGAATCCGAGCGGATGCCGATATCTTCGCCCGGGCCGACACAGTGATGGTCGTTTCCTTTGAAAAAGATCTCGGGCCGGTGCTTCGGATTATGCACGTAGGCGTACATGCCTTCGCGAGTGCCGTGCTCGGCGTCACGAAATGCGGCGCTGGGCGCGTACGTACAACCGCACGCCCAAACCTCGGCGGGGTTGACGGGAATGATCGCGTCCCCGTTAACGGCCTCGGAAGAAGCCAGCTCGCGGGCTACCTTGGCCAGGTCGCTTCCCCGGCGCTCCGCCTCGATGATGAGCGAGGCGATGGTCTCACCGCCGATCAGACGGTAGCCGTCTTCGGCGACGATGGCCGCCGTGACGCCGCCGGCGGCATTGCGAATCTGTGCCAGTTTCATGCTGACCTCAATACTTCAGATAGATCGTTTTCCAGTCGCTGTAGAAATCGAGCGCCGACGGACCCTGCTCTTTGGGGCCGAAGCTCGATCCCTTGGTGCCGCCGAACGGTAACTGATACTCGACGCCCGCGCTGGGCAGATTGACGGTGATCAGCCCCGCCTCGATTTGCGACACGTACTCGAATATACGCGAGACGTTGTTCGTCTGGATCGAAGCCGAAAGCCCGAACTCGATATTATTCGCGAGCTTCATGGCGTGCGTGAAGTCCTTGGCCTTCATCACCGCCAGCACCGGGCCGAAAACTTCCTCCTGGGCGATGCGCATCTTTTCCGTGACGCCGCTGAACACGGTGGGCTCGAAGAAGTATCCCTTGGCGTAGTCGCCGTCTTTGAGAATCTTCCCGCCACACTCGAGCTTGGCGCCTTCCTTCTGCGCGATCTCGCAGTAGCGGGCGTTGGTTTCGAGCTGCGACTTATCGATGGCGGGGCCGATCTGGATGCCGTCGTTTAGTCCGTTGCCGACCTTGAGGGCCTTGGTCTGCTCGACGACGCCCTTCAGAAACTCGTCGTAGATCGATTCCTCGACGATCACGCGGCTGGTAGCGGTGCATTTCTGGCCGGTGGAAAACATCGCCGCGTTGACGGTGTTCGCGATGGCGGCCTTGAGGTCAGCGTCGGCGAGGACGATGGTCGGATTCTTGCCGCCCATTTCGAGCTGGATGCGCAGCTTGCGCTTCGAGGCGCGCTCGTGGAGCCAGTCGCCGACGGAGCACGACCCCGTAAACGAGATCGCCTTCAGCGGCTTGGCATTGACCAGCGCCTCGCCGAGCTCGCCGCCCGAGCCGGCCACAAAGTTGACGACTCCTTTGGGGATGCCGGCTTCGTGGCACGCCTCCACAATGCGCCAGGCGCTGAGCGGCGCCGTCGAGGCCGGCTTGAGAATCACGGTATTGCCCGCAATCAACGCCGGCGCGAGCTTCCAGGCCGGAATCGCGCTCGGAAAATTCCAGGGAGTGACCAGGCCGACCACGCCGAGCGGCTTGCGGATGGAATACATGAACACGCGGTCACGCTCGGAAGGCACCAGCATGCCGGGCATGCGCGCGCCCTCGCCCGCGAAGTAGCGGAAGATGTTGATCGACCGCATCGTCTCGCCGGTGGCTTCGGGAACCGTCTTGCCTTCCTCGCGAGTCATTTCGCGGGCCAGCTCGCCCAAGCGGCCCTCGAGAATATCGGCGACCTTGAATAGAAACTTGGCGCGGGCCGGCGCATTCATCGCCGCCCAAGCGGGAAAGGCGGCCTCAGCGGCGTCGGCCGCCCGGGTGATGTCGGCGGCTGATCCCTTCGCGAAAACGCCGACGATTTCGTCGGTATCGGCGGGGTTGCGGTTCTCGAACGTCTTCTCCGACTCCACCCATTCTCCGTTGATGTAGTTCGGATACTTTTGCGGCTGGCTCATCAAGAAATCTCCCTAGGAAATTGGCAAACTTTCCTTTGTACTACAATTGGTCGGCTATGCCCAAGTTTCCATCTTCTCACGTCACGCTGATTACAGGCGCCAGCACCGGCATCGGCGCGGCCACGGCCCTGGCTTTCGCGGCCGAAGGCTCGCAAGTGGCGGTTCATTACAACTCGAGTGAGGCCGCCGCCCGCAAAGTCGCCGACAGCATTGCGGACTCCGGCGGCAAGGCTTGGCTGTTTCAGGCCGATCTTTCCAAGGCGGCGGAATGCCGCCGTCTCGCGGTCGAAGTGCTCAAAGCCTGCGGCCGGATCGACACCCTCGTCAACAACGCCGGCTCGCTGGTGGACCGCAAATCGCTGTTCGACATCGACGACGAATTCTGGCAGCGCGTGCTCGACATCAACCTCAACAGCGCGTTCTGGACGACCCAGGCCGTCGCGCGCCACATGACCGAGCGCGGCTCGGGCGCGATCATCAACGTCAGCTCCATCGCGGCGCGCAATGGCGGCGGCCCCGGCGCCACTGCTTACGCAACAGCAAAAGCGGCGATGACGGCGATGACGAAAGGGCACGCCAAGGAGCTGATCGCCCACGGCGTGCGCGTGAACGCCGTCAACCCGGGAGTCATTCTGACGCCATTCCACGAGCGCTTCAGCCCGCCCGAGCGCATGAAAGCGATGGTCTCGACGATTCCCCAGGGCCGCGCCGGAGAGCCGGCGGAGATCGCCGGGGCAATCGTTTTTCTAGCCGGCGATGCGGCCTCTCACATCGTCGGGGAGTCGCTCGAGATCAACGGCGGCATGCTGATGGAGTGAGCCCTGGGACAAACAAACGGAACTTGCGCGGTCGAGAGTTCGTAAGTGTTTCCGTGAAACAACTGGTGCGCCGGGACTGTCGAGACAGCGTGTCATTGTGCGCCCGCCCCAGACCGTTTCTCTCTCAAAAGGAGTCTCCGAAATGTTCCGAACTCTACCTAGCACAGTTATTGTTTGCCTGATCTCCTTGTGCTGCCTGCCACTCTACGCGCAATCCGAAGCCACCGAGGCCGCGCAACAGTCCGCCGAGTCATGGCTGGCGCTGGTCGATGAGGGTAGCTACGGTGAAAGCTGGGACGAAGCCGCCGCTTTCTTCAAAGCTCAAGTGCCGAAGCAGAAGTGGGAGGGCATGCTCAACCAGGTACGCGCGCCTCTAGGCAAGACGCAGTCCCGCAAGCTGAAAGACGCAAAGTACACGGCCGCGCTTCCCAACGCTCCGAAGGGCGAATATGTCGTAATCCGGTACGACACCTCGTTTGTGAACGCGGCTGCCACCGTCGAGACCGTCACGCCGATGAAGCAGGAGGACGGCTCCTGGCGTGTGTCGGGGTATCACATCCTTCCGGCGCAATAGCTAATCGCTGGCCGGCGCGGGCTTTTCTTCAATCACCACAAGTTTATTGGGCTGGACCTGCTCGAGCAGCTGTCGGGCGCCGCTGGGCCATTCGATCTCCACGCGCTCGACGATAGCGTCTTTGCCGAGCCCAAAGGTCAGCGGCAATTCGCTCTGCGACAAATAACTCGAGCCGCTGTGGACCGCGCGCCACTGTTCGCCCGAGGCGCTTCGAATGCGGGCAACCGCCCCGATGGCGGCGCGATTGGATGCGCTTCCCACGAGTTTCAGGCGCACATAGGAGTTCGCATTGCCGCCGTCGTTGCGGAATAGGTGGGCCGGGCCGTTGTTGGTCGACACGAGTAGGTCGAGATCCCCGTCGCGGTCGTAGTCCCCGTAGGCCGCGCCGCGCGCCACCAGCGGCTGGAACAGTCCCGTTTTCGTGGCGCTGCTCTCTGTCTCCCCCTCGGCCGGACCGATCCGCACGAATTTGCCCTTGCCGACGTTGCGAAATAGCAGCGGCGGCTGTTCGAACTTGACGTTCGGCTGGACATTCGTAATCTCCTCATCGAGGTGACCGTTGGCGGCGAACACGTCGAGGTGGCTGTCGAGGTCGTAGTCGAAGAAAAACATCGCGAAGGTCAGCGACAGCAGGCTCTCGCGTCCGACGGCGCTGGCCGGCGCCTCGTCAACGAAAAGCCCTGTGCCTTCGTTGTGGTAGAGCGTGATCATCTCGTTCGAGAAGTTGCCGATCACCAGATGCGGGCGGCCCGAGCGGTCGTAATCGGCGGCGTCGACGCCCATGGCGCCGCGAGCGCGCCCGTCTTCAGCGAACGCCACGCCGGCGGAAACGCCGATGTCCTCGAAACTCCTATCCCCCTTGTTGCGGTAAAGCTTGTTGGGCTGCGTGTCGTTGGCTTGGAAAATGTCGGGAAATCCGTCGCCGTCGAAATCGAAGATCGCCACGCCCAGCGCCTTGCTCGTGTCGTCATAGAGTCCAGCCTGCCGAGTTACATCGGCAAACTTGCCATTGCCCAGATTGCGATAGAGCACCGATGAAGCGCCGTTATAAGACTCCGGAGTGCAGTAGGATTTGGTCTCGCCGTCGAGAGAGCACCACAGATCTTGCTCGGGGGTCCAGGTGACGTAGTTCTCGACAAACACATCGAGGTGGCCGTCGCGGTCATAGTCGAACCAGGCCGCGCTGGTTCCAAACGTAGCGTTGGTGATGCCGGCCGCGGCGGTCACATCGCGGAACGTTCCGTTGCCTTCGTTATGGAACAGGCGGTCACCGTCGAGGGCGGTGATGTAGAGATCGAGGAAGCCGTCGTTGTCGTAGTCGCCCGCGGCGACGCCCATGCCGTACATCTCAATCGCCAGGCCGGCTTCGGCGGTCACATCGGTGAATGTTCCGTTGCGTTCGTTTCGATAGAGCTTGGAGGTGACTTTTTGGCCGGCGACAGGCGTCCAGGGCTTGCTGTTGATCAGCAGAATGTCGGGCCAGTCGTCGTTGTTGTAGTCAAAAAACGCGCAGCCGGACCCCAGCGTTTCGGGCAGCCACTTTTTCCCCGATCGCCCGTTATTGTGCTCAAACTGAATGCCGGCCGTGGAGGTGACGTCGCGGAAGACGACGTCGGACGCCGCCGCCGCGGCAGGCTCCGGCGCTTGTTCGTTACTGACTCCCCCGCCGCAACCAAGCGACGAGGCGAGCAAAAGCGCCGCCACGGACAGTCGCAATTGCGCGGCCCGTTCGTTGTATCGCATTACTCGAAGCCTCACAAAAAAGCCGGTCCTCAGGGGACCGAAGTCTAAACGCCCTCGCTCACTGTGTTCGCAAGGGTCGAATCAATCTCAACGCGGGCCTGTTATTGTACTCGCGCAGATAAGCCTCATGCTGCGGCCCCGTCGGGTACTTTTCCCCTGGCCCATAGGGGTACGCCGACATTTGGTGGAACGGCAGGGGCTCGACGCTGTCGCCGAAGGCTGTATTCGCCTCTTGTTCCTTAGCCCAGCCGTCCACAAAGATCAGAAAATCGCGTTTCCAGCCGCTCGCCACGGGTGGCAGCGCCGCCGCGTCAAATCGCAGCGCAAGCGCGTCGCCAGCCCCCATGATCACCATGCGGTCGTCGATCGCGGTCAGCAGCTCGCGCACATCGCCGAAGCGCGTATAGAAGCCCGCTGTGGGGTTCCACATCGACGTCGGGCGCGGCCGCGCATAGTCGAACATCTCTGGCTGCGTGCGCTCGGAGTGGATCGCTACTTCCGAAAAGCCGCGGAAGCGCAATTCGCTTTCCGCCGGAACCAACTCGGTCAGCGTTGCCCTCGGCGAAGACGTGCCGGTGGCGGCGAAAATCTCGTCCCAGTAGACGCACATGTTGGTCGTAATGCGAACGCGGCGCGAAGCGGATACGAACTTGCCGCTCAGATCGACCGCAATAGTGCGCGGGCGCCCCGCCGGCAACCCGACGTCAGCAACGGCTCGGACCCAATTACCTTGCGCATCCTCGACTTCGAGATACGGCCCGAACAGGGCGTCGCGCGCGTTCTGGCCGGCTGCGGTAATCGTGCTCGCGTCGGCCCAATCGACCCAGCCGCGCAGGAACAGCACCGCATCGTCGTGTCCGGCCAGATCCGGGAAGTCGAGCGTGATCGAATGCGTCTCGGCGCGGCCGGCGAAATCGCGCTGGAATTCGTCGGGATAGCGCTGGTCCGTCTTTTCGATACGGGCCAGAACGTCGAGGCCTCGCTGATCGACGGCCTGTTTCGGATGCACGCGCTCGGAGACTCCGTACAACCGGAACTCGGGGAAAGGCGGGAATTTGAATTTCTCGCTGCTATAGATTTCAAGATTTTCGGGATGATCAACGGCGATCAGTTTGATCTGGTCCAGGTAGGCGACCTCGCGCAGCTCTTCGGTAATGCGCACATCATAGAAGCCGTCTTGCTCGCGGAGTTGGCTGCCGTCGATCCAGACGTACTCGTCGTGATCGACCGGAAAGAACTTGCCGTCGCCCAGGCCGGCGCCGAGCGGAGCAACGCCCAGCACTTCGCTGATGAACTCGAACTCGCGGCCGTTCCAGGTGTAAATCATCGGGCACGAACCCGACAGACGCGGCTTTTCCTCGTAGTGATGGAGCGCGCCGGCGGACTGTTCGGTTTCGTTCTGGATCAATCCGTTCGGCCAAGTGATGCGCACGGTCTCGAGCGCTTGCGCGCCGCCCAAACCGAAGTGCAGCGGCACACCCTGGTAAACCTTTTTGCTGTAGACGCGCCCCGCTCTGATCTCCACCCGCGCGCTTTCGGCCAGCTTGGCGCTCTTCACGCCTTCGAGCGAAATCTCAACGTAGCCGTTGGACGTCCCGGTCGTGTTGCTCAACAGATGGAGCCCGCCGGAAGCATCGAACGCCGCCACGTCGACCTGGCCGTCCGCATCAAAGTCGGCAGCGGCCGCCGCCCGCGGCGATTGCGGCAACCCGGAAGCGCGTCCCGGCTGCAAGCGAGCAGCTTGAAAGCCGCCGCGGCGGGACTCCTGCGCGCCCTGATTTGTCAGCACAGTCACACCGACGGCATCGCTCCAGCCGCGATTCTGAAGATCGGCCCAGGCCAGCACCGGTCTGTCGAGCGTCTCACCGGCGCGCAGAACACCCTCGTGGTTCTCGAGGATCTGCGTCCAGCCCCCAGAATCGGCAAGCGAGGTCAGCGCCATATCCAGATAGCCGTCGTTGTTGTAATCGACAACTTCGAGCCGCATCGGCCCACCGGCCGTCTTGGCGGCATTGAGGGTGCGAGGCTCGAACACCGTCATTTTGCGGTCATCGTAATACACCACTTTGTCGGCGTAGGCGATGACGATGTCGAACGTGTTGTCCTCAAAAAGCTCAGCCGCGGCGGCGGCCACAGCGGGCGAGCCGGCGTCGAAGGGGAACGACTCTGACACATCGAGAAAGGTGCCATCGCCGTTGTTGCGCAATAATTTCTTATCGGCGCCCACGAGCATCAAATCGACATCGTAGTCGTGGTCGTAGTCGACCCAAAGGGCCTGCTGAAAATTCCCGCGCGCCAACTCCTGCGCTGGCAACGAAAAGCTGCCTGCCTGGTTGACCAGCAACACCGCTCCATTGGCGCCGACCCAGGCCAAGTCGGGAAAAGCGTCGTTGTTGAAATCGCCCGCAGCCACGTGCCGCACTTCTCCCTCGGGACCGGCAAGTTCGGTGGCTTGCAACGAACCGCCCGTGTTCAGCAACAACGCCGCGCCGCTATCCGACCAGGCGAGAATGTCGATCTTGCGGTCGCCGTTCGCATCGAGAGTGAGGATGCCGCGCGGCTCGCCGGCGGGCGCGCCTTCCAGACCCTGAGCGCGAAAAGTAATTTCCTGAGCCTCGGCCGCTGCCGGCCCGGGCTCCTTGGGGTCATGCAATTCAGCGTAGAAGCTCCAGTCGACGTCTTCGCCCACGGCGGCGCCTTCCTGCGCGGCTTTCAAGCGTTGGAAATCTGCCATCGCCTGCTTCGCCGCGGCCGGGTCGGTACGCCGCAGGATGTTGAACATCTGGAACTGCGGGGCGGCCATGCTGGGATCGAGCCGCGCCGTGAGCCGGAATTTTTCGAGAGCCGCCTCGTTGTCTTCTTTCAACTTATAGAGCTGTCCGAGGTTGTAATGAACCTTCGCTTCGTCCGGCGTGAGCTTGGCCATCTCCTCGAATTCGCGAATCGCGCGGTCGATGTCGCCGCTCTTTTTAAACTCGACGCCGAGATTGAAATACGTGTGCGGCAGCGAAGGATCCATTTCCTTCGCCTTCTCGACTTCCGCGATGCCTTCCTCACCTTCCCCCGCGCGCAGCAACGCCAGCCCGAGATTGAGGTGCTCCTGGGCGGATGCCGGATTCAGCTCCAGCGCTTTCCGCAGCACCTCCACGGCTTGCGTTTGCGCCCCGGGGTTTTCGTAGAACGCTTTCCCAAGGTTGCGCAGTTCCTGCAACCGGGCCTGTTGTTCCGCGCTCAGCGGCACGCGCGTCGAAGGCGCAAACTGCAGCGCAGCGGCGCCTAAGGCTCCGAGCGCCAACACCAGCAGGAGGGATCGCATCTTCATGGATTGCCTATCATGGTAGCGAAGTCATTTGCCTGGGGCAGTAGTGTATTTACACCACCAGCCCGCATATTTCCCAGGGAGTCAGCAAGCGGCGTCGCAAGCCGGCAGCCACAAGGCGCGCGCAGGTTGGCGGAGGCGTCTCGCGTAGTACCCAGAGCAACGGCGAGGTAACGAATTAGGCGCAGGCTTTCCCGCCCCCTGGCCGCTTCTTTTGAAAGTGCGGGATTGTGGTGGTAGCGTTGGTTTTTCCCGGGAAATGGGCTATTTCCGACGGAAACTCAATCCGATGTAGTGACTGGCGGGCTCGCGCTGCCCGCTGTCGCTCGATTCTGGTATCCTGCTTTCCTCTAGTGTTTTACAGCGCGGAGGGCGGCGCGCAAGGAGGTCTCTTGGAGGAACCCAAGCTGAAGATTACCGATCCACGGACTTCGAAGTCCTACGAAATTCCGATCGAACACAGCACGATCCGCGCCCTCGACCTGCGTCCGATCCGTGAAGATCCCGACGAATTCGGGATGATGACGTACGATCCCGGTTATACCAACACTGCTTCGTGCATCAGCAACATCACCTACATCGACGGGGAGAAAGGTATCCTTCGATACCGCGGCTATCCTATTGAAAAGCTTGCGGAAAACTGCACCTACCTGGAAGTCGCCTCGCTGCTTTTGCACGGCGAGCTGCCGACCGCGTCCGAGCTGCAGGCCTGGAGCGACGAGATCCGGCAGCATACGATGGTGCATGAGAACATCAAGAAGTTCATGGACGGCTTCCTCTACGATGCCCACCCCATGGGCATGCTGGTGAGCACGGTCGCCGCGCTTTCGACCTTCTATCCCGACGCCAAAAACATCAGCAGCCGCGCCAACCGGCGCCAACAGCAGCTTCGGCTGATCGGCAAGATGCCGACCCTGGCCGCGTACGCCTACCGCCACAGCCTGGGCCTGCCGTTCGCTTACCCGGACAACGACCTTACCTACACCGAAAACTTCATGAACATGCTTTGGAAGAAGACCGAGCCGCGCTACAAGTCGAGCCCGGTCCTGGCCAAAGCGTTGGATGTGCTGTTCATTCTGCACGCCGACCACGAGCAAAATTGCAGCACCAGCACGATGCGCACGGTCGCCAGCTCCGGCGCCGATCCCTATATCTCGACCGCGGCCGCGGCGGGCGCGCTTTACGGGCCGTTGCACGGCGGCGCGAACGAGGCTGTGCTGGCGATGCTTGCCGAGATCGGGTCGGTGGAGAAGATTCCGGCCTTC
Source organism: Bryobacterales bacterium (assembly GCA_040902925.1). Classification (GTDB taxonomy): domain Bacteria; phylum Acidobacteriota; class Terriglobia; order Bryobacterales; family UBA6623; genus JBBDWJ01. The sequence continues at coordinate 15,779 of JBBDWJ010000156.1, read as the reverse complement.
ATCAACGAGGTCAAGACCGGCGAGCGCCGTCTGATGGGATTCGGCCACCGCGTCTACAAGAATTACGACCCGCGAGCCAAGATCATCAAGGGCATCGCCGATGAAGTGTTCGAGGTGACCGGCCGCAATCCGAAAATCGAGCTGGCCAAAGAGCTCGAGCGGATCGCGCTTGAAGATGACTACTTCGTCAAGCGCAAGCTCTACCCCAACGTGGACTTTTACTCCGGAATCATTTACCAGGCGATGGGTTTCCACCCGGAAATGTTCACGGTGTTGTTTGCGATTCCGCGCACGGCGGGCTGGCTGGCGCACTGGGAAGAGCTAATGGTTGATCCCGAACGCCGCATTGCGCGACCCCGCCAGATTTATCTAGGCCCCGACGAGCTCGAATACATACCGATCGAAGATCGCTTAGGCAAGGCCAAGAGCGCCCGCACGTGAATCGCAAATAAGCGTGGGGGAACCCCGCCGTGGGACCGGCAATCCTGCCGGTCCTCGCCTGCGGAGCGGGCTCGTTATTCACTCCCCCAAAGACACAGAAACCACTCGAAGCGATCCTGTGTATATCCGGAATGAGTCTTCTTCTGCCGGGGTCTACTCGTTTGGTGAAACGACGTCAGGTGTCCGGAAAGCCTCTGCGCTCCGCGGCGAGGGACCGGCGGGAGAGCCCGTCTCAACCTGATCCGTCCGCTACTTACCCGCTGAAGTAGTCCTTGACCTTCTCAAACAGCCCTTTTTCGGTGGGAGTATTATCAACCGGTAAGATGTCGAGCAGTTGCTCGAACAGCTTGCGCTGCTCGCGGTTCAGCTTGTTGGGAACAGACACCTTAAGGTGGACGACGAGGTCGCCGCGCCGACCCCCGTGGACCTGCGGAACGCCTTTGCCGCGAATGCGGAACTGCGAGCCGGTCTGTGTACCGCCAGGAACGCGAAGTTTGTCCGTGCCCTCGAGGGTGGGCACCTCGATTTCCGAGCCGAGCGCCGCCTGCGCTACGTTGACCGGCACTTCGCAATGCAGGTCGTCTTCATGGCGCTCGAAGATGGGGTGCTCACGGACGCGCAGCAGCACGTAGAGGTCGCCCGGAGGCCCGCCCTGCGCCCCGGCTTCCCCCTCGTTCGCCAGCCGCAGCCGCGTGCCATGGTCGACACCCGGCGGAATATTGATCGGCAGCTTGCGGGACTTGCGAATCTGCCCGGCGCCGCTGCACTCGCGGCATGGGTTGTCAATCGTTCGGCCGGCGCCGCGGCAGCCTGGGCACGTCCGTCCGACCTGAAAGAAACCCTGCTGGTAGTAGACTTGGCCGCGGCCTCCGCAGGTGGTGCAAGTGACCGGCTTGGTGCCGGTGGCGGCGCCGCTGCCGTGGCAGCTATCACAGGGCTGAAGTCGTGGGAACTGGATCTCGGTGGCTAAGCCAAAGACGGCATCCTCGAAATTGACCTCCAGATCGTACTGCAGGTCGGAACCCCGGCGGCCTCGCTGGCGGCGCTGGCCGCCGCCGCCGAAGATGTCGCCAAAACCGAAAAAGTCGCCGAAGATGTCGGCGAAGTCGGTGAAATCGGCGGGATCGAAGCCGGTCGCGCCGCGCACGCCCTGATGGCCGAACCGGTCATAGTTGCTGCGCTTCTGCGGGTCGGTAAGAATGCTGTAGGCCTCGGAGGCCTCCTTGAACTTTTCCTCGGCCGAAGCGTCGTCCGGATTGCGGTCCGGATGGTACTTCATGGCCAGCTTGCGATAAGCGCTCTTGACCTCCTGTTCGGAAGCCTCGCGGCCGACACCTAGCACCTCGTAGTAGTCTCGCTTGGTCACGGAATCGTTCGTCACTGCGTCTTAGCTTTCCTCACTGTATTGCGCTGTTGGCTTTAAGAACTGCCATTTCCTTTGATTCTGTCCTCGCCCGGCTACGTAGCCGTATCCTGGCCGACGACGGGTATCCTTGCCGCTCTTTTCAGGCGGCCCAGATACAACAACTGCCACTCAGCTAGTCCGGCGGCCGCGGGTTGGCGGCCCATTTCGTATCAGCGGACGCCGGAGGAGTAGGGTGACAGTTGCGGCTATTCCTTGACGGCTACCTTGACCATGGCCGGCCGTAACAGCCGGTCCTTGAAATGGTAGCCCTTCTGATAAACCTCGAGGATGGTCTGGTCGTGCTCATCGCTTTCCGCGGGCGCGCGATCGACCGCATGGTGCAGGTGCGGGTCGAACTCCCCGCTCACCTCGATCGGCTTCATGCCGGCGCGCGTGAACACGTCGATGATCCGCCCGTAGATCAGTTCCAGACCCTTCTTGACCTCGGCGTCGAGGCCCGGCGTCTCGATCGCCCGCTCGAAATCGTCCACGATCGGCAGCAGCGACTCGATGGTGTGCATCGCGGCGTATTCCTGCGTTTCCTGCTTCTCGCGCATCATCCGCTTGCGCCAGTTCTCAAACTCGGCCTGGGCGCGCTGGAACTTGTCGAGCAAATCGGCTTTTTCGGCCAGGGCGCGGTCCCGTTCTTCCAGGGCATTCTTGAGCTCAAAACCGCCGCCATCCTGCCCGGAAGCGTCTGCCTCGGGTCCACCGCGTTGGGCGGCCCGCTCCTCGCCCCGAAGGTCGGCGGAATCCTCGTCTACTTTGGGTTCTTCGGTGTCGTGCTCACTCAGCATATCCAGTCCAAATTTTGCCAACTCTCCCTCATGTTAACAGACATGATCGCGAGCCCTTGACTGGGCAAAAGGCGGCGTTTTCGATCGGCGAAACGCCTTACAGCGACGCATTGGGCCGGTGCATGCCCACTTTCGATGACCCGCCGCGTCGCGCCCGCGGACCCTTTCCTGACTCCACTTCCCATTGCCCTGGTTGCTCTCTGGTCAGCCCGAACAAGGCGTCAGCACCGGCTCGGAGCGGACGCTCTGCGGGCGAGGCGGGGGGCGGGGGCGGGCCCGGCGTTAGCCGCGCACGCGCTGCGAAAACGCTTCGTAGGCGCCCGGCGAGTTCGATTTGAACCACTCTATGTATGCTTCGGCGACTTGCTGAAGATTTTGCAGGTTGCGGGGATTCTTGTTAGCCTGCCGCAGCGCCGGCAGCACGTCACGAATCCGCTCCCAGACGAACAGCAGTTCCCCACCGCTCTCGAAAAACAGCTCCTGGTGCAGCACGCCGTTGGTCATGAACGAGGCGACCATCTCCCAGTAGCTGGTCACCATGCGGTAATAGGCGTTCGGGTCGGAACCCGGCGGACAGAGCTGGTTGAACTCGTCAACGCTTTTGATTTTGAAGGACTTACCGAACCAATCGCGAGCCTCTCGCAGCTTCGTCTCGCGACGCATCTCATACAGGCGCAGGATCAGGCTCACGTCTTCGTAGGTGGCACAAGATTTCGTTGTCAATACGGGGCTCCTAGGTGATCAGAGTGGCGAACGCGTCCGGACAAACGTATCCGCCAGGAAAAGTCCCGCCTCGCCGCTGGGATCCGGAGGGGAACTCTTACTTGTCTGTTATACTCGGTTTGGTTCGACTCCGCCAACCGAGGCATAGCGATGGCAGAAGCAGAAGTTGCCGCTGAAGAACAAGCGGCGCCACCCGATCCGAACCTGCTCGAGACCTTGCCGAGCGGGACCAAAGTTAAGCGTAGAATCCCACGCCAGCGGGCTTGCAATGAGCCCGACAAGAAGAAGATTTGCGCCGGCCACCTGAAGCGCTGGTATGAGCCGGACGCGGAAACCATTAGCCGGTTCGGCGCCGACGCTGAAATCTATCGCTGCGAGCGCTGCCACACCCTCTACCTGCCCAATCAGGACGAGACTCCGCGCACCGGAACGCTCGCCTACTAGGTCATCCTCGCCCACGTAGGGCAGGCGCTCTCCTGTCCATCGCCACTGCAGGCGGCGATGCTCTTCCACCACATCTTCTGAACGGATCTAGCGGGAGCTGGAATGCTTTTTCGTCGCCGGGCAGGAGACTGCCCGGGGCCAGGAAAGGCTTCTATACCTGGTCTGAAAGCCGCAGCGCCTTGCGCCGCCGGGGCAGGCGGGAGCGCCTACCCTACTTTGAGGTCCGGGCCCGGTGAGGCGGTCGGGCAGGATACGAAAACGTTGACCGCCTACCGGGTCCGGTTTGAGCACGACGGCTCAGCGACGGCCATGTCTGCTCGGACCGATGAAAGTTACGCCCGCTCAGTCCTTCCGGCCCCGTCCGCGTCAGAATGCAAAGCCGAAAGGCCACCGGCCGCTTGCGAACACCAACCGTTCGCTCAGGAGAGAAATCAATCAAAAAACCCCTCTGCCGGCGGCTACGCTTGCTAGTCGGCTGTCCGGAGGAAACAAGAACGGTTCCGTGGGAAGCGTACCGCGCTTGGTTGGACTTTGAGGCTCGCGACGCCAGCCAGCAGAGGGAAGGTTCGAAGAGGTGTATTGGTTCACCAAATCGTTCCGTTACAAGGCAATTGGCCTGCCTTGCCGGCGGAACCCCCTAAGTAGCTGTTTATCTGCTAGTTGCGTCTATGGAGAGATCGGGCTGGCGTGTCGCGTTGCTGCCCGGTGTGTCACCATGACCCGCGGCAGGCGCCCGGGGGTGCTTCGGGAGATGATTTCCTTCGTGGTCGCCGTCGATGACTCCCAGAGCGCACGGTGAGCTTTAGCGTTTGAGTTGAGCCCGCCTCGCTTCCGGGCGGGAGCAGCGGTAAGCAGGAGAACGGTAAGCAGGAGAAGTGGACAGACAGGATTGTCTGTCCCACTATTCCAGCACCGGCTCGACGTGCTCTTCGGGCGCGGCTTCGAGATGGTGGCTCATGATGATGCGGGCGCAGGCATTCCAGCGCAGGATCGCGTCGTCGTTGGCCGCCGGCCGTAGCGCTTCGGCCTTTTCGTACCAGCGCATGGCTTCCATGAGGTGCTGATAGGCGACGAACCCCGAGCGCGGGCCACCCTGCCCGAGCCTCGCCTTGGCCAGCCGCTCGGCAATCAATCCGGCGCAGTAGTGGCGCTCGTATTCGTCGGGGAGCCTGGGGAGCAGCTTGCGGGCTTCGTCCACTTTCCGCGCCGCGTCGTCGAAAGCGAACTGGTCGGTCAGCGACAACAACAGCTCGCGGAGGGCGTCCTGGTTGTCCGCATCGACGCGCAAAATATCGAGGCAAATGCTTTCGGCCTCCCGCGGCTCGTTGAGCAGACGATAGCGCTCCGCCTTCTTGCGCGCCTCGGGGATGGCGTCTTGCGAGAGCGGTTTGAGTTCGAACATGGCGTTCCCTCCCACATGCCGGCTCCGCGCGACCCCGCGGAGCACACTTCGACGAGCCCCGTTTACGATCCGCTGAACACCCGAAAGAGTTTCTTCACGGGGTCGTAGAAACGGTCCACCACGCGTTCTTTCAAGGGAATGATCGCGTTGTCGGTGATGGTGATGCTTTCCGGACAAACCTTCGTACAGCACTTCGTGATATTGCAGAAGCCCACGCCGTCGGTGGTTCTCAGCGCTTCGAGGCGGTCTTCGGTGTCGAGCGGATGCATCTCGAGCGCGGCGGTGTAGACGAAAAACCGCGGACCGCTGAACTGCTCATGAAGACGGTGCTCGCGCAAGACGTGGCAGACATCCTGGCAGAGGTAGCACTCGATGCACTTGCGGAACTCCTGGACGCGGTCGACGTCCTGCTGGGGGATGCGCCAGGTGCCGTCCGCGGCATCGGGCGGACGCGGCTTGAATTTCTTGATGTTCTTCTTGACCCGGTAGTTCCACGAGACGTCGGTAACGAGATCCTTGAGCAGCACGAAGGCCTTCATTGGCTCAATAGTGACGGGCTCGTCGAGATTCAGCTCGTTTAGCCGCGTCATGCACATCAGCCTCGGTTTGCCGTTGATCTCGGCCGAGCACGAGCCGCACTTGCCCGCCTTGCAGTTCCACCTCACGGCGAGATCGTTGGCCTGCTCGGCTTGAATGCGATGAACGGCGTCGAGGACGACCATGCCCTCGCTGACTTCGCTGGTGTAGTCGCGAAAGCCTCCCGAGTTGGCTTGTCCGCGCCAGATCCGGAATGTGGCCGTGGGCATTGGAAGTAACTCCTTCCGTTGATCGGTTGATCCGTCGTCCGTTGATCCGGTCCGCGCCGACTCCCCGGCGCCCGTCGTCAGTCCAAAGCCGCGCGACAGCTCAAGATCCGTCGCGGATCAACGGACGACGGATCAACCGATCAACGGCTTCACCCCATCTCCTTGATCACCTGCTGCAACTCGGGCGGAACCGCCGTGATCGGCTCTCGCGTCACCTGCATGCTACCGTCCTGCCCTTTTCGAATCACCACGTTGACCTTGCCGAACTCCGGATCTTTATCCGGGTAGTCCTCTCGCGCGTGCGCGCCGCGGCTTTCCTTGCGCTCGAGCGCCGCCCGCGCGATGGCTTCGGAAAAGGTCAGCAAATTGTTGAGATCGAGCGCGGTGTGCCAGCCGGGGTTGTATTCGCGGTTGCCAACGACGCCGACCTGTTTGGCCTTTTCGGCGAATTTGCTGACGGCTTCGAGGGCCTGCTTCATCTCGGCTTCGGTGCGCACGATGCCCACCCAATCCTGCATCGTCTTTTGCAATTCGTGCTGGATCTGATAGGGCCCCCCCGCGCCGTCGCTCTGCCGTTCAAAGGGCAGCAGAGCGTCGCCGATGATCCGCTGCACGGCATCGTCGTCAATCGCTGCGATCGTTTGCCCCCTGGCAAACTTCGCGGCGTATTCCCCGGCGCGCTTGCCGAACACCAGCAGGTCCGACAGCGAGTTGCCGCCGAGGCGATTAGCGCCGTGCAATCCCGCGCCGCACTCGCCCGCTGCAAACAGCCCCGCGACGTCCGACATTTGCGACTCGGCGTTAACGCGTATTCCTCCCATCATGTAGTGGGTGGTCGGGCCGACCTCCATCGGCTCCTTGGTGATGTCGATATCGGCCAGTTGCTTGAACTGGTGGTACATGCTCGGCAGCTTGCGCTTGATGTGTTCCTCGGCGCCGGGCAGCCGTTCTTTGATCCACGAGATATCGAGGAACACGCCGCCGTGCGGGCTGCCGCGGCCTTCACGAATCTCGCGCACGATACAGCGGGCGACGTGGTCACGCGTCAGAAGTTCTGGTGGACGCCGCGCGTCGGGGTCGCCCTGCGTATAACGCCAGCCCTCCTCTTCGTTGTCGGCGGTCTGCTTCGTGTAGAGCGGCGGAATATCATCGAACATGAAGCGGCGGCCGTCCTTGTTACGCAACACGCCGCCTTCGCCGCGCACCCCTTCTGTCACGAGAATGCCCGCCACACTCGGCGGCCAAACCATTCCCGTGGGATGGAACTGCACGAACTCCATATCGATGAGCGACGCCCCCGCATGGTAAGCGAGCGAATGCCCGTCGCCGGTGTATTCCCAACTGTTGCTGGTGACGCGGAACGCCTTGCCGATGCCGCCGGTCGCGAGCACGACTGCGTTGGCCCGAAATGCCTTGAATCGGCCGCGTTCACGGTCGAAGGCCACCGCGCCGGTGACGCGTCCGCTGTCGGCGAGCAGCGCGATGACGGTATGCTCCATGTGCACATCGATCGGCTGATGGATGGCGTAGTCCTGCAGCGTGCGAATCAGTTCGAGGCCGGTGCGGTCGCCGACGTGCGCCAGCCGCGGATACTTGTGGCCGCCAAAATTGCGTTGCAGAATGCGGCCGTCGCCGGTGCGGTCGAACATCGCGCCCCAGGCCTCGAGCTCACGCACGCGGTCGGGCGCCTCTTTAGCGTGAATCTCGGCCATGCGGCAATTATTGAGATACTGGCCGCCGCGCATGGTGTCGGAGAAATGGACTTTCCAGTTGTCACGCTCGTCGACGTTCGCCAGCGAGGCGGCGACGCCGCCTTCCGCCATCACGGTGTGGGCTTTTCCGAGCAGGGATTTGCAGATGACGCCTACTTTGACGCCTCCGGCAGCGGCTTCGATCGCAGCGCGCAGACCCGCTCCGCCCGCGCCGACTACTAGCACGTCGTACTCGAACCTCTCAAACTCCGGCATTCAGAGAACTCTCCAGTCGGACCAGACGCCCATCGAGCACATTCGGACGTAGATGTCCGAAAACGCTACCCAGAACAGGCTCATCCAGGCCCACAGCATGTGCCGGCGGTTGAGACAGCTCACGCAGTTATACGAGCTTTGGCGCAGCGGCTTTTCCGATAGGCGGTCGATGCCGCCGCCAATCAGGTGACGCAGCGAATGGCAGCCCAGCGTATAGCCGCCCAGCAGAATCGGGTTGATGATCAGCACCAAAGTGCCGACGCCGATGCCGAACGTCACCGTGCCCGTGGCGGGGTTTTCGAACCACATCGCCTTCCAGGCGTCGTGCGCCAAAATCACCAAAAAGACTAAAGCCAGGTAGAGAAAATAGCGATGGATGTTTTGAACGATGAGCGGGAAGGAGTTCTCGCCGCGGTAGCTCTTACGCGGCTCGCCGACCGTGCACGAAGGCGGGTCGGCCCAAAAAGCTTTGTAGTAGGCGCCGCGGTAATAGTAGCAGGTGAGCCGGAAGCCGCCGGGTGCCCACAGGATCAAAAGTGCCGGCGAAAACAGCAGCCATGGAGGCCACCATTCCGGCTTGGGACCGAGCACGCTGTGCGGCGAGTTTCCAAAAATCTCGGGCGAGTAGAACGGCGAAAGATAGCTGCCGAAGCTGTAGTGCTCGCCTTGGAAGGCTGCCCAGGTCGAATAGACGATGAAGGCCGAGAGGCCGAGAAACACCCCCAGCGGCTGCACCCACCAGAGGTCCCGGCGGGAGGTTTGCCCGAATCCGAGGCGGTGCAGCGGCACATCAAGGTGCGCCATATCCCGTTGCCTCCCCAGTTGTGAGCTAGCGACAGATCGATACCATAACCATTCCCGGTCAATTAAGCAACCGGGAGGGTAACGGGATCTGATGTGCTGGTTCGGGAGGGTACCAGGAGTGAAAGGCTTTTGGGCGGTGTGGGTTTCTTCCGGGACGGCCGGCGGGCAAGTTGCGGCCTCTGCGTGAGGAGCAGGGCCCCGGGCGGCATGCGGCGCGCCCGGCGGCCCGCTCTTGCCTACTTGTTACCGTTGCTCTCTGGCTCCTTGCGAAAGATAATCTCGTCGACCAGGCCATACGTCTTGGCTTGAGCAGCGTCGAGGATAAAGTCGCGCTCGACGTCCTTCTGGATGCCCTCCAGGGTTTGACCGGTGTGGTGAGACAGGATGTTGTTGAGATTCTCGCGCATGCGCAGGATTTCGCGGGCATGAATGTCGATGTCGGTGGCTTGGCCGGCCAGTCCTGACAGCGAAGGCTGGTGCAGTAGGAACCGCGAGTTGGGCAGGGCGTAACGCTTTCCCTTCGCGCCGCAGGCTACCAGCACCGCCGCCATCGAAGCAGCCTGCCCGATGCAGACGGTGGTGATATCGGGGCTGACATACTGCATCGTGTCGTAGATGGCCATACCCGCAGTGATCGAGCCGCCCGGGGAGTTGATGTAGAGCCAGATATCGCGCTCCGGGTTCTCCGCCGCCAGGAACAGCAACTGGGCCGTAATCAGGTTGGCGACATTGTCGTCGATGGGGTAGCCGACAAAAATAATGTTGTCTTTGAGCAGCCGTGAATAAATGTCGAAGGCACGCTCCCCGCGGCTGGTCTGCTCCACCACCATCGGGATCAACCCGGCGTGCGGCTCATTACGATTGAACATGCAAGCTTCCTCTTTCTTGAAACCGGCGCGAGCCGGCAGTCACAGCGGCCGTTCTTAGGCCAATACCTGAAGCACGCCGCTACTCCGATTTCACTTCTTCCTTGGCTTCCTCCTCCGGTTGCGTGGGCTGGTCGATCTTGACGGCCTCGTCAAACAGGAAGCTCAGGGCTTTCTCGTTGCGGATACTCGATTGCAAACGGTCCAAATCGCCGGCCTCGGCAAGTTTCTGCCGTGCCTGGGACACCGACTGCTTCGATTGCTCGGCGAAACGCTTGACCTCGGCGTCGATTTCTTCTTTCGTCGCCTCGATGCTTTCCGCATCGGCGATGCGCTCCAGCAGCAGGCCGGCCTTCACGTCCCGAACGGCGCGTTCGCGTTCACTCTCGCGGAGCTTCGCGGGGTCGATGTTGAGTTTGGAGAGAACCACCCCTTGCCGCTGGAGCGAGCGCAGCGTCCGCTCGATCCGCGACTGGACTTGGCGCTCCACGAGCGACTCCGGTACGGCGAAATCGTGTTTTTCGGCAAGCTGGTTGACCAGCTTATCCTTGGCGGCCTCGGTGGCGCTGTGGCGGCGATTGTGCTGTAGCGCTTCCCGAATGCGGGTGCGCAACTCGTCCAGAGTGCGGAAATCGCCAACGTCGGCGGCGAAATCGTCGTTTAGCTCCGGCAGCTCTTTTTGCCGGATGCCTTTGACGGACGCGTGGAACGGAATCGTCTTGCCCGCCAGCTTCTCGTTGCCGAAGTCTTCGGGGTAGGTCACCTCGAAATCCACTTCATCGCCCGGACTCTTGCCCCGCAGGTTCTCGTTGAACTCGGTCAGCGTACCCTCGGCGCCGATAGTGAATGTCGTTTCGTCCTGATCGATCTTCGGAGCGCCCTCGACTTCGCCGCTTTTGAGCGAGACGACCGCGATGTCTCCGTCGGCCAGGGGGCGCGGATCGACGTTCCGGAAGCTGGAGTGTTGCTCTCGCATCTGCTCCAGTTCCTTGTCGATTTCCTCTTCATTCACCTGGGGCTCGGTAAAGGGCACTTCGAGGCGATGGTAGTCCGCCAGCTCAAAGTCAGGCAGCACCTCGAACTCGGCCTTAAAGTGCAGCGACTCGCCTTCATGGAAGTGCACGTCGTGCACGTTCGGCGCGCCGACCGGCGAGAGCGACTCTTTCTTGGCCTCGTCCCAGAAGTAACGCGGAACGAGCTGTTCGACGACCTCCTTGCGGATGTCGTCGTGATAGCGCGTGCGGATCACCTTGTCGGGAACCTTCCCTGGGCGAAAGCCGGGCACGCGGACCTGACGCCGCAGGGCGCTGACGACCCGGTCGGCCTCTTTTTCTACTTCATTCCAGGGGATGCTGATTTCCAGCTCGCGCCTGCAGATGTCTTCCGTGGGCAAATGCACCTCTCCCAAACAGCCTGGAAACTCTATCTTAGCGTACACGGTTCCGGGGGCCGCTTTTCGCCCGGATCAGCGGATTTCTCCGGAGAGCAGAGAGCTGGCCAGCCGGCCGCGGCCGGACGGATTCGCCGCGAAGGCTAGGACCGTACCCGCCGCGTTGACCGCTGCTGAGCGCTGTCGATATACTGATGTTTCATGGGCTCATTCTGGCTACATCGGCTGCATCATTGGCTGCATCCAGCGCCGCCCTGCCGGTTGGAGTCTTTGGGCTAAACGAATCACTCGCTCGAGACGCGACGCCCGCCGGCTTCGGAGCCGGGCGGGCATTTTTGTTTCCGGTTGCGGAACGGTCCTGGAGAGGGGTGGGGACACTCACCCGGCGGCGGCTTTCTGAGCCTCGCCCAGCGGACCCGTCAAGCGGTCAACGACGCTCACGCTCCGCGGACTGTGGGCGGTTTTTCCGGAAAGGCGCGCTGTGGCACTTAATCTGGATTTTTCGAAACTCGACGGACTGCTGCCGGCCATCGTGCAGGACCACCAGGACGGCCGCGTCCTCATGGTCGGGTTCATGAACGAAGAGTCGTTCCAAATGACCGTCGAGACCGGTAAGGTCACGTTTTTCAGCCGTTCGCGGAACGAGTTGTGGACCAAGGGCGGCAGTTCGGGCCACTACCTGCTCGTCAAAGACATCCAGGTCGATTGCGATCTCGATTCGGTGCTGATTCAGGCTGAAGCTCTCGGCCCAGGCGTTTGCCATAATGGTTTCCGCAGTTGCTTCTACCGGCGAGTCGACGGCGGCGAATGGCGCGAATTTGAAGAGCGAACCTATGACCCGGGGGCGGTTTACAAGGCCCGCGGTTGATACACGGCGATGCTCAAGATCCTTTCCAGCAAGAACAAAACGGCCTTCGACCGGCTTATCGCGCGCCGCGCCCAACGGCTCAGCGCGGCGGAGGCCGTTGTGCGGCCCATTCTCGAAGCGGTGCGCAAGAGGGGCGACCGCGCCTTGCTGCAATACGCCAAGAAATTTGACGGCCTCGAGGCCAAAAGCGTCCGCGTTCCCAACGCGGATCTGCTGCGCGCGTCCCAGGGCCTGAACAAGGACTTCCGTTCGGCGATCGAAACCGCCAGCAAGCAGATCCGGCGGTTCGCCGAGTTGCAGATGCCGCGTCCTTGGGTTCGCAACGCCGGCAGCGGAGTCACCTTGGGCCAGATCGTGCGGCCTCTGGGTTCGGTCGCGGCCTATATTCCCGGCGGGCGTTACCCGCTGCCCTCGACATTGATGATGACGGTCATCCCTGCTCAGGTCGCCGGGGTGCTGCAAATCTCGGTCGCTTCGCCGAAACCGGCGCCGGAAATCCTGGGAACGGCCGGGCGGCTGGGCATCGAGAATTTCTTCCAGATGGGCGGCGCGCAGGCCATTGCGGCATTCGCGTTCGGGACCGAGACCGTACCGCGCGCCGACCGCATCGTGGGACCTGGCAACGTCTACGTGACGGCAGCCAAGAAGCTTTTGGCCGGCGAAGCGGGCATCGATTTCATCGCCGGGCCGACCGAGACCGTGCTCATTTCCGCCGACGGCCACCCCCGCCTGTTGGCGGCCGACATGCTGGCGCAGGCTGAGCACGACGTGGACGCTTCGGCGATTCTGCTGACTACGTCGCGCAAGCTCGCGGCGGCCGTCGCGGCGGAGGTCGAGTTGCAGCTCAAAGAACTTCCTACCCGGGCGGTCGCGTCCAAGGCGATCTCGGGCAACAGCGCCATCGTCGTAACACGCTCGCTCAACGAGGCGGTGGATATTTCCAACCGCTTGGCGCCCGAGCACCTCACGATTCACAACAAGACGCTGCTGCCGAGAGTGCAGAACGCCGGCACCGTGTTCATCGGCGCGTGGAGCGCCGAAGCCGCCGGAGACTACGCCGCGGGGCCGAACCACGTGCTGCCGACCAGCGGCGGGGCGGCGTTGCGCGGCGGGCTGTCGGTCCTCGACTACGTCAAGATCATCTCGGTGCAGCAGCTCGAGGCGGAAGGCCTGCGGCGGCTGGCGCCCGCTATCGTTACCTTGGCTCGCGCCGAGGGGCTCGAAGCGCATGCGCGCTCGATCGAGGTGCGTACAAATGGCTGAGGTCAGTTCCACCGTACGGGCCGGTTTCCCGAAACCCCGCCGTGCGATCGAGGAGATGGCGGCCTACGTGCCCCCCACCTCGAATCGCGTCGGCAAGCTGCGCCTCGATTTCAATGAAAACACCGTCGGCTGCTCTCCGCGCGTCGCCGCGGCGCTGGAAAGGCTGGCTACCAGGGAGTTTCTTTCCACCTACCCCGAGTACCAGGAAGCGCGCCGCAAGATCGGGAAGTTTTTCGGGATGGGGCCGGCTCAGGTGCTTTTTTCCGACGGCACCGACGAGGCCATCCACCTTCTTTGCAGCACCTACGTCGAGCCGGGCGACGAGGTGGTGATGCCTTGGCCCGCGTTTCCGATGTTTCGGTTCTACGTGCAGGTCGCGGGCGGCGAGCCCCGCCGGATTCCCTACCGGGCGCCCGACCTGGAGTTTCCCCTGCAAGAGCTACTGGAAGCGGTCACGCTGCAAACCCGTCTGATACTGGTGGCGAACCCGAACAACCCCACCGGCGGGGCGATCGGGCTCCCCGAAATCGAGCAGATTCTGCAGCGCGCCGAGCATGCCGCGGTCTTGATCGACGAGGCCTATTTCGAGTTCTGCGGCGTGACGGCGCTCGAACTGGTGCCCAAGTACCCCAACCTCTTCGTAAGCCGCACGTTTTCAAAGGCTTTCGGGCTGGCGGGGCTTCGCGTGGGCTGCCTGCTGTCGCAGGCCGAAAACATTGCGGCGGTTCACAAAGGGCAGTCGCCTTACAGCGTAAACTCCATCGGCGTTTTGTGCGCCAGCGAAGCCGTCGAGGACCAGGAGTACGTGCGCGCGTACGTGCGGGACGTCCTTGAGGCGCGCGAGATTCTTCTCGCCGGCTTGATGGAGCTTGGTGTCCACTTTTATCCCACTCGGGCGAATTTTGTGCTGGCGGATTTCGGCGGCCGCTCCGACGCGGTCTGCCAGCGGCTTCGCGAGCGAGGCATCCTCGTGCGCGACCGCTCGGGCGAGCTTCCGGGGACGGTTCGGATCACGATCGGTACGAAATCGCAGGTCGGCCGACTGCTGGTTGCGCTGCGCGAGGTGCTGGCGGAATAGGTTCGGGTCTTCGATGACCGGTCGCCGATCGGCGGCATGCGGCCAAAATCCCGGTACCGCCCCTGTTTTTCGGTAGTGTCTGTCGCCACTCCGGCGAACCTTGCTAGATGATGAGAAAAGCTTCCGTCGAGCGAATCACAAAGGAAACCCAGATCCGCGCCACGCTCGCGATCGACGGCAAGGGCCGCTACGCGATCTCGACGGGCGTCCGTTTCCTCGACCACATGCTGGAGTTGTTCACCCGGCATGGCGCCTTCGACCTCGACCTGAAGGCTGGCGGTGACCTCGACGTCGATCAGCACCATACCGTCGAGGATATTGGCATCGTTCTCGGGCAGTGCTTCGCGAAGGCTTTGGGCGACCGGGTAGGCATCAACCGGGCCGGTTACTTCGTCATGCCGATGGACGAGTCGCTGGCGGTCGTCGCCGTCGACTTGAGCGGCCGCCCGGCGCTGGTCTATGAAGCGCCGCAGCGGTTTCGCCTGGTGGGGGATTTGCAGGCCGAGCTGCTACACGACTTCTTTGACGGTTTCGCTACGCATTGCGGGGCAAATCTCCATGCCCGGGTGCTCTATGGGCGGTCGGGCCATCACAAGGTTGAGGCCATTTTCAAGTGCTTCGCGCGCGCCATGCGGTTTGCGTGCTCGACCGATGCGCGCCTCAAAGATCAGTTACCGAGCACGAAAGGCTTGTTGGAAGGCACACGGGGCGGAACCAAGAAACCGAAAAAAGCAGCCCGTGCAAAGGCTCGGGCGTGAGTCCGCGCCGGGTTCGGGGGAATACAGCCGCGGGGCTTCATGACGCCGCGATGCGAACCGGGATTCCTCGGGCTTGCAGTTTGCCTGGCTCTCCCAACGCCTCGGGAGTCGTTCGAAAGTTCTGAGAACTCCATGATCGCCATCTTTGACTACGGAGCCGGCAACCTGAGATCGGTCGCCAACACGCTCGATTCGATCGGCGCGGATTACGAAATCGTTCGCGACGCCGCCGGACTGACGCGCGCCGAGAGAATCATCCTGCCGGGAGTCGGGCACTTCGGCCAGCTCATCCGGTCGCTCGACTCGCTGGGAGTTCGAGACACCTTTCGCGAGCGGATAGCGGCCGGGGTTCCCTTCCTGGGGATCTGCCTTGGCATGCAGGCGTTGTTTGAAGGCAGCGACGAAGCACTCGATCTGAAGGGCTTGGCCGTGTATCCCGGCTGGGTGCGGCGATTTCCAGACGGCTATCGCGTCCCGCAGATGGGCTGGAACCAACTCGAGGCGTGCGGCGCCCCGCGGCTGCTCGCCGGGACCGGCGCAGGCACCTACGTCTACTTCGCGAACAGCTACTACGTCCCTGAGGAAGTGGCCGGAGAGCGTGCCGCGGCGCTCAGCGATTACGGCATTCGCTATACGGCTGCGATCGAGTCAGGCAATGTTTTTGGCGTTCAGTTCCACCCGGAAAAATCGGGCGCCGTCGGCCAGCGGATCGTCCGCAACTTTCTGGCATGCTAGCGAAGCGCATCATTCCCTGCCTCGACGTCAAG
>JBBDWJ010000155.1:0-32410 GCA_040902925.1 Bryobacterales bacterium | reverse complement strand
ATTGATTCCCCACCGGTTATCGGCCAGTGAGAGATTTTAGCCGGACAGCAGTGATCTGGATTGATTGCCAAGAAGTGAGGCATGATTGCTTAACTACAAGGCAAGCTCTGTTTTTTGACACAAATATCTGGATTGATCTAGTCGAGAATACCACGCCGGTCTGGCGACATCTTGCCGGCATGCTCAAGCAGTTGGTCAAGGCCAGAGTTGTATTCTGCCCGCTGGCAACACCCACAATCTGGGAGCTCTACAGACAACCACCAGCTTGCGCACCCGATGTCGCTCAACTGATGGACACGCTCAGCCTGCGGACAGCGTTCGCTAACCGCACTGAGATTTTCCGGGCTGAGGTTCGTAATTTCGTTTTGGGGCTCGTTGATAGACAGCGCGGCATGTTATCTCCAAGGGAAGTGTATGTGCCAGTCGCACACTATCTGTCAACCCGTCTCCGGCTCGTGTTTCCAAACTCATATACGGGAGACGAACGGGAGGCTATGACAGCTGCTGTGACTAGACGATTGGGAAGCGTTGGAGTCGAGAATCTGGTCTCGTGGAGGAAAAACAGCACCGGACTAGGCAGAGAAAGTATTCCACCTTATAGTGCCGCGCGAAAGAGTCGGAGGGCCCAGGCTGGAAGCAGTCGGACAAAAGCAAGAAACATCGAGGCAGAATTCGTCTATGATCGACACATCGAACCGGCGCTCCAGAGCGTCATGCGATCGTTGTCAGTATCCACGCGTGCCCAGGTGATGTGCTGCTTGGCGTCGATTGAGCCCGATCGGGAGGGTTCGCGCATCGAAGCCCTTCTAGAGAAGATGCCAGCATTGAGAAATGCCGTCGATCTGTACACGATAGCTGGGTTCGACCCGGAGAGAAAGGATCGTCGTGCGGATTTCTTCGATATTGAGATGCTCATCGCCCCGTTTGCATATGCAGATGTATTCGTCTCCCAGGATCGCTGGATTCGGCACTTGATCCACAAGGACCTTGCGGATCGCAACCAAACAGCTTTCGTGGAGGGGCCGGAAGAACTGACAGCGTTTCTGGAGCAGATCGGGAAAGCGTCTATTCTCTCCCGACCGTAACGCCTCCTCTACACGCGGGTCCTAGCCCGTCACCCAACCGCGGCCTGTTCTTCGCTAATAAGCTTCGGTGGCTTCCGGATTCAGGTATGCGGCTCGCCTGGTGTGAAAGGCGACGTTCGCCAGGTGCGGGCCGCACACCGCCGAGTGGCCGACTTCGACCGGCGCGTTGGGTTCCTGCCTTGACTTGACGCACTCCATGAAATTGCGTACGTGCGGGATCGTCGGCAGCGTGTCTTCCTGCTCGAAGAAGGGCATCTGGTTTTCGGTCCACGGCGCTTTGAAGATGCGAATGCCGTTTCCGTTGAGGATCATCGTACCGCCGGTGCCTTCGAGGCGAATCGTCCAGCCGTCTTCGTAGTCGTTGTTGTAGTTGAGATCCCACGTCGCCAGCATGTCCTGGTATTCGAACGCGGCGGCGAACACATCGGGCGCGGCGGCGCCCTGCATGGCGTAGACTTTGCCCTGGCAGACCGCCGAGCGCGGCGTGCCGGAATTACTGAGCCACTGGATGACGTCCATCAGATGGGTGCCCTGGTCGGTCATGTTGCCGCCGGAAAATTCCCAAAAATTGCGCCAGCGGCGGAAGCGCATCGGCTCGAGGTCGCGATAGGGCGCGGGGCCGCTGAACATTTTCCAGTCGAGCTTGCCTTCGAGCGGCGAGTTGTCGAGCGGCCGGGAACGAATCCAGTTCCACTGCGCCTTGGCCATCATGACTTTGCCGATGACGCCGTCATCGACTTTTTGTTTAGCCTCGATGATCCAGGGCGTGCTGCGGCGCTGCATGCCGATCTGGACGATGCGGTCGGTTGCGCGGACGCCGCGAACGCAGCGCACGCCTTCGGAGATCGAGTGCGACATGGGTTTTTCGCAATAGACATCGAAGCCGGCGCTGACGGCGTCGAGGATCATCGGCACGTGCCAGTGATCGGGCGTGGCGATGAGAACGGCGTTGAGGTCTTTGCGCTCGAGAACGCGGCGGTAGTCGGTGTAGGGCTTCGCCGCGGCTCCGGCGGCTTCGAGGCCGCGCGCCAGATTTGGCTCATAGACGTCGCAGACGGCGCCGAATTGCGCGCCTAGCTCGACGAACGCGGCGGTGACGTTGCGGCCGCGGCCGCCGGCGCCGATCAGGCCCATCGCCAAGCGATCGCTGGCCTGTGGTACCGCGGCGGGAAGGATCATCGGGGCGGCAGCGGCGGCGGCGAGGAATTGCCGGCGGCCGGTTTTGGTTTTCTTCATGCTTCACCTCGGGGTGTTTGGAGATTCGCGGCAATTTTAGCAGAAAGGCAGCGTCGGCAGAGAATAATTGGATACGGAGTCAAAGACCACGTTGAGCCGACCAATGGCGCGAGCTGTATCGCCCTTCCAGGGCTTTTTGGGTGTGTGGACCTTTTCCACGGCTGAACTGGTGCGCTATTAGATGGTGTCGTCCCTTCAGGGCGAAGACCGCCGGATTACGGTCACTACATCTAGAAGCGGAAGGAATTCGATGGGCTAGCCTAGCTGGCGGCGGAAACGCGCCGCGCTCACTCCGTACAGCACGACCGCGAAAACGGCCAGAATCGCGAGCGGCTCCCATAGCTGCGTTAGTCCCGCTCCTTTCAACGCGATTCCTCGCACCAGCACCAATAGGTAGCGCAGCGGATCGATCCATGACACGTACTGCAACCATTGCGGCATCGTCTCGACCGGCGCGAAGGCTCCCGATAACAAAACCAGCGGCGGCATCAGGAAGAATGTCAGCAACTGCGCTTGCTGCTGCGTGGAGGAAAATGTCGCCAAGGTGATGCCGACTCCCGTGCCGGCTACCGCGGCGAGCATTCCCGCGAGCAACAGCAGCGGCAGCGATCCGCGGACCGGCAGGTCGAAAACCAGCCACGCCGCCAGCAGCGCCAGCAACAGGTCTCCGGTCACCACGACCAGCACCGGCGTGGTCTTCGCCGCCAGCATCTCGATCGTCTGCGCCGGACTCATCAGCAGTTGCTCGATCGTCCCCAGCTCTTTTTCGCGCACGGCGGCGGCCGAGCCGACCAGGGCGCTGTTGAGGAACATCAAGACGCCGATCACGCCGCTCACAAAAAACCAGGCATGGATCATTCCGGGGTTGTAGAGCACGATCGCCTCGGCTCGCAAGTCGGGCATTTGCTGGGCGCGCGAGTCCACCATCTGTACTCGCGCCGAGGTCTGGCCAGCCCGCCGCCGCAGGAGCTTGCCGTTGTAGTCGGCAGTCGCTTGCGCCAGATAGCCGCGAGCGATCGCCGCTGAATTCGCGTTTACGGCGTCGACCAGCACCTGAACGCGCGCGGGCCGCCCCGTGTGCAACGAATCGGCATAGCTAGCGGGAACAATGATCGCGAGATCGAGTTCCAGCCGCCGCAAGGCCGCCTCGGCGTCCGACGCGGAGCCGTAGTAGGCTGTCACATCAAAGGCTTCGATCTCGGTCAATGCGGAAATCAATTCGCGGCTTTGGGGCGTTCTGCTTTCATCGACGATTCCCGTGCGCAGGTGACTGACTTCGGGGTTCAGCGCGAACCCGAAAATCACCAGCACGACGGTCGGCGGGACGATCAACTGTATAAGCAGACGCCGGTTGCGGCGGAGCTGCTGAAACTCCTTGATCGTCAGCGAACGATAACGTTGCAATGCGGCAAGCATAGGCGCTACGCGGAAAACTGCATGCGATGCATGCGGCGCATGTTCACTCCGAAAAAGAAGACGACCATCACGGCCAGCACCGCGGCGGACTTCCAGACAGCGTCCCAGCCACCGCCGCGCAGCAGCGAATCGCGCGTGATATCGATGTAGTACGTCGCCGGCAGAATGTAGGAGATCCAGCGCAGCTCGACCGGCACGTTCGAGATCGGAACCAGGTAACCGGAAAGCAGCATCGAGACTAAAAAGGCGCCCAGTTGCACTGCCTGGATCGCCGCCGCCTGCGCCTGCATCATGTTGCCGACGGCCATGCCGTAAAACACCGCCACGATGATATAGAGCAACGAGCCGACAAGAAACGGAGTCGGGTCGCCCGGAAAATTGTACTGGAACAGCAACACGCCGATCGTGAAACAGATCACCAGCTCGACCAGCCCCATGGCGATATAAGGGATCGCCTTGCCGACGATCCATTGCGGAGCCGATAGCGTCGAGGCGTAGGCTTGGATCACCGTGCCGTATTCGTGCTCGCGCGCGGCGGCCAGTGCCGACAGCAGCGCAGGAAACAGAATCAGCACCAGCCCGAGCGCACCGCTGCCGAAGAAGCGGCGGTCGGAAAGACGGGGGTTGTACCAAAACCGCACGTGGGTCTCGATGATCGGCTGTGGAGCGCGTCCCTGTGACACGCGGCGCAGAAAGGCCTGATTGATCGCCTTGGCGCTGTTGCGCAGCGCGGACGCCGTATTCGCATCGGTGCCATCGAGCAACACTTGCGCGGTAACCGGAACGCCACGCCGCAGGTCGCGCTCGAAGTTCGGCGGAATGCGCAGCCCGATCCGCACATGGCCGCGATCGAGAAGTTCCTCGATGCTCGACCCCTGGGGTGTCGCGACGGGCACGAAGTCATTCGTCGCCATGTAGCTTTCGAGATAGGAGCGGCTGAGCGGTGTGTTATCGAGGTCTTCGACGGCCAGGCGGACGTTATCGGGGTCCATCGAGAGCGCGAGCCCGAACAGCAGCATCATGACGGACGGCAGCAGCAGCGACAAGGCCAGCGTCATGCGGTCGCGCCGGAACTGCTTCCACTCTTTCGCGGCTTGGGCGAGGATTCGTTTCATACTTATCGCGTCCGGCCGCTATTGCGGAATCTGGTGACGCCTTTCCTCGATCAAGGAAATGAACACGTCTTCCAAAGTGAACTCCGTGAACTCGGCGCGGCGGATTTCGATATCGTGCCCGGCCAGTTCCTTTTTGAGACTCTCGGCGTCGCTTTCCGAATCGACCACCACATGGACTCGATCGCCGAACAGCGAAACTTTGCTCGGCCCATAGCGGCGGCGAAGCTCGGCCAGCGCCTTCTGCGCCGACGGAGTTTCGATCTCCAGCAGCCGGCCGGAAACGCTTTTCTTGATTTCGCCGGGGCTGCCTTCGGCGACCATCTCGCCGGCCACCATGAACCCGATGCGGTTGCACTGCTCGGCTTCTTCGAAATAGTGCGTGACCACGAGCACGGCCGCGCCGTGATCGGCCAGATCGTTGATCATGCGCCACATGATGCGCCGCGCCAGCGGATCGACGCCGGAAGTGGGCTCATCCAAAAAAATGACGCGCGGCTCGTGCATCACCGCGGCTCCGAACGCGACACGCTGCTTCCAGCCCCCCGGTAGTTGGCCGGTCAACATGCTTTGCTGCCCGGAAAGGCCCGAGATATCGAGAACCCACTCGATGCGGCTGCGCCGCGAATCCTGGGACAGCCCGTACAGGCCGGCATAGAAATCGAGATTCTCGCCGATCGTGAGGTCGTCGTAGAGCGTGAATTTTTGCGACATGTAACCGATCCGCGAGCGCACCTCGGCACTGCGCAAATGCGTTTGGCGCCCCAGCAGCGAAACTTCGCCGCTGGTTGGCTGCAGCAGGCCGCAGATCATCTTGATCGCCGTGGTCTTACCGGCGCCGTTCGCGCCCAGCAAGCCGTACACTTCGCCATAGCCGATCTCGAGATCAAAATCTTTGACCGCTTGAAACGAACCGAACCGTTTGTTCAGGCGGCGCGCGCCGATGGCTGCCCCGTGCTGTTCAGCCGCCCGCGTCAGACCGCCTGGAAACGGCGATAGCGATTCGCGTCCGCGCATCTGGCGCAGCGTAGCAACAAAGGCGTTCTCCAGCGTCGGCGGCGATTGATCGATGGGCCCCACGGTGAGGCCCGCGTGCTCCAATCGACGCCGCACGGCTTGCTCCGACTCATCGGGCGACTGCACCATGACATCGAGCCGGTCGCCGAAGCGTTGAATATCGGCGATGCCTTCGCCGGATGCGCGCAGGCCGGCCAACGCTTCCTCGGCTCGCGCCAGATCGCTCGCGCGCACTCCCAACCGCGTCATGCCGAGTTTCGAGCGAAAGCCTCGCGGCGAATCGATCGCGAAGATTCGTCCCTGCTCCATTAGCGCGACGCGGTTGCAGCGTTCGGCCTCGTCAAAGTAGGGCGTGGCGACGACGATGGTGATACCTTCGGTGGCGAGCGACGCCAGAGCGTCCCAGAAATCACGGCGGCTCACCGGGTCAACGCCAGTGGTGGGTTCGTCGAGAAGCAGAACGGCCGGGTCGCCAATCAGCGCGCACGTGAGGGCGAGCTTCTGTTTCATGCCGCCGGAGAGCTGGCCGGCAAGGCGGTCCTGGAAACGCTCCATGTCAAACAACTTCAGATAGCGCTGGCGGCGTTCGTTAAAGGCATCCGGCGGAACTTCCCGCAATCCGGCGGCATAACGCAAGTTTTCTAGAACGCTCAGATCGAGGTACAGGCTGAAAGGCTGGGTCAGATAGCCAACCTGCGCGCGGCTGTCGCGTGGTTTCTTTTCCAGAACCGTTAGTTCGCCGGACGTCGGCTCCATGACTCCCGACATCAATTTGAAGGCAGTGGTCTTGCCGGATCCGTCGGCGCCGATGAGGCCGAAAATCTCGCCTTTGCCGACGGAGAATTCGATCCCATCGAGCGCGCGCACCTGGCCGGCCGCGTTCGAGCCGTAGACCTTGGTAAGATCCTTCGCTTCGATGGCGGCGGGCATCTAGTTGCTCGCTGACGCGTCGATGAAGATACGGGCGTCGGCGGGCATACCAAGCTTGGCGTTGCCGGAGCTGCCTTTCAACAACAGCTTCACACCGACTACCTGCTTCACGCGGTCGCTCTGAAAGTAGGTATTTTCGGGAGTGAACATCGCCTCGGGGTCGATGCGCATCACTTCGGCTTCGACGGCCTGTCCGGGCGCGGAATCGAGAAACACTTCGGCGCGCTGACCGGGCTTGACGTGGCCGATGTCGCCCTCGGGAACGAAGCCTCGCAGGTAAAGGCGCGACGGATCGACCATCGTCAGCAGTGCCGTGCCTGGGTTGACAACCTGCCCGGGCTCCGCCGTGCGCGTGATCACAACACCATCGAAAGGCGCCGTGATGATCAGGTCGCCGACATCGGCTTCGGCGCGGGAGAGCGTGGCCTTGGTTGCTTCGCGTTCTGCTTCGCTGAGCCGCACGCGGGTGCGCGCCTCTTCGATTTGCCGCAGCAATGAGTTTTTTTCCGCCTGCCGGATCTGCGAGTTGCTGAGCGAGGCGCTAGCGACTTTGACGGCGCCCTCGGCCGCGGCCACTTGCTTGCGGGCCGCTTCAACGATCGCCGCGGAAGTTTTCACGCGCGTGGCGAACTGCTCAGCCTGCTGTTGCGGCGCCGCTCCCTTTTTTGCCAACTCCGCATAGCGCTGCGCATCCGCCTGGTTCTGCTCGTTATCTGCCTGCGCGCGCGCCAGATCCGCTTGTGCCGCCGCCAACTGGCCTTCGGCCTGCGAGACACGGCCTTGCGCGTCCACGTCAGCCTGCTGTTGCTGAAGGTCCACCTGCTTGAGGCGCGATTCCAGAACCGCGACTTCCTGGCGAACTTGCTCAATACGCCTTTCGGCCACCGTTACACCCGCACTGGCTTCCTCACGGCCGGCCATGATCTGCTTGCCGGAAAGACGCACCAGCGGATCGCCTTCCTTAGCGGACTCGCCCTCGCGCAGGGCGACTTCCACGATGCGGCCGGACGCCCGTGGCGCTATGGTCGTCTCGTCGCCTTCAATGCGGCCGCTAACGAAAATCGTGCCGGGCTGCGACTCGGCCTCGTTGCAAGCCGGCAGCAAAAGCAATCCGGCGAAAACAACGGCGCACCACGCGCCCCGTTTTCGGTAGTGAGAAATTGCGCTGGTCATGGAATGTCGTAGTCTGACCACTAGCTTTGATTACGGGCGGTAGGTCTTCTCAGCGGCGCCGATCGCCCGTTGGAGTTCCGCGAGAGCGAGTTGCAGATTAAAAAGCGCCCGGATGCGGTTGTCCTCGGAGCGCGTCAGGCGGTCCTGCGCGTTGACAATCTCCGTATTATCGGTCACGCCCGCCGTAAAGCGCGCCGTGGTGAGATCCACTTCTTCCTGGCCCAGAGCGATGGTGGCTTGCGCGACTTCGACCTGGCGTTTCGCGGATTGCGCTCTGGCCAAGGCGGTCAGAACGTCGGTCTCGACTTCGGCGCGCACTTCGTCGAGAAACGCTTCCGCGCGCGCGATGCGATTCTCAGCCTGCCTGCCATCAGCGGCCATGCGGCCGCCCAGAAATACCGGGATATTGAGCGAGCCCTGCACGCGGTAGGTATTCAGGTTCTCGAAGGGCTTGCGGCCGCTCTGGCCGTAATCGGCCGCGAAGGCGACGGTAGGATATCGCTCAGCCCGCGCGCCGCGCAGATCGAGCTCGGCGGCGCGCAGTTGCGCTTGCGCGGCGCGGTAGTCAGGACGCGACTCGAAGGCCTGCTTCAGCGCGTCCTGCTCGCT
Organism: Bryobacterales bacterium; assembly: GCA_040902925.1. Classification (GTDB taxonomy): domain Bacteria; phylum Acidobacteriota; class Terriglobia; order Bryobacterales; family UBA6623; genus JBBDWJ01. The sequence continues at coordinate 23,832 of JBBDWJ010000155.1, read as the reverse complement.
CGGCGTGGCGGTTTCGTAAAACGAGGCAATGTCGGCGAGCTCGTAGCCGGCGCTGATCTCCGCATGGATGACTTTCGCCAGCTCGAGCTTCGCAACGGTCAGGGCGTTCTGCGCTTCGAGCAGCACCTGTTGCAGATTGTTTGCCTGCTGCGCGGCGCGGCGGGTGTCGAGCGTGCTTGCAACTCCCTGGCTCTCGCGATCGGTGGTGATCGTCAACAACTGGCGCGACAAGGCCAATTGCTTGCGAAGCGTGGCCTCCGCGGCCTGATTTCGTTGCGCGTTCACGTAAGCCATCACGACAGTCAGCGCCAGCAGCTCACGCACGTTGAGGTTTTCCGCCTCCGACGCTTCCAATCGCGCGCCCGCTGCCTTGTGGTTATAGCGCTGTTGAAAGTTCAGCACTTCCTGGTTCAGGAACGCTCGGGCATCGAATTGCGAGAAAGGTCCGACTGGCGTGGGAATCGCTTGACCGATGCCTGGGATGTCGGGGAACTGAATCCCCTGCGCTTCCAGGTTCACCGTGCGCACGGCCTCGAAAACTCCCACCGATATCTGCGGCAGCAGGGCGGCACGCGCCTGATCCCGCGCGGCCTCGGTTTCTCCGAGCCGCGCTTGCGACTGCTTAAGCAATGGGCTGTTCGCAAACGCCATCGAGACGGCCTGCTTGAGGCTAAGTTGGGCTGGAAGCGGCGGCCGCTCGGCGTTTAAGCTGAGCCCGCCGGCGCTGCTCGTGAGGACTATCGTGGTTCCGAGCCATCTCGCGATGCGCTTCACGTTGGTTCTCCTCCGTGGAACAGACAATCCTGTCTGTTCTCCTCTAGCTTGTCCCCGCTAGCTGTGCCCGCTAGCTTGCGTGCTCTTCCCTCGCTTGTCCATCCTTCGCAGGCTTGTCCGTTCTTCCCTGGTTTCGCTTCCCCGCCCTCGCGTAAGCCGCAGCGAGCGACCTGTCGCGTCACGGGGTACCAACTACATGTTAGCGGTTGTATTTTTCGCCGCCTCGCGACGAAGTGCCGGCACGAGTGCCGGTCCTCGCCGAGGAACAGGCAGGATTGCCTGTTCTACTCAAAGCCCTGGCACAAGCAGCATCGAGCGCGGCGGCAGTTTCATCACCGGCTTGACCGAGGCGTCAAACTCTTCGGCGTCGGCCGCCAGCCTGGAGACGATTGCAGCCTCGCCGGCCGCCCGGTTATTGGTCTCGGAAATATCCTCGGCGAGGTTGTAGAGCTCCGGCGGATCGCAACGGACCGCGTCATGCAGTTTTTCGCCTGCTACGGCCTCGCGCTTGAACAGGTGGAGCTTCCAGTCACCTTCGCGAATCGCAAACAACCGGCTGCGGTCATAGTAATACAGCGTTTGATGCGGCGACGGCTCGTTGCCTTCGAGCATTCCCACGATGTTCTTGCCGTCAATCTCGCGATCGGTTGGAATCTTGCCACCCGCCAACTCGATGAAAGTCGTGAACAAGTCCATCGTTGTGGAGATGCCATCGCGCACTACGCCAGCGGGCAGCCGGCCGGGCCAGCGGGCGATCATCGGGACTCGCATGCCGCCTTCCCAGGTGGTGCCCTTCCAGCCCCGCAGCGGCGCCGCCGAGCCGCCTTTCACGTGCTTCTTGAACGCGCCAAACGCCCACGGTCCGTTGTCGCTCGTGAACACGACGAAGGTGCGGTCGTCTATGCCGGTTTCACGCAACGCATCGAGGACCTGCCCGGTGCTCCAATCCAACTCTTCCACGGCGTCGCCGTAACGGCCTTGCGCCGACTTGCCCCGAAACTCTCGCGACGCACCCACGGGCTTGTGCGGCATCGAATGCGCGAGATACAGAAGGAAAGGTTTCGAGCGGTGATTTCGAATGAAGCGCACCGCCTCGTGCGTATAATTTTGCGTGAGCATTCTGTTTCGCGCCGGCGACTGCACAACGTGGTTGCCGTCAAACAGCTCGAAACGAGGCACCTTGACGATTGGCATCAGCGTCATGTCGTTGCTAAACAGCACGCCGAAGAAACTGTCGAAGCCGTGGCGGTCGGGCCGAAAGCGTTTCAACCCGCCCAAATGCCACTTCCCGATAGCAGCGGTCGCGTAGCCCTGCTCTTTGAGGGCTTCGGCGAGTGTGACTTCCGAGAGCGGCAGCCCTGCGCGCTCCCAAGGTGCGAGCACGCGGACCATTCCCGAACGCTTTGGGTAACGGCCTGTGAGCAAGGCGGCGCGAGCCGGCGTGCAGGTCGGAGCCGCGGAGTAGAATTCCGTGAGGCGCACTCCTTCCGCTGCCATCTGATCGATACGCGGAGTACGAATCGCCGTATTACCGTAGACGCCCAGATCGCCGTAGCCAAGATCGTCGGTGAAGATGATAATGAAGTTCGGCGGGGGCTCAGCGGAGACGGCCGGCAGCGCGACCGCGATCAGAACCAAAATCGCAGCGAGGCCTGCTCCTCCGCAAAGCGGTTGCAGAGCACTCCGTCTCACATTGCCCTCCTTTCCGCTTTCAAATGGCGGCCGGTCGGGTCGCCAATCATCGATTTGTAGCCCAGGGGACTTTGCCCCCCCATCATGGCCGGGATGCTTCGGGCTTAGCCTGCGCCGTCTGCTTGACGGCGTGGATAAACAACGCTTCGGGATCGGACTGGCACACTTTGAGCAGCTGCCCTGAAAAGGCCTCGACGCTGATCCAGCTTTCGGGGGCGGCTTTTTCATCCACCCCGCGCATGCCGTTGTAATAGCCGTGAGCCCAGACAGTGACGATATCCGAGCGGCCGTCTTCGAGTTCGATCAGATCGAAGTGCACCGCGCAGGTGTAGCTCTTCATATCGAGCGGCTCGTTATCGGATTCGGGCTGCGATTGCGCCGCCAGAAAAATACTCGCCACCCAAATGGTCAGGAGCACGAACGCCGCCCGTTTCATCACTCGACCTCCAGACTATCCGCCGCGGCGAGAGGGCCTAAATCATCCATTGGATTCGATGTGAGGCGTAGCGCGACGCTGTGCGGAATGAGCCAGCCCCTTCAGGGAGCCTTCTTATGATATCGAATCGGCACCAAGAGACCGCTCATGCGGCGCGTGGATTAGAAGCAGCCCAGCTAGACATCAGCTAGACAGAGTGGCGTTACGGCAAGCGGGGAAGAGGAAGCAGATTGGAGCGGCAAGCCGCAAGGGAACGCAGGCAGCCTGCGAATCCCCCGCCGTGACGCCGGATCAAACAGCAATCACTTCGGCGCCGTCTTGCGCCCAGAACTCCGACTGGGCGACGATACGACGCCGCGCGTTGTCGTCAGATTCGAACAGGAACTTGCGTTCGCCAAAGGCCGGCTCGAGGTGGTCGAGCCAACTGGCGCGCGGGTTGAACTTGGCGAAAAACGGACGCCCCACCCACTCCGGATTACGGGCCTGGATCATCTCCAGCACAAACACCTTTTCGCCATGGATGCGGCTCACGCCGCAAACGCGGACTTTGCCCGGAAAGGCCGACATCGACGGGCCACGAACCGTGCGGCCCAACCCCGAAACCTGATTGTAGGCGTCGCGGAAAATCTCGTGGCAGCGCGCCAGCGGGACCTCGAAGTAATTGCGAGCGCCGGTATCGCGCTCGATAAACATGTAGTAAGGAATCATGCCGAGCTTGACGCCTTCGCGCCACAGCTCCGCCCAAACCTGCGCGTTGTCGTTGACGTGGCGAATCAGCGGCCCCTGCATGCGCAACTGCGCGCCCGTCGAGCCGACCCGGCGCACGGCTTCGCGCGCGATCTCGGGCTTGAGTTCAGCGGGATGGCTGTAGTGAGCCATTACGGCCAAATGCTTGCCGGCCGCCACTACCTCTTCGAACAGCCGCAGGCAATCGTCCGCGTCCTTGTCCGTCACGAAGCGCTGCGGCCAGTAGCCCAACGCCTTAGTGCCGATGCGAATGGTCTGCACGTTCTCGAGACCGGCCGCCAGCAGCGGCTCAATGTATTTGCGCAGCACCCTGGTCTTCATGATCATCGGATCGCCGCCGGTGATCAGCACGTCGGTCACGCAGCGATTCGCTTTCAAATAAGCGACCAGGTCATCGGTTTCGCGGGCTTCGAATTTCACCTCCGGCATGCCGACAAACTGCGCCCAGCGGAAGCAGTAGGTACAGTAGGCGTGACAGGTTTGTCCCTGCGCGGGAAACAGCAGCACGGTCTCGCGATATTTGTGTTGCAGCCCTGGGAGCGGCCGGCCGTCGAGGCGCGGCACGTTGTGGGTCAGTTGCCCGGCGGGGTGCGGGTTGAGGCTGTAGCGAATGCGGCTGATCTCGGCGGCCAGCTCTTGCTGCGCATCCCGTTCAAGCAGCGTTCGCACCCGATCGTATTCCTCGGCGGAAAGCATGCCGCGCTGCGGGAACACGAGCTGAAAAATCGGGTCGAGAGGCAGATTCCCCCATTCAATGAGCTCTCGAATTACATATTCATTGGTGCGGAAAGGGAGTACCTGCGAAACGACCCGGATCGCCTCCTGATGCTGCGGGTCGATCCAATGCCACTCCGGCGTCTGGGCAATGTTGTGCTCGGTCACCGCCCGATAACGGCCGTAGTCGTTTCTGGAAGTCAATAAACACCTCGTTCGCTAGTAAGTGAAACAAAGTCAGTCGTTTGTACGCTGGCCGTCACTCAAACCCAGTGTTGGACGTCTCGCGCCAAAGGCGAGTTACACACTCGCGGTGGAACCCAGAGCCCGAGCGATGCCAGGCTCTCCCCTGAGTTCTCCCGCGCCACGCAACCGTAACCGGTTTCGCTGTTTGGGCTGAAGCGCGTCAAAAGTCTAACCGAAAGCGACCTCGTTTTCAAGCGAATCCGGAACGAGCTCGGAAACGGTGGTTGGACCGGCGACGGGCGGTTCGACACGGTTCGAACGCGACCTGCGCGCAACGGTATAATGATCCGTACCCACCAACGTGGTTCGATCAACACAGAGACCGATACCTTTCCTCAGGTGGAACTTGCGTTTGTTTCGCAGGCGATGGTCGCCCAATTCCCGATGCGGCCCGCTTCGAGGGCCAGTCACTCATCCTTGCTCGTTACCGGAGCGATCGATTCGCTTCAACCTTGACGGACAGCGCGTAGTGAATCTTCGCCGAAGTGCGCCACCATGGATTCCCTAAACGTTTGGGCGTTGAGCATATATGCCGGGGCCGTCTTGGTGGTCGTCGGCGGCATGCTGGTTGCGTCCTACCTGCTCGGACAGCGGCACAACGAGCGCGCCACAGCCGAACCCTATGAGTCGGGAATCGTTTCGACCGGATCGGCCGAGCTGCGCTTTTCCGCGCGTTTCTATTTGGTTGCGATGTTGTTTGTGATCTTCGACCTCGAGGCGGCCATCTTGTTCGCGTGGGCTGTCGCGGTTCCTGAAACCGGCTGGCCTGCGTTTATCGCGGTCACGATCTTCGTCGGCATCCTGCTGGCGGCGCTGTTTTACGAGTGGCGGGAAGGCGCGCTCGACCTGGGCCCGAAACCGCGGTCGCGGCGCAGGGCGGCCGAAAACTCTACGGCCGGAGCACTCGCCCACCCTCAATCCAAGCACAAGGAGACCCATGCGTTGGTCGCTGACTAAGCCGGGCGAACCACACTCGTTCCCCGAGCTCGAATCGCGCAACTTCGACCAGGCGGTGCAGCAGTCGATGGTGCTCTCGCGCGTGCAGGATCTGGTCGCGTGGGGCCGCAAGAATTCGATCTGGCCGTTTAATTTCGGCCTGTCGTGCTGCTTCGTCGAAATGGCGACCAGCATCACCAGCCGCTATGACATTGCGCGCTTCGGCGCCGAAGTCATTCGCGGCACGCCCCGCGAGGCCGACGTCATGGTCATCGCCGGCACGGTGTTTATCAAGATGGCGCCGGTCATTCAGCGGCTCTACGAACAAATGATGGAGCCGCGCTGGGTGATCTCGATGGGCTCGTGCGCCAACTCGGGCGGCATGTACGACATCTATAGCGTCGTACAGGGCGTCGACAAGTTTCTGCCGGTCGACGTTTACGTGCCCGGTTGCCCGCCTCGTCCGGAAGCTTTCATGGAAGGTTTGTTGTTGCTGCAGCAATCGATCGGCAAAGAGCGGCGTCCCTTGAGCTGGGTTATGGGTCCGCAGGGCGTGGCGAAGCCGGAAATGCCTGCTCTGCGGGACGTCCGCCGCGGCGAGCGCCAGAAGCTGGTGCAACTCCGTACGCCGGACAACGTCCGGTAGCGCGCAACCCGCTGCCTCTTGGTTTCCATATGGTCGCCGTTTCAGCAGTGCGGGAACACCTTGAAGCGGTCCTCGATCCGGGGACTTGCGTCGCTCAAGCCACGCGCGACGAGATTCCCACCTATTGGGTGCCGGCCGAGCGAATTCACGAGGCGTTGCGGCGGCTGAAATCGGGCATCGAAAAGCCCTATCGGGTTCTTTACGATCTGACGGCAATCGACGAACGTGACCGCGCGCATCGCGAAGGGCAACCTCCCAGCGACTTCACGGTTGTCTATCACCTGCTCTCCTACGACCGCAACGAAGACTTGCGCCTCAAAGTAGCGCTGCATGGCGATCGCCCCTGGGTTCCGACCATCACCGACCTGTGGCCGTCAGCGGCGTGGTATGAGCGCGAGGTCTGGGACATGTTCGGCGTTGGCTTCGAGGGCCACGCGCACTTACGGCGGATTTTGATGCCGCAAACCTGGCAGGGCCATCCGCTGCGCAAAGACCACGCCGCGCGCGCCACCGAGATGGGCCCGTTTCGTTTGACTCCTGAGAAGGAAGACGCCGAACAGGAAGCGTTGCGTTTCGACCCCGAGAAATTCGGCCTCAAGCGCGGCGGCGAGAATTCCGAGTTCATGTTCCTCAACCTCGGGCCGCAACATCCCGGCACGCACGGCGTTTTGCGGATCATCCTGCAGCTTGACGGCGAGGAAATTCTGGACCTCGTTCCGGAGATCGGCTTCCACCACCGCGGCGCCGAAAAAATGGCCGAGCGGCAGTCCTGGCACACCTTTATTCCTTACACCGACCGCATCGACTACCTCAGCGGCGTGCTCAACAACATGCCTTACGTGTTGGCGGTCGAGAAGCTCGCCGGCATCGAGGTGCCCGATCGCGTCAAGGTGATCCGGGTGATGATGGCGGAGCTGTTCCGCATCTCGAGCCATCTGGTCTGGTACGGCACGTTCGCGCAAGACCTCGGGGCGATGTCGCCGGTCTTTTTCATGTTCAACGACCGTGAGCGCATCTTCGACATCGTCGAAGCGGTTTGCGGTGGCCGCATGCACCCGAGCTGGTTTCGCATCGGCGGCGTGGCGCAGGACTTGCCGCAGGGCTGGGAGCCGATGGTGCGCGAGTTCATCGCCTGGCAGCGCAAGCGCATCAAAGAGTACGACAAGATGGTCATGCGCAACCGCATGTTCAAGGCGCGTACGCAAGGCGTTGGCGACTACACCTTGGATGAGGCCATCGACTGGGGCGTCACCGGCGCGGGGTTGCGCGCCTGCGGCTTTGAATGGGATTTCCGCAAGAAGCGGCCCTACTCGGGCTACGAGAATTTCGAGTTCGACATTCCCACCGCCACGCGCGGCGATTGCTACGACCGCGCCGCGGTGCGTATCGAGGAAATCCTCCAGAGCCTCCGGATCATCGAGCAGTGCGCCGGCAATATGCCCGAGGGATCGTACAAGGCCGATCATCCGCTGACGACGCCGCCGCTCAAGGAACGCACGATGCGCGACATCGAGACCCTCATCACGCATTTTCTGAGCGTGAGCTGGGGCCCGGTGATTCCGGCCGGCGAGGCGTTTGTCGGCGTCGAGGGCGCCAAGGGAAACAACGGCTACTACTTGATCAGCGACGGCAGCACGAACGCATATCGCGCGCGCATTCGCGCCCCATCGTTCACGCACATGCAGATGCTGCCGCTGATCAGCCGCGGGTTTACGGTGCCCGATCTGCTAGCGATCCTGGGGGCCATGGATTTCGTACTGGCCGACATCGATCGATAAGTGGAACAGGCAATCCTGCCTGTTTATGTTCCGAAGAGGCGCAACATGCTAACCGACGAGGAAGCCAAGGAAATCCAGCACGAGCTAACGCTCTATCCTCACAAGCAAGCCGCCTGCGTCGAAGCGCTCAAGACCGTGCAGCGCCGCCGCGGCTGGGTCTCCGACGAAAACATCAAAGACATCGCGGCGATCCTGGGAATGACCGCGGAAGAGCTCGACGGAGTAGCAACGTTCTACAACCTGATCTACCGCCGCCCCGTCGGCCGCAACGTCATCCTGATGTGCGACAGCGTCAGTTGCTGGATCATGGGCTACGACCGCATGCAAAGTTGCGCCAAGCAAACCCTCGGAATCGCGCCAGGAGAAACCACCGCCGACGGCCGTTTCACGCTGCTGCCCGTGCCCTGTTTAGGAACATGCGACAAGGCTCCGGCAATGATGGTCGGCGACGACCTGCACACGAATTTGGCGCCCGAAGGATTCGATGCCGTGCTCGAGCCCTATAAGTAGGGCCGTACAAGTAACGCCGATGGAAAGACCGCTCACTAAAAACATTCAGCCGGGCCGGCCGCCTTTCGCGCTGAAAGAGTACGAGCAGGCCGGCGGCTACCAGTCCGTCCGCAAGGCCTTGGGATCGATGACGCCGGGTGAAGTGACGCAGCTCGTCAAAGACTCGAACCTGCGCGGACGCGGCGGCGCGGGGTTTTCGACCGGCATGAAGTGGAGCTTCGTTCCGATGGGCGACGACGCGCCGCGGCCCAAATACCTCGTCGTCAACGGCGATGAGATGGAGCCGGGAACGTTCAAAGACCGCGTGCTGCTCGAAGGCGACCCGCACCAGTTGATCGAAGCCGTGATTCTGGCGTCGTATGCGATCCAAGCGGACGTTTGCTACGTCTTCATCCGCCGCGAATACGTGCTGGCGACCAGGCTCGTCAACCAGGCGATCGCTGAAGCCTACCAAGGCGGCTGGATCGGCGAAAATATTCAAGGCTCGGGCTACAGCCTCGAAGTGCACGTCCACAGCAGCGCGGGCCGCTACATGTGCGGCGAAGAGACCGGCCTGCTCAACGCGCTCGAAGGCAAACGCGTCACGCCGCGCGCCAAGCCGCCGTTTCCGCAAGTGTCGGGGCTGTGGGGCAAGCCAACCATCGTGCAAAACGTCGAGACGCTGTGCAACCTCCCGCACATCGTCAACAACGGCGTCGCATGGTACAAGTCGCTGAGCGTCACCGGCGAAGGCGGCACGAAGCTTTTCGGCGTCAGCGGCAAAGTCAAACGGCCGGGCTGCTGGGAATTACCAGTAGGTATTCCGATGCGGGAACTGCTCGAAGAGCACGCCGGCGGCATGCGCGACGGCGTCCGTTTCCGCGGCGTTCTACCAGGCGGAGCCTCGACCGACTTTCTGGTGGAGGAGCATCTCGACACGCCGATGGACGTCGCTTCGATCGCGAAAGCCGGCAGCCGTCTCGGCACGGGCACGATGATCGTGCTCGACGACAAAACCTGCCCCGTCGGCATGCTCTGGAACCTCGAGCACTTTTTCGCGCAGGAATCCTGCGGCTGGTGTACGCCGTGCCGCGAAGGGTTGCCCTACACGGAGAAAATTCTGTGGGCTTTCGAAGAGGGCCAAGGAAAGGCCGAGGACCTCGACGTGTTATCCAAGCACGTTCGCTTTCTCGGCCCCGGTCTGACCTTCTGCGCGCTGGCCCCGGGCGCGATGGCGCCGCTGGGAAGCGGGCTCAAACACTTTCGCGGCGACTTCGAGAAGCATCTCGAGCAGAAGGGTTGTCCCTGGAGAAGTTGATGGCGAAGATCTTCGTCGAGAATCAGGCGCACGAGGTCGACTCCAAGAAGAACCTGCTCGAGGTCTGCCTCAGCCTGGGCTACGACATTCCGTATTTCTGCTGGCACCCGGCGTTGGGATCGGTCGGGGCCTGCCGGCAGTGCGCCGTCAAACAGTTTCGCGACGAAAACGACAAGCAGGGCAAGCTCGTGATGTCGTGCATGACGCCGGCCGACGACGGCTCGCGCATTTCGATCCACGACGAAGAGGCAAGGGAATTTCGCGAGAGCATCGTCGAATGGCTGATGACCAACCACCCGCACGATTGCCCGGTGTGCGACGAAGGCGGCGAGTGCCATCTGCAGGATATGACCGTGATGACCGGCCATACCTATCGCGACTATCGCTTCCCTAAGCGTACGTTCGAAAACCAGTATCTCGGGCCGTTTCTCAACCACGAGATGAACCGCTGCATCGAGTGCTACCGCTGTGTGCGGTACTACCGCGAGTACGCCGGCGGCCGCGACCTGAACGTATTCGCGTCGCGCAACCGTGTCTACTTCGGGCGTCACGAGGACGGCGTACTCGAAAACGAGTTCAGCGGCAACCTTGTTGAGATTTGCCCGACCGGCGTTTTCACCGATAAGACCCTGAAAAAACACTACACTCGCAAGTGGGATTTGCAGATGGCGCCGTCGTTGTGCGTCCATTGCGCTGCCGGCTGCAATATCACACCCGGCGAGCGCTACGGCACGGTGCGCCGCATCGTGAACCGCTACAACCACCATGTCAACGGCTACTTTCTGTGCGACCGCGGCCGCTTCGGCTACGAGTTCGTGAATGCTCCGGAGCGGATTCGCGAGCCGCAAATGCGCGGCCACGGCGGTACGCTCGCCCCGGTTCAGAAGCAAGCGGCGCTGGGAGCCGTGGCGCAAATGCTGGAGACTCCCGAAAAGGTGATCGGCATCGGTTCGCCGCGCGCGTCGATCGAGTCCAACTACGCGCTGCGCGAGCTGGTCGGCGAGGAGCATTTTTATTCTGGAGTGTCGGAGACCGAGCGTCGCCTGACGGCGCGTGCGATCGAGATCTTGCGGACGGGCCCGGCGCGCACGCCGTCGTTGGTGGAAATCGAAGCAGCCGACGCCGTGCTGATTCTCGGCGAAGACGTCACGCAAACCGCTCCGCGCCTGGCTCTGGGCCTGCGGCAAGCGGCGCTCAATGCGCCACGCGAAAAGGCCAAGAAAATTGGCATTCCGCAATGGCACGACGCCGCCTTGCGCGAAGTCATTCAAGCAGAGCACGGACCGTTCTTCATTGCCTCGGCAGCAGGCTCGCGCCTCGACGAAGTCGCCACGGCCACTCTGCGCGCCGCGCCCAATGAAGTAGCCCGCTTCGGCTTTGCAGTCGCGCATGCGCTGGACTCCGCTTCCCCACAACCCTCAAACCTTTCCGCGGACATGCAGCAGTTGGCGCAAAAGGCCGCTGAGGCGCTAAAGCAGGCGCAGCGGCCGTTGATCGTCGCTGGCGTGAGCTGCGGCAGCATGGCGATCGTCGAGGCCGCGGCCAATGTGGCGGCGGCATTGTGCCGTCCGGAAGCGCCCGCACACCTGGCAATCGTGCTCCCCGAGTGCAACAGCATGGGCCTCGGTCTGCTCGCACCCCGCAGCCTCGACGAGGCGGCCGAAGCGGTCCGCAGCGGCGCGGCCGAGACAGTTATTGTTCTTGAAAACGACCTGTTCCGCCGCATGGGTCGCGCGGAAGCCGAGGCATTGCTGCAGGGCGCGAAGGCCGTCGTCGCGATCGACCACCTCTTGAACGACACGACCGGGCGCGCAGCAATCGTTTTCCCGGCGAGCACCTTCGCTGAAGGCGACGGCACGCTGGTAAGCCACGAAGGCCGCGCGCAGGGTTTTGTGCAACTCGCCGGCGCCACCGGTTCGGTTCAGGAAAGCTGGCGCTGGCTTCGCGAGATATCGCTGGCGGCGGGTCACCATCGAATGGCTGATTGGCTCAACGTCACCGAAGTACGCACCGCGATCGCCGACGGCCTGAAGATCTTCGCGGGCCTGGAATCGGTAACGCCGCCTGGCAGCTTCCGGATCGCCGGGCAGAAAATTCCACGCGCGCCGCACCGCTATAGCGGCCGCACGGCGATGCTCGCAAACATCAGCGTCCACGAGCCGAAGCCGCCCGAAGATCCCGACTCCCCGCTGTCATTTTCGATGGAAGGTTATCCCGGCATGCCGCCGGCCTCGGTGAATCCGTTCTTCTGGGCGCCGTCGTGGAATTCGATTCAGTCCACGGCCAAATTTCAGGAGGAAGTCGGCGGCGAATTGCGCGGCGGCGACCCGGGACTGCGCCTGCTGGAACCACCCGCGGCTGCTGACCCGCAGTATCACAGCGATGCACCCGCCGATCCCGCGCAGCCAAACGGCGAATGGCTTGCCGTGCCGCTCCATCACATATTCGGGTCGGAGGAATTGAGCATTTTGTCGCCGGCCATCGCCGAGCGCGCTCCCAAACCCTACGTCGCATTGCATCCGGAAGACGCGGGCGCATTGAACCTCGCCGAAGGGACCGAGGCGGAGGTTCGCATCAACGGATCGACACAGCGCCTGCCCGTGAAGTTGGCCCCAGACATGGCGCGAGGGTTGGCGGGAATTCCTGCCGGACTGCCGCAGACTAAAAGCCTGCAATTGCCCGCGTGGAGCAGGATCACCAAGCTCCCCTGATCCTATGGACGAACGCCTACATTCTTTGCTCGTCATCGGCGGCTTGTTGTTCGCCCTGCTGACCCTCAGCGCAAACCTGATCTGGGTCGAGCGCCGTTTGCTGGCGCTGTGGCAAGACCGCTATGGCCCCAACCGCGTCGGCCCCTTTGGGTTGTTGCAGGTCATCGCCGACGCCATCAAGATGCTCACCAAAGAGGACTGGACGCCGCCATTCGCCGATCGCCCGGTCTTCGTTATCGCGCCGGCGATCATCATGGTGACCGTGCTGGTTTCGTTTGCGGTGGTGCCCATCGCCCCTGGCATCCAGGTCACCGACATGAACGTCGGCCTGTTGTTCATCCTCGGCCTGTCGTCGCTAGGTGTCTATAGCGTCGCGCTCGGGGCCTGGTCTTCGCACAGCAAATACCCGCTGCTGGGCGGGCTGCGCGTCGCCGGGCAGATGGTGAGCTACGAAGTCTTCATGGGACTGTCAGCGATGGGCGTCGTTGTAATGACCGGATCGTTCAGCCTGCGCGACATTGTCGAAGCGCAGCGTGACATGTGGTTCTGCGTTCCGCAATTCCTCGGGATGGTGCTGTTTCTGATCGCTGGCATCGCCGAAACCCGGCGGCTGCCGTTCGATCTCGGCGAAGCGGAAGGCGAGCTCGTAGCGGGGTTTCATTCGGAATACTCCGGCATGAAATTCGGGATGTTCTTCGTCGGCGAATACCTCGGCGTCGTCCTGATCTCGGCCATCACCGTCACACTGTTCTTCGGCGGCTGGATGGGTCCGGTGCTGCCGCCGGTGTTGTGGTTCTTTCTGAAAACATTCGCGTTCATCTGTTTTTTTGTATTGCTGCGGGCGTCGCTGCCGCGGCCGCGCTATGACCAATTGATGGCATACGGCTGGAAGGTAATGCTGCCGCTGTCGTTACTGAATTTGCTCGCCACCGGGGCGATTGTGCTGGCGAGCCAGCCCTGACGCCAGAAAGTGGAATCCACATGCATTGGAGCTACAACGAACGCGGGCAACCGCAGGAAACCGGACGCCCGACTGGCGCGGCGTCCGGCACGATCGGGTATCGGTCTGAGCCCCGCAGGGGCGGTATGACCGTAGCCCGGGGCGCGAGCCCCGGGTCAGCGCGTCATTCTCTGGAACCAGCGAAAGCCTGTGGCTTGGCGCGAAGCTACCGCTTCGTGCCGAACCACAGGCTTTTCAAGAAAGGCTACGCGCACAAAACCCGGGGCTCGCGCCCCGGGCTACGGTCATGCCGCCCCTGCGGGGCTCAGCAAAGCAATCGTCTTTTCACCGCGCAACGGGAGAACCAATGCTGAGCCTGCTGCGAACGATGTGGCTAGTCTTCCGGCACGCCATTCACCCGCGTGAGACGTACCAGTATCCCGACGAGAGGCGGGTACCGGCGCCGCGCTGGCGCGGCCGCATCATTCTCTCGCGCGACCCCGACGGCGGCGAGCGCTGCGTCGGATGCTACTTGTGCGCGGTCGCCTGCCCGGTGGACTGCATTTCGCTGCAAGCCACCGAGGACGAAACCGGCCGCCGCTACCCCGAATTCTTCCGCATTAATTTTTCGCGCTGCATCTTCTGCGGGTACTGCGAAGAGGCCTGCCCGACCTACGCGATTCAGCTAACGCCGGATTTCGAAATGGGCGAGTACAAACGCCAGAGCCTGGTCTACGAGAAAGAGGATCTACTGATCAACGGACCTGGAAAGTATCCCGGATACAATTTTTACAACTTCGCTGGCCTCGCGATCGGAGGCAAGGGCAAAGGCCAGGCCCACAACGAAGATCCGCCGGTGGATGTGCGCAGCTTGTTGCCATAACCGTGGGACAGGCAATCCTGCCTGTCCACACAAGAAGAAGAAATATGAGCGCCGCCCGTCGAGGTGTCCCGAGACCAAAACCAGGTTGGCCAGAAGAGCCGGCCTGAGCGCCAACCACGGTGCCGAATGGAAACCGCCTTCTACATCACTTCGCTGATAGCCGTGATCTCGACGCTCCTGGCGATCAGCCGCGCCAACGCGGTCCACGCGTTGCTCTATCTGATCGTTTCGTTTCTCTCCATATCCCTGATCTTCTTCATTCTTGGCGCGCCGTTTATCGCGGCCTTGGAAGTCATCATCTACGCCGGCGCCATCATGGTTTTGTTTGTCTTCGTTGTGATGCTGTTGAATATCGGCCGCGCCGCCACCGAACAGGAAAAACAGTGGCTCGACCCGAAAGCCTGGCGGGGCCCAGGACTGATCGGCGCGGCGCTGCTCGTGGAACTGATCTCGGTAGTTAGCAAGAACCCGCAACCAGCCATGACGGGCGCGGAGATCACTCCCAAGGCGGTCGCGATCTCTCTATTCGGCCCCTATTTGCTCGGCGTCGAACTGGCGGCGATGCTGCTGCTGGCGGGCATGGTCGGCGCTTATCACCTTGGGCGCCGCGACCCGCGGGACGGAAAAAGCGAAACCTCACGATGATCCCCACCGAACACGGTTTGATGTTGGCGGCGGTGCTGTTCGTTATCGGGCTGGCGGGCGTCATCGTTCGCCGCAACCTATTGTTCGTGCTGATGTCGATCGAGATCATGCTGAACGCGGCCGGCCTGGCGTTCATCGTGGCGGGCGCGCGATGGGCTCAGCCCGACGGCCAGGTGATGTTTTTGTTCATCCTGGTGACCGCCGCGGCGGAGGTGGCCGTCGGACTGGCGCTGCTGTTGCTGCTCCACCGGCGTTTCAAAACGCTCGACACGGCCGCGGCCTCGACGATGCGAGGGTAAGATGTTCGAGTTGCTTTGGACCATACCCGCTCTGCCGCTGACCAGCTTCGTTGTGCTGGCCTGTTTCGGCTCCCGCTTGTCGAAGGCCGCCAGTGCGCTGCTCGGCGTCGGCTCGGTCGGAATCTCCGCCGCGGTCACGCTGCTGATCGGCTTCGAATTCCTTGGCGCGCCCCCGGCGTCCGGCGCGTACTCGCAAACACTCTGGAACTGGATCGCCGTCGGAAACCTTCAGCCTGCGGTCACTCTCTACCTCGATGCGCTCTCGCTGCTGATGACCTTCGTCATCACCTTCGTCGGTTTCCTCATCCACCTCTATGCCTCGGAGTACATGGCCGGCGACGCCGACTTCGCCCGCTTCTTCGCTTCGATGAACCTGTTCGTCGCCTCGATGTTAATGCTGGTGCTGGCCGACAACCTGCTGCTGCTCTATCTCGGCTGGGAAGGTGTGGGCCTGTGCAGCTATTTGCTGATCGGTTTCTGGTACACCGACCCGGCGAACGCGCGCGCTGCCGTGAAAGCTTTTCTGGTTACGCGCATCGGCGATACGGCGATGGCGATCGGCCTGTTCCTGCTTTTTGCGAAACTCGGCACGCTGCAAATCCAGCCGTTGATGGCCGAAGCCGCCAGCCAGTGGCCCGAGGGAAGCGGTTGGGCCATCGCCGCCGCAGCGTTGCTGTTGGGCGGCGCCGTCGGCAAATCCGCGCAGTTGCCGCTGCAAACCTGGCTTCCCGACGCCATGGCCGGACCCACGCCGGTCAGCGCGCTGATCCACGCCGCCACAATGGTCACCGCCGGTGTCTATCTCATCGCACGCACGCACGTGCTGTTCGGTCTCGCGCCTCAAGTTGAAGTCGCAGTAGCCGCAATCGGCGCGCTGACCCTGCTACTCGCCGGCTTAAGCGCGCTCGTTCAATCCGACATCAAACGCGTGCTGGCTTATTCGACGATCAGCCAGATCGGCTACATGTTTCTCGCGTTGGGCGTCGGCGCCTGGCAGGCGGCGATGTTCCACTTCATGACGCACGCCTTTTTCAAAGCGCTTCTGTTCCTCGCCGCCGGCGCGGTCATCGTTAGCCTCCATCACGAGCAGAACATTTTCAAGATGGGCGGCCTTCGCAAGCTACTGCCGGTGACTTTTTGGACGTTCCTGATCGGCGCGGCGTCTCTCGCCGGTATCCCTTTCATCACAGCGGGCTTTTACAGCAAAGACTGGATTCTCGCGCAAGCATGGACGTCCCACACGGGCGGCCCGTGGTTCTGGTTCGCGGGCCTGTTCGGAGCCTTCCTCACGGCGGCCTACAGCTTCCGGTTGATCTTTATCGTGTTCTTCGGGGAAGCAAAAACGCATGTCCACCACCACCCGGGCCGGCGCATGACGTGGCCGCTCGTTGTGCTCGCCGCGTTGGCCATCGTCAGCGGCTTTGTCGAGATGCCCGAAACTCTTGGCCACGTCGCTGCGTTTTCCCATTTCCTCGGTTCCGCGCTGCCGCCAAGCCATCATCCCGAAGCGGGCGTCGAAGCCATGCTCATCGGTATCGCGATTGCAGCCGCCTTGCTCGGGTTGGCCGTGGCCTACTTCTTGTATTTGCGAAACCCGGAAAAGGTTGACGCCATATCGAAAGCGCCGCTGGCGGCATCAGTCCATCGGCTGTGGCTGTCGGGTTGGGGCTTCGATCGTCTCTACCACATGATGTTCGTCGCGCCGGTGTTGTGGGTCGCCGAGATCAACAAGAACGACATCATCGATCAGATCTACCGCTTCACGGCTTGGCTGCATCGGCTGGTCCATCAGTTCTTGCGAACGACGCAGTCCGGGCAACTGCGCTGGTACGCCGCCGGTATCGGCGTGGGCACGGTCATCGTGGCCGGCGTGGTGATATTCGGATGATTCTGCTGTGGCTCATTCTGATTCTGTTGCTCGGCGGGCTGCTTGCCTGGTCGCTGGAACGGCGCATCCCGAATGCATCGCGGTACGTGTCGCTAATCGCGCTCGGCCTCGACGCCGTGCTCGTCACGCAACTGTGGGGAAAACTCAACGGCCCGCTCGTGGCGCCGGGCGCCATGCCGGGTATCTGGATCGAGCAAATCCGGCTGCCGTGGATCCCGCGTTTCGGAATCTCGCTCCATCTCGCCATCGACGGCGTCAGCCTGTTGCTCGCAACGCTGACCATCCTGCTCGGCATTCTCTCGGTCGGCGCGTCCTGGACGGAAATCAAGCAGCGCACCGGCTTCTTCCACTTCAATCTGCTGTGGGTGCTGGCCGGCATCCTCGGAGTCTTCCTGGCTCTCGATCTATTCCTGTTCTATTTCTTCTGGGAGATGATGCTGATCCCGATGTATCTGCTGATCATCATCTGGGGTCATGAGAACCGCGTCTACGCCGGCTTCAAGTTTTTCCTGTTCACGCAGGCTGGCGGGCTGCTGATGCTGCTTTCCATCCTCGGCCTCTACTTCCTGCACGGACAAAGCACTGGCGTTTACACCTTCGACTATCTGGATCTGCTGGGCACGCCGCTCGCGTCGCAAACAGCAACCTGGCTGATGCTTGGTTTCTTTATCGCGTTCGCGGTGAAGCTGCCCATGGTGCCGTTCCATCCGTGGCTGCCGGCGGCGCACACCGAAGCGCCAACGGCGGGGAGCGTGATCCTCGCTGGGCTGCTGCTCAAAACCGGCGGCTACGGAATCCTGCGGTTCGTGCTGCCATTGTTCCCCGATGCGTCGCGCGCTTTCGCGCCAGTGGCGATGACGCTCGCCGCCGTGGGCATTCTCTACGGCGCAATTCTCGCCTTCGCGCAAACCGACTTGAAAAAGCTCGTCGCCTACTCGAGCGTGAGCCATTTGGGTTTCGTCCTGCTCGGCTTGTTCGCCGGGAACGAACTGGCGCTCCAAGGCGCGGTATTGCAGATGATCTGCCACGGCGTCAGCACCGGAGCGCTATTCATTCTTGTCGGAGGCCTCTACGAGCGGATTCACACCCGCGACATGGAGCGCATGGGCGGCTTGTGGCAGGCGGCCCCAAAAATGTCGGCGGTCACCCTGTATTTCACAATGGCGTCGCTCGGCCTGCCAGGCCTCGGCAACTTTGTCGGCGAATTTCTGGTGCTGCTCGGCGCCTATCAGGTGAGCGTAGGGATTACCGTGGCGGCGACCATCGGGCTGATCGGGGCGACGATCTATTCGCTGCGAATGATGCTGCGCGCCTTTCACGGCGCCAACAGCTACGATCTCCCGTTTGCGGATCTCAACCGGCGCGAATGGGTGATCCTCGGCGTGCTGATGATCGCGATTCTGTGGCTTGGCGTTTATCCGCAACCGGTGATCGATACGGCCGCGCCGGTGATCGAGCGCCTGACCGCGGCAGGCTGACGTTTTGAAACTCGACGAGTAGTTTTCCGCCATGGGTTTTGTCGAGCCGTGAACCTCGACCACGAAGTACGGCCATGAAGTTCGAGCAAGAATCTAGACCATGAGTCCCGTTGATTTCATCGCGATCGCGCCACTGATCGTCACCGCGGCAACGGCCGTCGTGGTGATGCTTGCCATCGCCATCCATAGGGCCCACGCGCTCGCCGCCGGTCTGTGCTGCGCCGGGCTCGCCGCTGCGATGCTCTCGATCGGACCGGCTTGGTCCGCCTCGCCTCGCCAGGTTACGGCTCTGCTGATCGTTGACCACTACGGCCTGTTCTACATCGCCCTGTTGCTGGCAGGGTCGCTCGTGGTCGCAATTTTCGCCCACGGCTACCAGAAGCACGCCACGCACCCCGAAGAGCTGTATCTGTTGCTGCTGCTCGCGGCCCTCGGGTCGGCGGTGCTGGTGGTCAGCAGTCATTTCATCTCGCTGTTTCTCGGCCTCGAGATCCTCAGCGTCGCGCTCTACGCCCTGATCGCCTACCCGCGCCTGCGCCAAGAGCCGGTTGAGGCAGGAATCAAATATCTCGTATTAGGATCGGCGTCGGCGGGTTTTCTGCTTTTCGGCATGGCGCTCGTGTACGCGCAGCTCGGCACGATGACCCTCGCGCGCCTAGCGTCCGCGTTGGCCTCTGGAATCGTTACCGCCGACCCGGTGATCGCGCTGGGTGTCGCCCTGATGCTCACCGGTGTCGGCTTCAAGCTCGGCGTCGTGCCTTTTCACATGTGGGCCCCTGACGTATACGAAGGAGCGCCGGCCCCGGTCGGCGCTTTCATAGCCACCGTTTCGAAGGCCTCGATGGTCGCCCTGCTGTTCCGCTATTTCGCCGGCATCAACATTTCGAATTACCGCTCGCTCTTGGTGGCCTTGAGCGTCATCGCGATCGCTTCAATGTTCGCGGGGAACTTGCTGGCGCTGCTGCAAACGAATCTGAAGAGAATCCTCGCCTACTCCTCAATCAGCCACCTGGGGTATGTCCTGGTGGCGATCCAGGCGCCGGGCCGTGCCGCGGCCGAAGCCGCCGCCTACTATCTAGCGGCCTACATGATTACTTTGCTTTTGGCGTTCGGCGCGATCGCGGTGTTGTCCAAAGACGGCAAAGAAATGGACCGCCTCGAAGACTACCGGGGATTGTTCTGGAGGAATCCGCTGCCCGCTGCCGCGTTGACCGCCGCGATGCTTTCGCTGGCCGGCATCCCGCTGACGGCGGGCTTCATCGGCAAGTTCTACATCGTTGCGGCGGGCGTCGAGGCAGCACTCTGGCCGCTGGTGATCGTTCTCGTCATCACCAGCGTGATCGGTCTTTTCTACTACCTGCGAGTTGTCGTCGCGATCTATGGAGACCCGCCGCGGAGCGATTCGACGGGCTCTTCGCAACCGGCAAACTCAGCGCCCACCGGCCGTCTCGCGCTTTCCGCGCTTATGCTGGCGCTGATTGTGCTCGGCGTATACCCGGGGCCCTTGATGAATGTGCTTCGAAGCGTGACTGCGGAGTTACTCCACTAGGGCAAATAGATTCGCCAAATCCAGAGCACCGCAAGCCTAAAGCGGCCGGCCTTCGATATAGGATGTCAACTGTACGATCGTTTCCGCTTGCTCGGAAATAATCGACTTCACCAGATCGCCGATCGTGACAATCCCGACCAGCCGGCCCTGTTCGGTCACCGGCAGATGGCGAATGCGCTTTTCGGTGACCAGTCGCATGCACTCGTCGGTCCGCAGCTCCGGATGAATCGTAAACACCGGGCTGCTCATGATCTCCGACACCGCGGTTTCCCGTGAGTTTTTCCCTCGCAAAACCACTTTGCGGGCATAGTCACGCTCGGAAACGATGCCGACCAACTCATCACCGGCCAGCACCAGAACCGCACCGATACCTTTTTCCGCCATCAGGGCGATCGCCTCAAAGACGGTCGCCTCCGGAGTCACGCCCCAGATGGCGCTGGCCTTGCGGCCAAGAATTGCGCGAACGGGTTCGGCCATCGTGGACCCTCCCGAAACAGGATTTTCCGTGTCTAATTCTGCAAGTCTCCGGCCCCGGCGTCAAGGAGAAAAGAAACGGCAGGCCGGAATGCCGCGAGGTCCGCTACAGTATAGGACTTCGCCCGCCGCGGCGCGCGGCTGCGAACGGTTATCTCCGCCACGGCCCAGATAGGCCAAAACCGCGAACTCTCGCCGCCATATCGCCATCATGTGGAAGCGCAATCCCTGTGTTCTGTACGGCCTGCTCGGCCTGCTCCTCGCTGTCGCCGGACAGTTTCTCACGGTGAAGTTCAACTACGGCGGCGACCCGACGGCGCTGTTCTACACAGGCCGCCAGACCGCAATTCCTGAGTCGCTCGGCGAAAATCTCTACCGGTCTCCTGAGGCCGAAGGGTTCGACGGGCAGTTCTACCACCTCATCGCCCACGACCCGTTCCTCGACAAAGGCTATTCCTCCGCGGTCGACAACCCGCGCCTGCGTTGGCGAAGAATCCTCGTGCCGCTCGCGGCGTACGCGCTGGCGTTCGGCCGCTCCGGCTGGATCGACGCCGCCTACTTTGCGGTCACCGCGGGTTTTGTTTTCCTGGGAGTGTACTGGCTGGCCCTCCTGGCGCGGGACCACGGTCTGCACGCCTCTCTCGGCCTCTTGTTCCTGACCCTTCCGGCGGTGTTCATGTCGCTCGAGCGCATGACCGTTGACCTGGCTCTCGCGGCGCTCACCGCGGGCTTCGTCGTGTATCTGCGGACTCCCGGGTGGAAGCTGTTCGCGGTACTCGCCGCCGCGCCGCTAGCGCGCGAGACCGGGCTGCTGCTGCTCGCCGGCTATGGCCTTCATGTGTTGCTAACGCGGAATTGGCGCAACGTGGTCTGGTCCGCGGGCAGCGTTCTGCCCTTTGGCCTCTGGATCGTTTTCGTCCACACCCATACGTCTTCGGATGCAACCGCCTGGGCGGCCTCGTTTCCGTTCTCTGGTCTGTTGCGGGGCACAATAAATCCTTTCCCGTTCGAGATCACTGGAGCATGGGTCGGCGCGGCGGCGATCACCGATTACTTGGGAATCCTCGCGATCTGGATTGCGATCGCAGCGGCGCTAATACTCTTTCGAAAGCAGCGCCACGAACCAGCCACGCTCGCCGGCCTCGGATTCGTCCTACTCGCCGCATTCCTCGGAAAGGAAGACGTCTGGCAGCAAACCTACGGGTTCAGCCGCATCTTTTCGCCCTGGTTCCTGTTGCTCGCCGTAGCGGCCTTGCGGCAAAACGCAAAATGGATGCTCGCGCCTTGGGCGCTGAGCCTGCCGCGAATCGCCGTGCAAGCCTGGGTGCACGTGCCGGGTATCGTTTCCGGCTTCGCACGCGGCAAGTGACGCCCGATTCTGGAGTGTTCGCAGTAACGGCTCCGGATGCGAAGGGCAACCCGCGCGTAACAATGCGGCCTTGCGCGTTGTCTACGCAAGCGCATCGCAGCCCCGCAAATCGAAAGCCACGCTTCTCGGATCTCCTCGGCTGCTAAAGTAGTAGAGCCTGCAAAAACAAATGGATTCACGACGCTTGGCGGTAGTCTCGAATCGCTTGCCCGTCGTCCTTGGTCACGACGACGATGGCAATGCGACCGTCCATAGCGGCTCGGGTGGACTCGTTACCGCCATCAACCCCGTTCTTCGCGATCGTGGCGGCCTCTGGATTGGTTGGCTCGGCCGCTCCCAAGAGGAGTGCGCGCAGATTCCCTCGCTCCAGAACCTGTTGTCGAAGGCAGGCGTCGACATCGGCCACGACCTCGAAACGGTCGACCTCACTGAGGAAGAAATCGAGAAATATTACTACGGCTTCTCGAACGCGATTCTCTGGCCGCTCTTTCACGATCTGCTGTCAAAGTGCCGTTTCGACCCCGGTTCTTGGCAGGCTTACAAAAGGGTAAACACCAAATTCGCTTGTAAAGTAGCCAGCCTGACGAGCGACCAGGATTTTATCTGGATCCACGACTACCATCTGTTTCTCGTCGCCCGCGAGCTGAACCGCCTCGACGCCAAACGCTCCACGGGCTTCTTCATGCACACTCCGTTTCCGCCGCTGGACATCTTCTTGCGGCTGCCTTGGCGCTCCATCATCTTGCACGCGATGCTCGACTACGACTTGATCGGATTTCAGACGGTGCGAGACCGCCGCAACTTCATTCAATGCGTGCGTTCCCTTGTTCCCGGCGCTCGCGTCAGCGGGCGCGGCCAGGTCGCGGCCATCAAAGCCAACGACCATGAAGTCCGCGTCGGCGTATTTCCCATCAGCATCGACTTTGAGGAATTCGCGGGTCTGGCGTCTGCTCAAGAGGTCGCGGAAAAAGCCTGGCTCATCCATGAAAGCCATCCCAACCGCAAAATGATGCTCGGCGTCGACAGGCTCGACTACACCAAGGGCATTCCCGAGCGGCTGCTGGCGTTCGCCAACGCGCTCGAACGCTATCCCGAGCTGCGCGGGCAGCTCTCGCTGGTTCAGGTTGTCGTGCCGAGCCGCCGAAAAGTCGAGGAGTACGAGGCGCTCAAGCAGGAGATCGAACAACTGGTCGGGCAGATCAATGGACAGTTTGCCGATATGTCATGGACGCCGGCACACTACGTGTTTCGTTCGCTCGACCGCACCGAGTTGACCGCTTACTACCGTACGAGCGAGATCATGCTGATTACGCCGCTCAAAGACGGCATGAATCTCGTCGCCAAGGAATACTGTGCATCGAGTATTGAGGACGAGGGCGTATTGATCCTCAGCGAGTTCGCCGGAGCGGCCGCTCAAATGAGAGACGGCGCGCTGCTCGTCAACCCGCACGATATCGAGGGCATCGCCGACGCGATCCATCAGGCTTTTTTCATGGACAAAGAGGAGCGCCGCTCGCGCATGCGGCGCCTGCGCGAAAGCGTGCAGCGCAATGATATCTTCCGTTGGGTGGACTCGTATTTGCGCGCGGCCATCGCCAAAGATCTGAGTGATTTCCCGCCGATCGAACAGTTCGAGCAGCCCGTATAGATCCGCGTTCCTGCCAGCGGGCCGCTAGCCCAACCCTAGCCCTGCGCTAGCCCGCATATTTCACAAGGTGTCGTAGCGAGAGGCGTCAGAAGCCCGTGGCTAGGAGGCGCGCGACGCTTGGCGCGCGGAGGCGTACTTGAACAGTACGGTGAGCACGGCAAGCAAGCGCAAC
>JBBDWJ010000154.1:0-5017 GCA_040902925.1 Bryobacterales bacterium | reverse complement strand
CAGCCAACGGCGCCAACCCCCTTAACTCGCTGTCTCACTCCAGGGGTTCAGTCCATGTTCCCCCGTTTTCCCCTCTCCTTCCTGCCGAGCAGCTCCGGACTCTCTAGTCTGCGGCGGCTGACTGCTCGATCTTGCGGTACTGGTCGAGGGCCCTGCCGAAAAGATCGACGACCTCTTGGCGGCGGGTGTCGTTGGCGAATCGCCCCCGGCTCTTCACCTGGGCGATGAGCTTCTCGATCCAATCGATGTAGTAGCGCACCTCGTTGCGGGATGCGATGGGTTGAGAGCCCAGGTGCACATAGATGGGGCTTGTATGAGCGAAGGTCTGTAGGTCGTTCAGTACGAGACGATGCCAGGGGCCGTAAGCGCGCAGGGCGATCCAGGAACTGCGACGGAGGGCGATATCTTCGTCGAGTGAGATTTCGTTGTCTCCGGATGCATCACGGGAGGCGACGACCTGGCCGTTGGCAATGACTTCGATCTTTTCGATGGGAACTTGCGTACGAACACGGGCGGAGACGCGGACGCCGCGCGCGCCGGGCGACAGGCGAATCTCCTCGCCCGGCTCTTTCCCGTTTACGGTGAAGGAGAGCATCGGGCCGTTGGTTGCGAACGAGCGGCCCTGCTTGTAGCCCTGAATCCATTGCTGGTAGTCCAGCCTTCCGCCCGAGTGGACGTACACCCGGCCGCCGCCGGCGGTGTAATGATCTACGACATTCGTGAACGCATCGCTGCCCGCCGAGATACCGAGACGGAAGCCACAATTCAACAGGCCGTACCAGATCTCCATCGAGCCGATTTCGTCGGCGTTGCTGAAAACGTCGAAGGCATCGACCTGCCCCAATGCCAAGTCGACGGGCAGCTCTTTGACGCCGGCGGTCTCAAAGCTTACCGGCACGCTGGGGGGATAGAGCCGTCCCAGGCTCTCGACTTGGGCGCTATCCGGCTTTAGCTCGCCGCCGCCGATAGGATGCGCGTAGGTAACCGCGCCGCCTTGTGCGCGCGCGTTCTTGGCCTGCGTGTAGTTGGGCGGGTAGTCTTCCCAGAACGGCGTGCCTGCGAACCCGGTATAGAGGGGATAGACAAGTTCTTTCAAGCCATAGAAGCACATGTGGCCGTAAGGCCCCGCGTTGCGCATCTCCTCGTTCCAATAGAGGATGTGATTGGGGCCACTGAGCGCGTGCGGCTTCCCTTCGAAGTAGCGAAGGTCATGCAGGAAGCTTGAGCTGGAGTTAGCAACCATCAGGTTGGCATTGTTGAGGTCTTCCCCGAATGCCTGCAGCCGGACGTCCTCGGGTTCGATGACCTGATGATGAGGGGCGGTGTAGTTGGCGTGGATGTGGGCGTCGGAAGAGTACCAACCCTGGGCAGCCATGTTCTCCCAACGCTTGAGCCGCAGGCGGACTTCCTGCCGTTTGCCCGGCTGGAGATTGACCTCGGCGCGGCCGAGTTCGTACTCCAGTCCGCGCGTCGCCTCGACAACCGTAGACCCACTGGGTAGTTCCAGGTCGAAGGAGCCCTCGGCGTGGAAGTAGTACTCCGAACTCATGGCAGTGATGCGGCTGATGAGCCCAGGCGGTGTGTAGGCAAGGCCGTCCGCCGCCGTGAGATAGACGCGTGCGACCGTGGGCCTGCCGTCTTCGTCCAGCAAGTGAACCCGTAGCGGCACAAGAGGGCGCACGTCGAGCCGGACTTCGGCTTCCAGCGTGTGTTCGCCGGCTCGTACACGCAGCCGGCCGAGTTTTGCTCCCGGCTCGGTTTCGAGCACCTCGACGAAATACCCGGCGGCGCTGTTGGCGTCCAGCGGCGAGGCATCGAACGTGCTCTCCAACTGCGGTACGCCCGAGCTTGGCATGAACCACGCTTGGACTTCGAGCCCGCGGGCGGTGCGGTTTTCGACGACCAACGGTAGATTGAGGATGCGGTTCGCACCCACGACGAACCTTTCCGGCCGGTTCTCCCAGGAGATACCGGTATCCGTCACCGCCACACGGAACAGGTCCGGGGTCCGGACCTTCGTAAGGTCGCGGACCGGCGATGTGAAACGGTCCCGGACTTTTCGCATCAGAGGCGCGTTGGAGCGCCGCCGCATCAGCAGGCGGCAAACATCGCCGTAGCCCACCTCGCCTTCCAGATGCATGTCGATGAGGCCTTCGTGGTGGGTCCAGAAGGTAAAGTCCTCCTGCCCTGGGATGGACCACGCGCGAGCAGCTTGCCCCGCTTTCACTGTGGTGGTTTGCGCCCAGGCCCACAGCAACAGGGCGGCGCCCAAAAGCGCGAGCAGGAAGCGCGCGGGGATACGGGAGAACGATTCCGAGTGCATGAGCGTATCGAAGGCCTTTGAGAAAGAAGGAGCGGGGCAACAGGCCCCGCTCCACGTTTCCAATCAGAACTCCAGCTTGAGTCCAAACTGTACGATCCTCGCATTCGACAAGGTGCTGTTGATCGTGCCAAAGCCGGGAGTGCCCAGGACACTACCCGGATTGGCGAAAGCAGGATGGTTGAAGAGGTTGAAGAACTCCGAAAGGAACCGCAGATTGATGGTTTCGGTCAAAGGCGTGACCTTAGCCAGCCGGAAGTCCCAAAGATGAGCCCCGGGACCGCGCAATGTGTTCCGGCCCAGAGTACCGATTCGTGAGCGGGGCGCGGGCGCGAACGCATCGGGATTGAGGTAGTTGGTTAGCTTTTTCGAATTGGGTCCCGAAGTGATCGGCACAACGCCCAACACGGCGTCGGCGCGGGTGCCGGTGCCGGGACGGCCGGCATCACCGTCATGGTCCAGGTTGCTCTGGGCGTTGGTCACCGAGAAGGGGCTGCCCGATTGGAAGGTCGTCACGCCTGAGACTTCCCAGCCGTCGAAAAATTTGGCGAATCCGGCGGCGTTGGGACCGAACGGGTTGGGAAGATCGAGGCTATAGCTGAGCACAAGCCGCTGGGTACGGTCGAAGTCCGCCGGACCACGGCTGCCGGCCAGATTCGCCGGATCGCCCGTGGCGTTCGTGTAGTAGCGCGTGCTCTGGGCGGTGTCGTCGATGGCTTTGCCAAACGTGTAAGCGGCCATCAACGAACCACCGCGAGCGAAACGCTTTTGCGCGGTCAGTTGGAACGAGTGGTAGATCGAATTGGCGCCCCAGTCCTGCAGATCAATCGTGGAAAAGCCGTCATAGGGTCTTTGCGGAACATCGCCGACTAGTCGGGGGAAATTGATATTTCTGCGACGGAACAGATGCACCCCGTGCGTGCCGACGTAGGTAGCCGAGACCATCAGATCACCGACCAACTGGTGCTGAATGCCGAAGTTCCACTGCTCGGTGTAGTCGGTGGTGATGTTCTTCTGGACGGGACGAACCGTAAGCGTCCCGCCGGGAATGGTTTCTGTCGGCCGCGAGAGGTCGATCGGCTCGGGGAAAACATATCCCCGGATAGGATCGGTCGGCCGTGCAAGAACGGTTTGATTGGCCGAATAGGGGGGCTCAAACAGCTTCTGCTGCGTGATCTGCCCTGTCGGCGTGTCATAGAAGATCCCAACGCCGCCACGAAACACGGTTCTCGATTGCGGCCCCATCGCGTAGGCGAAGCCGAAACGCGGCGCGAAGTTGTTCTTGTCGGCGTACAACGTGGAGGCGGGCACGCCCTGCGTCTCGCCGCCGATGACGAGGCCCGAGTCTATCCCTGGTCCACGATAGTTTTCGGGGTAGAAGTTGAGCAGCCTGCCCAGGATCACCTCGGTCAAAGGCCGGTTGTACTCGTATCGCAACCCGAAGTTCAATGTCAGTTTCGAGGTCACCTTCCAATCGTCCTGCGCGAAGAAGGAGTAGCTCCAGTCGCGCATATCGACTTTGCCGGGACCGTTGCCGACGCTTACCTGCTGCGGCGCGCCCAAAAGGAAATCGGCGAACGCCTCAGTGGTGTACTGGCCGTTAAAGCTGAAGCGGCCTTGATAAGGGATGCCGAACGAAACCGGCTGCGCGTAGCGGAGCTCCCCGCCGTACTTCAACGAGTGGGCGCCCTTGATATGCGACAGCGTATCGCTCCACAGAAACGAGCTGATGTCGTCTTTCCAGTCGTTGCCGGTGTAACCGTAGCCCAGAAAACCGGTCACCAGGATACCGGGCAGGCCGGGCTGCGTATTCATCGGCTCGATGCCGACGCTGCGGGGATCGATGGTGTTGGTGTCGGTGGCCGCGGTGGGATGCCAATAGTAGCCAAAGCGCAGCTCGTTGATGATGGTCGGCGTGAAGATGTGAGTCTCGGTTGCCATCAATTGCCGCATCGTGAAATCGGACACGCGCCCGAAGCCCGGTAGCCGCCCGCTGGCTGAAAACTGCTCGGCCTTGCGGTTGTACTGCCGGAACATGAAACGGTCTTTGGGCCCCAGCTCGATGTCAACCCGGTAGGTGATCTGGTTCATGTCGAACGGCGTGCCAAACTGTTGCACGAAGTTGTTGCGTGGGTCGCTGACGTTGGGCAGCGGCACAAACTGTTGCATGAGTTGTGACGAGGTGGAGGAGAAGCGCGACTCCGGAATGGTGTTGTTGGCGAAGGGCTGGCCGGTGGCCGGATCTGTAATCGCCGTAGCAAAAATGCCCTGGCGCTCATTGGGTGTCGGCACGCGGCCGATCACGATGGCGTCGCTGGAGTTCGTATTGCGCTGACGCAAGCCCTCATACCCCACGAAGAAGAAGGCGCGATCTTTGATCACTGGTCCGCCGATGGTGCCGCCAAACTGGTTCTGTACGTTTTGGCCCTTTCTGGTGGCGAAATACGGGCGGGCATCCAGCTTGTTATTGCGCAGGAACTCGAAGGCGCTGCCGTGGAACGCGTTGGTGCCGGCGCGCGTGACTACGTTCACGATGGAGCCCGCGTTACGGCCGTATTCGGCCGTGTACATATTGGTAATGACCTTAAACTCCTGAAGGAAATCCACGCTGGGCGTGCCCACGCCTTCGACGGCATTGTTGAGCGGGTTGTTGTTCACCATACCGTCGAGCAGATAGTTATTGCTGCCCTTGCGCAT
>JBBDWJ010000153.1:13392-32653 GCA_040902925.1 Bryobacterales bacterium | reverse complement strand
GGCCAGCGGCTTCGCCTCATCGGTTACGAGCCCTGTGGATCTCGCGCTGGGGCCAGACGGCTATCTCTACTATTTGGCGCGCGGCGGCGGTACGGTGATGCGAGTGGGGTTCACGCCCAACAGTCCGTGCGATCTGACCTTCGACGGATCAGTGAATGTCGTCGACGTGCAGCGGCTGGTGCTGGTCGTGCTCGGCATCTCGCTCAGCGCGGGAAGCGAGGACTTCAATGGCGACTCGCAAATCAACGTCGTGGACGTTCAGCGGTTGGTGAATACGGTGCTCGGCTCGCCGTGCTCGGGATAGCGGCCCGAATCAGCTTGCCGGTTGCACGCCTTCGTGCTTCAGAGCTTCGAGCAGAACGTCGATGACTTTTTTGCGCTGCACTTCGTTGATGCGCGGATCGATCGGCAGACATAGACTGCGCTCGAGCACGTCGTCGGCGACCGGACAGTTAGCGACTTCGGCGCCGCCCAGGTCCGAGAACAAGGGCTGGCGGTGGAGCGGCGCGAAGCACAGGCTCGCCGGAATGCCGCGGCGATGTAGAAACAGCTTGACCTCATGGCGCGAAACGCCTTGCGGCAGGTTGATGATGAACTTGTTGTAAGAGTGCTCGATGTTTGCCGGGTGCGCCTGCAAACCAACCTCGGGCGCCTCTTCGTGCAGCCGCGCGCGATAGTAGGCGGCGGTTTCGTTGCGTTTGGCGACGAGCTGCGGCAGCGAACGGTACTGCGCCAATCCCAAAAGCGCGGAGACTTCCGGGAAACGGTTGTTGTGGCCGGTGCGGGCGTAGGCCTCGGTCTTCGCATCCATGTCGCGGCCGCGGTTCTGCAGCGAGCACACGATGCGCGACAACGCGCGATTGTTGGTGACGACAGCGCCGCCTTCGCCGGTAGTCAAAACTTTGGCGGACTGGAAGCTATACACTCCGACCGCGCCGAGCGAACCGGCAGGACGGCCGTGCCAATGCGCTCCGTGCGCCTGGCTGCAATCTTCGATCAGCAGCAGACCTTTGGCTTCGCAGCGGCCGAGAATCTCCGCGATGTCGGGTGAAATCAAGCCACCCATGTGAACCAGGATCACAGCCTTGGTTTTGGGTGTCGCCTTGCGGGTGATCTCTTCCGGATCGAGGCAATGCGTTGAGGCGGTGATGTCGCAGAAAATCGGCGTCGCGCCCGCAAGCCGTATCGCCATGGCGTTTCCGATGAACGATTGCACCGGCAGCAGCACTTCGTCGCCCGCGCCGATGCCCAGCGCGGTAAGCGCGGCTTCGAGCGCAGCGGTGCCAGATGGAAACGCGGTGGCATACTTTGCGCCGGCGTTCCGCGCCACGGCGGTCTCAAACTCCGCCGTCCAGGGGCCGTTGCTCAGTTGTCCTTGCAGCAGCACGCCGGGGATGCGGTCCATGATGAACTGCACTTGCTCATCGGTGAACCACGCCTGCCCTTCAATGATGGGGTCTTTTTGCGGACCCGCGGGGGCGACCATCGCCGCTGAAGTAGCTCCCCCCAGGATCGATTCCCGTTGGTGAATCTCGGCTGTCCCGTTCGTTACCGGCATGATGCCTTCTGCTCCTCTCGATTGTTCAGGTACACCAAGCAGGGGGGATGTGCTCGATTCGATCTCTACCGTTGTTGAATTGTCTATCGGACTCAGCCTCCTGCCGCGACAACGCGCGGGCCGGATTTCTTCACATCAGCGACCGGCTTGACCGCCTGGATGCCGACAGCGGCGTGACCATTGCTGCCGTTACCGTTGCCATGGCTGAGATTCCACCAGATACTTTTTTGCGAGAACTGCCGCGCCAGCAGCTCGGTTTCGGGCGCGGCGGCGTGACCGTTGGCTTGCCGGATTTGGGACAGCAGCGTCTTGTAGTTGTTGTAGACCGGCTCGGTGTAGTCTTTCACCAGGCCGCGGCGCAGCGCCTCTTGCAAGCCGCGCACGCCGGTTTCGAGGCCGACGTGACACTGGAAGCCCAGCTCCCGGCGAATCCGCTCGAAGCTGACGCGGTAGTTGCGCTTGTCGTCGTTATCGATGTACTCGATATCGAGATCGGGCTCCATGTGCTGGATCGTGTCGGCCAACTGCCGCAGCGTGAAGTTCATGAAGCTGCTGCCGGCGTTGAAGATCTGACCGCTCACCAGATCGAGCGGCGCGACCAGCGCCATGCGAAAAGCGCGGCACACATCTTCCACGTGAATGAAGGGCCGCCATTGCTCGCCGTTGTAAATGGTGATCTTGCCTTCGCTCATGGCGCGCGCCGTCAGCAGATTGACGACCAGGTCAAAGCGCGGCCGGTAAGACCAGCCGAACACCGTCGCCAGGCGGAAGATCACCGGATGCAGCGCCTGGTTGCGAGCTTCGAGCAGCACCTTTTCCGAATCCGCTTTCGTCGCCGCATACAGCGAGACCGGATTCAGAGGCGACTTCTCGTCGACGATTTCGTCGGCCGTACCGTAAACGCTGCACGATGACGCGAAAAGCAGCCGCGAGATCCCGGCGCCGCGGCAAACTTCGGTGAGCAGACTGGTCGCCGCGAGATTCGTCTCGAGCGTAAGATCTTCGTCGATGGTGCAGGCCGGGTCGCCTACAATGCCGCCCAGGTGGATCACGGCATCGACGCCTTGCGTGGCGCGCACCACGGGCTCGATGCAGCGAAAGTCCCCGCGGATCACTTCGAAGTCCGGGTTGTGATACAAGCCGCGGATCGAGGCGTCACCGAACTCGAGCGAATCGAGAACGCGCACCCGGCAGCCGTCCCCCAGCAGTCCCCGCACCAGCGTGCTGCCGATGTAACCGGCGCCGCCGACGACGAGCACCGTCCGCACCGCGTCAGGATTGTTGGAACGGACCCTGCTCTCCAAGGTCGTGGGTTCGCTTTCCTCGTGAATCCGCCGGACTCCCACGCCGCCCGCCAGAGTAATAAATCGTGCGCCCAGAATAGCCTCCTCGCACCTGCTTTCGCAGGCTACCGTCTGAGACCAGCGTCGTCCGGGGGGCGGATCCGCCGCGGGTTCTTGTAGATCGTTGCCGTCGTCGTCGTTCGACTCCGGTTTCGTCAGCCCTCCAGTTGGAATGGGATGGATGGCTGACGAAACAGGATTCGCTCGATGGTTTACCGTTGTGCTCTCGTCTCCCGTGCCTCTCGTTTGCCTGAGTGCGATTTCACCTCGCGTCGTTTCCCGCAACCGCCTTCCCGCAAAACCTTGCCACCGCCGTTGCCTCGGCGCGGCCTTCCGATTCGTCGCCCTACTTCTGCTCGTTGAGCATTGCGGCCACGACGTTCGAGCCGCTGGCGCTCAGACGCCTGCCGGCGCTTTGAATCTCGCTGACGCGCGTCACGCGCGGTTCGACCGCCAGAACAATCGCGTCGGGCACGTCGAATGGAAACGTCAGATAGTCGGAATCATCGGCCGCCGGCAGATCGATGATCATGTTCGGAAAACGCTCGCGCAGCCGCCGGTAGTAGGTCCGGAAGCGCTGCCCCATCTCTTGCTTGTGCCGGCGGTCGCGCAACGGGCGTCCCGCGGGCAACACGCTCAACTTCGGCATCGTGGTGCGGTGAATGACAGCCTCGAGTTCAGCGCCGTCAAACAGCGCATCGACCAGGCCCGGACCCGAAGGCACTCCCATGGATGCCGCCAGCGCGGGATGCCTCAGATTGGCTTCGACCAGCAAGATCGGCTCATCGGCATACTGGATGACCCACTCTCCTAACGCCGCCGTCAGGAACGCCGCGCCTTGCCGCGTACTCGCCGGGCACACTCCGAGCGACTCGCAATTTTCGAGCCCCGACTTGCCCAGCAGATCCGCCAATACGTTGCTCCACAGCCTGCGCCCTTGCCGCCCGGCGACCAATTCCGGCAGCGGCGCCACCGCGTCCGCCGACTTCGCCGATTCGGTATCGAATAGGTCGGTGGCCCGCGCCGCCTTCGCTAACAATTGAAAGTTCTTCGACATCACTTACCTTTCGCCTAGCGCCTGCTCATCGCCGAGGTGCTCAACACCGGCAGACCGGTGAGCGCCGCGATCTCAGCCGCGCTGCCAACCGGGCGGGACTGGCGATCTTTCACGGCCGCCGCCCCGACGCCGGAGCACGAGGCCAACAAGAATCCCATCAAGACGATGACCGCGTCGTAGCGTTTGGCCGGCAGCGCCGGCTCCCTGGCAGGCTCGACAATCGAGACGTGAAGCAGTTGCTCGACGTCCAGCGCGGTTGCAATGCGCGCCTGCTCTTTGCGTCCTTCGTAGCGCAGATAGTTCTCTTCGGCGAGCTTCAACCGGCGCTCCAGCGTGTCGTGCTCCGCCGTCAACCCTTCCAGGCGCATCTGGCGTTCCTGCTGCTCGGCCAGCTTGCGGCTCAACTCCCGCCGCCGGGCTTCCAGGCCCGCCAACTCCGTCTGCGTGCGGAAGTACTCGGCTTCCACCGACTGCCGCAGCGGATTCAAAGCCTGAGTCTGCTCGACCACGACCGCCTGCTCTTCGCGCTGCAAGGCGGCACGCGTGTCGGAAATCTTCTTCTCGACTTCGACAGTCAGCCGGTAACCCGGCTCATACCGCGCCATCAGCTCGGTGTGTTGATTCTCCAGCTCGACCAGCATGCTCCTCAATTTCTCGATCAGCGCCTGGTTGCGCGAGCTGCGGCTGGCGGTGGTGACCGTTTGCGGCAGCTTAACGGTTTGCCCGCCCAGTTGCTCCAAGCGACGCCGGCCCGCCTGAATTTCCGCGTTCACGCCCGCCAAGTTCACTTCGATATCTTCGACGCGGTGCAGCGCGGCGGCTTTCTGTTCCTGCAGCAGCGAAATCTGGTTGGCGCTGGAAAACTCAGCAATCGCCTGCTGCGCCTGCTCGATTTCATCCCCTTGATTGCCGGCCTGCTCTTCGAAAAACTGCAGCGCTTCTCCATTCCCCTCGATCGCCGAACGTTTCTCCATGTAAAGCGCGGCCAAACCATTGAGCAGCTCCGCGGCCTGCTTGGGGTTATGTCCGGCGTAACGCAGGGCAATCAGGTTTGTGCCCGGCAGCGCGTTTAAGTCGAGATCCTGTTCGAGACGCCGCACGGCGCGCGCGATTTCAGCGTCGCCTGCCTCGGCGCCGGCCAGCGCTTGCCGCAGCGCCAATTGCGCGAGCAGTTCGCGGCTGCGCAATAACTCGATTTCGGAGCGAACTTCCTGCTCGCTCACCGGCCCGGCCTGGCCGCTCAAAGATGCTTCGGCGCGTTCGCGCTTGACCAGAATCCGCAACTCGGCTTCGTAAACCGGCGGCGACAACAGCGTCCACAGTAATGCCGGCACGAACACCGCCGCAAAGCCGAGAGTCATCGCGAAGCGATTCCGCTGCACGGCATCCCAAAGGCTGCGCATCCGGCCGCTACGCCCAAACTTCGCGGTCATTGGGGCGGGAGCGGCCAGCGCGGCGACGGCCTGCTCTTCGGGTCTCCGGACCAGGCGAACTTCCATTCGCTGCCGTCCCCTCGGGCTTGCCTCGCGCCGCGTCAATTCCTTGCTCTCACTCATTACTGCTACTTCTCCGTGCCACTTTTGCGCGCCACTTTTCCGTGCCGCCAGCCCGCTTGCCTACAACACTCCAAAAGGCGTGAAAATCAGGCCAACCCGCGCCGCTTCCATGAATCGCCGTACGTTGCCCATCTTCGAGCGCGGAATAAAGACCATGTCGCCCGGGCGAAGCCGGACGTCCTCGTTCAGACCGCTCTTGATGACCTTCTTGAAGTCGACCTGGCGGGATTCCATCCAGCCTTCCTCGGCGCGCCGGAACAACATCACCTGCTCGAGGTGCGCGCTGGATGCAAAGCCGCCGGCCATCTGGATGGCTTCGCTGAGCATGACCTCACCGCGCAATTCGTAGCGGCCCGGAGAGCCCACCTCGCCGCCAACGATGTAGCCCGGCATGCTGAACTCTTCGAGCACGATGTTGAGCACCGGATCACGGAGATGGTCGCGGCAAGCCTCGACAACCGCGTCGTGAATCTGTTCGACACTCAAGCCGCCGGCCTTCAGATCGTCGATGCCCGCGAGGGAAATGTAGCCATCGGGCTGCACTTTTACCTTCTGGCTGTATTCCGGGGTGAAGCGGAACTCGAACGACAGCACATCGCCCGCCTGGACGCGGTAGCGCTCAGCGCGGTCGGCGAAGCGGGTTTCCGCCCGTTCCGTCTCTTGGGGAGCGGCCCCTAGCGTAGCGACTGCGGCCAGGGCGATGCCCACTACCAGCAACCAGGCCGCCAGCAACGAAACGGGCAAGGGTGCGCCTGCTCGGAGGGACGGTTGGAGTCGATTCGACATGGTTTTAGGTTCGCGGGAGAGCGCGCAGACAGAGCGCCTCCGCTGAGGGATGCTGCAAAGAGGACACCAAACTACCCAGCGCCCTAGCCCTTCTCGGTGAAAGACCCTAAGCCAATGATTGCAGGACAGTTAGGAAAACAGCCCCACAGGCCCCCCTGGGCCCTGAAGTGGCCGTGTGGCTCCCGAGACTGACGTGGCCGTACAGAAACACTGACCTTTACATCAAGTCCTGGAAACCGTACACCTTACAGGACCTTAGGGACATCTACGAAGGCTGTCGGGGGTGCGGTAGTCTGAAGGAACGCCGTGGAAGATCTGCCCATCACCGATACCGTCGTGATTCCCGCTGGGGAACTGCGGGTTTCGTTCGCGCGCTCGGGCGGGCCGGGCGGGCAGAACGTCAACAAGGTCGAAACGAAGGCGGAACTGCGCTGGAGCCTGCGGGAGTCGGCGGCAATTTCCGACGCCGACCGCGCCTGGCTATTCAAACGCCTCGCCTCGCGGCTGACCAACGAAGGCGAACTGCTCGTCACGTCGACGCGAACCCGCGATCAATCGCGGAACCGCGACGACGCCCGCGACAAGATGGCGGAAACGATTCGCCGGGCGCTCGAGCGTCCCAAGCGGCGCAAGAAAACGCGGCCCAGCGCCGGCTCCGTCGCGCAGCGCCTCGACGGAAAGCGCCGCCGCTCAACCGCCAAGAAGAAGCGCACGCCTCCAGATTCGACGGATTGGTAGGCGAGATTCGACGGAAATGGTAGCGCGATTTTGCGAACTGGCACATGCCATCGCGTTCGTGAATGCCGGGAGCCCATCTTCCGCCAAAAACTTGAGAGCGCCCCCGCATTGCGCGGAGCACAGCTAGCCGCCAAGTTCGTCAAGCGCCGCCTGCAGTTCGCTCTGCGCGTGCTGGTCGCCCGAGCGCGACGCCACTTCGATGCCCTGGCGGTACGTTGTCAGGGCTTCTTGTTTGCGGCCCATCTTTTCATACGCCTTTCCGGCGTGGTAGTACGCCGCCTGGTAATCGGGATTGATCTCGAGAATCTTGCTGAACTGCTCGATCGCTTGTTCGTGCTCACCCCGCTTAATGTGCTCCTGCGCTACACCATAGCGGGCGAAGCAGTCGCCGGGGTTGGTCTCGATGAACTTTTTGAGGGTTTCGAAGCGGTCGTTGGGCATTGCGAGTGTCGGAAACGCGACAGCGTGGATGGCGCGGAGTTGTCAGCGTTCGGGTAGACCACTACTATAGCAATCTAGGACTCACCGCATGGCCTGCCCCTACTTTAGTCCGACGCGGCGACTGAACGCTTCCGAATGGCGCAGCCGCATTCGGCCGCCGCTCGGCGAAGCCTACGAGGGCGAGTGTCACGCCAGGCCTACGCAGATCTATCAGCCGGCGCGCGCGCTGCTGCTCGAAGGCTGCAATCTCGGATACGCCTCCTCGCTGTGCAGCCGCTTCCCCGCCGAGGCTGAGGCCGAAGCGGTGCGTTTTTGCGTATGCTCCGATGACGGAGCGGTGGTCGCGATCAACTATGTTCTCGAGCGGGCTCATCTGCCGTGCAAGCATGGCCCCATCGCATACGACCGCCGGTTCCAACGTTGGCAGGGAATCGAAGCGGGAAGTCTGATGGAACGGCAGGCGCAGGCATACCTTGAAAGCTACCTGGCTTGGAAAGACGGCGATAAGACAAAGGGAGCGGCGCAGAAGAGCGAAGCCAAGGGGTTGGCGGCGGCAAGAAACCACTAGTGTGACGATTTGCGAAATTGCAATCGCGAGCAAGCCTTCGTGCTGCGGGCCGCTCTAGCGGCGCATTCGTAAAGGACCTGCCGATTCCGATGGAATCGACGAGAAAGCGGCGCCCCCTGGCAAGTCAGGCGGCCGCAAAGGTGTAATTCATGGAAGAGAAACCGGTGCGCGAATCAAGCGCCGTGCTCAGCGAACTCGCCCTGCCTAACGACGCCAATGGGCTCGGCGCAGTGTTGGGCGGCAAGATCATGCACCTGGTCGATATCGCCGGCGCGATCGCCGCCGCGCGCCACTGCCGCCGCTTCGTGGTTACGGCTTCGTTTGACCACATGGATTTCCTGCAGCCGGTACACATCGGCGAATTGATCATTCTTCGCGCCAGCGTCAATCGCGCCTTTCGAACGTCGATGGAAGTGGGCGTGAAAGTGTTCGCCGAAGACTTGCGCGGCGGCGAGAAACGGCACGTGGCGTCCGCGTATCTGACCTTCGTGGCGCTCGACGACGTGCGGCAGCCCGTACCGGTGCCGCCGCTGGTCCCCGCCAACGAAGAAGAGAAACGCCGTTTCGAGCAGGCCGGGGCCCGCAGGGCTTACCGGCTGGCGCACCGCAACCGCAATCAGAGCATGCCAACGGCGCCGGAAGCGCCCGGCGCACCTTCCTGACCGTCGCCACCTGTCAAGCGCGCAGGCTCAAACCCGTGGCGCACCGTTGGTCTTGCCGCGGCTCGCGTTCCCCGCCGGCTTCCGTTCCGATTCCTTGTAGAGGTATTTGACGCTGTCTTTGTAGACCAGCAGATTGGGCTCGCCTTCGCGGTTCACTTTCAGGCAGGTGCGGTCATACCACTCGAT
Organism: Bryobacterales bacterium; assembly: GCA_040902925.1. Classification (GTDB taxonomy): domain Bacteria; phylum Acidobacteriota; class Terriglobia; order Bryobacterales; family UBA6623; genus JBBDWJ01. The sequence continues at coordinate 23,758 of JBBDWJ010000153.1, read as the reverse complement.
GTAGCCGCGCAATTCCTCGCCGTCTTTGAGCACCAGCACCATTGGCGTGCGGTTCTGCATCTGCTTGAGGTAATAGAAATTCTCCGCATGGGTCTGCTCGGGCGGAGTGGTGCGTTTTACTTTCTGCGGGGGGGGCGGACGTTTGTTGGTGACCTGTTCCTTGACCTCCGTCAGGGATGGCCGGATGAGCTTCCGATTCGTCGGCTCGGCAAATTCTTTCATTTCAGATTCGGTCCTCGCTGCGATGGAACAAGTTCGGGTCCACGACGGCTCGGCTGGGGCCCGCAATCTACAACGCCTTGATTCGAGGCGTTGTTTTGTCGCAAGCCGTATGTGCCTCTATCAACGGCCTGGACAAGTACAGAGTTTCACCGCAGGCAGCGTTCAGGGGGAGTGAACCCTGACCGCGGATCCACGCATGGGTTTGGAAAGGTCGGCCTGACCGGTCGCCCGTCGATCTATCGACCCGAATTGCGGGAGAGGAACCCGCCTTCGATTTGACTTAGGAATAACATACACCTTGCGGTTTCGGCAAGTGCGTTTCACTTTTGAGGTAATAAGCCCGACGCGAGGCTCGGATCGCCCGCGGCGATGACTGCGTCCATCCGCGGCTGCTGGACAGATTCGCGGCGCGAATCGAGGGGTCTGGACGCGGGGAAAGCGGCGAGGACTTCAGGCGCCCGCACGCAGCTCGAGCGCCAACGCTTCAAGCGCCAACTGTTTCTGGATATTGCGGCGGCGGAATTCTTCGAGGTCGATCAGGCGGGTGCAGGCCTTTTCGAACCAGCCGAAGGGAATCGCGGCGGCGATTTTCTGAAGTTCCGCGCGAATATCTTCGTTGACAAGGTCCGCCGTTGATCCAAAACGCAGATGCAACAAGTCTTCGAGCAGTATGGTTAGCGCCTCGGCCTGTAGTTCGAGTTTTTCCTGGGACCTGCGGCCCGACGCCTCGGTAAACGCAAGCAGTTCCGCGAACGAAGACTTGCCGAGGGCGGTCCGCACCAGCGCCAGCATTGCGGCTCGCCGTTCGAGGTATTCCTCAACGTTGAGCGACAAGGCACGGCCAGGGCTACCTTGCGCCCAGCTCCGCAGGCGAGGTCGCTCACGCTCGGAGAGTTCGGGGCGGGACTCGAAAAACCGGTCCATCTCGGCGGGCAACAGCGGCGCGAAATAGAACGGGATGCTTCGCGAACGGATCGTGGGCAGCAGCTCGTAAGGATTTTCCGCGGTCAGGATCAATGTCAGCGCCGGCGCGGGCTCTTCGAGCGTCTTGAGCAGCGAATTAGCGGCCTCGTCGTTGGCGCGGTCGGCGTGGTCGATGAGAAATATCCGCCGCTTGCCTTCTGACGGACCGAACCGCGCGGCATTGCGCAGTTGACGCGCCTGCTCGATCGAAATCAGCTGCATCGGTCCGTCGGGCGGAAAGATCAAAAAATCAGGGTGCGTCGAGATAATCAGCGGACTGTCGCCACGCTGCGCCGAAGTCAGTTTTTGCCGCTCCGCGCCGATCTTCTGGAACTCTTCCAGCGAGAGATCGGCGGCGAGCATGCGCTTGCAGTTGGAGCATGCGCCGCACGGCTCGCCGGGGCTGGTTTGGCAGCTCATCGCGGCGGCGAGCAGGCGGGCAAGCGTCGCTTTGCCGACGCCGCGCGGGCCGGCGAACAATAGCGTCTGCGGCAGACGGTCTTGGGCGACCATCTGCCGTAAGGATCGAACGATCTCGGCGTTGCCGATGAAGTCAGAGAAACGCATGGGGTCTGAAGCGGCTGAAGGTGCAATTATAGCGGTGACCAGCGGCGCGTGTTTCGCGGCACGTGCGGCGGACGACACGCAGGAATCTTGTATGGCCGGAAAGCGGCGATTCGGTTTTTATCAATCGTGAAATCGCAGTTTGGAGAGTCGGGTGACCTGAATCGTGTGGCCCCACCCTTGCGGATGGGGCTCGAATCGCTTGCGCGATGGTTCCCGCCTGGCGGTTCGCGTTGTAAGTCGCGTTTCAGGTCTCGTTCCAGGCGCAGTGCCGGTTCGCGTTCCACCGCGGCCCTGCGGCGGTTCCAACTATAGCGGCAGGATCTCTTCGCGCTCCGGATCGAACTTGACCCGCCGCTTCTCCAGATAGGCGATGTTGCCAAGGTGGGATGCCTGCGCCGAGCGGTGCCCGATCCAGGCGTCGCCGTTGGGGCGCTGACGCGTGCGCATGCATTCGAGAAAATTCGTGACGTGATCTTCGACCAGATCGCTTTCGGCCTTCACAGTGACGGGCTTCGCGCCGCGCTCGGCCGATAGATATTGATATTCGCCGCGGTCGATGTATAGGCTCCCCTCGGTGCCAACCATCTCGATCGCCGCGCCCCGCTTGCCCGGCGCTAGCGTCGCTTCGAAGGTCGCCGTCCACTCGTCGGGGTATTCGAGCAGCACGCAAATCGTGTCCGGCGCGGTACGGCCATCCTTGTAGTGATACACGCCGCCGGAAGCGACCGCCGCGGTTGGATTGTCCTGCTCCATAAACATGTGCACCACGTCGATCCAATGCGTGAACAGGTCGGTGATCTGGCCGCCGCCGAAATCGAGATAGGCGCGGAAGTTGTAGTACTGCTGCGGATCGTAATCGCGCCATTTGATCGGCCCCAGATAGCGCGCCCAATCGAGGTTCGACGGCTTGGAACCGAGTTCCGGCGGATGCTGCCGCAGATGGAAGCTGTTGCCATGCCACCAGGTGCGCGCCAAGGTGATCTTGCCCAGCTTTTTCGTGTCGAAGTACTCCTGCTTGGCGCGCAGGTAATGCTTCCCGGAGCGCTGCTGCATACCGACCTGGCAGACACGCTCGTTGATGCGCACGGCCTTGACGATTTCCGGGCCTTCCTCGATTTTCAAAGTTAGCGGTTTCTCGACGTAGATGTCCTTGCCGGCGTTGGCCGAGTCGATGGTAGTCCCCGCATGCCAATGGTCGGGCGTGGCGATCAGAACCGCGTTGAGATCCTGCTGTTCGAGCAGCTTGCGATGATCGTTGTAGCCGCGCGAGCCGATCGCTTTTTGCTGCGCTTCGTCGACGCGGACTCCATAAATGTCGCACACCGCGGCGATCTGAACGGAGGAGTTCTTCTGAAATACCCCCATCACGTTCATGCCGCGGTTTCCGCAGCCAATCACGCCGACCCGGATCCGGTCGTTGGCGCCGGCGATCTGCGCGTAGGAAGACGCCGACATAGCCATGGCCCCGGCGGCGGAACGGAAAAGATCACGACGATTCAACGCGTTGTTGGACATCGCGGGAATCATAGCATAGGGAGCCCCGATCCAGCGGCACGAATCGAGCCGGATTCGCTCATTTGGGCGGTTTGCCTTTACGGCGATGCGCGACTTAGGAGAGCAGTAGACCAGAAACAATCTGGTAGCGCCTGCGAAGAAAGAAAATAGCCGCCGAATGGCTGTGGGCGCGCCAAGAGATCGCACCACAAAAGCGCAGGCAGGAGTTTCGAGCTAGGAGTCGCCGCGAGAAAATCGCCGTAGGCGACCCGAGCCCCGTCCGCAAGGGCGGGGTCACAGCGTCAACGCGCGCAATTCTATCGCGGCATTGCCCGCGCTGCGAACACTCTCGCTCAGCTTCTCGCAATTCTCACTCGCCACCCGATTGAAAAACGACGGAACCGGGACAATGCCCTTCCCCAAACACACAGCCGGTCGTTGGAGTGTGACCCCACCCTTGCGGACGGGGCTCGGATCGCGTACGGCGATGACTCTGGTTGCACGGGGACTCTGGTGTACGGGGACTCTGGTGTACGGGATTTGCGCCCCAGCTCAGGGCTGCGGGCGGCGGATTTCGATCTGGTCGCCCGGCTCGGTGCGGGTTCGCGCCGCCATGCCGGCGGGCAGCTCCAGTACGCTGCGGGCCCGCCAGCTCAACGCCAGCCGCGAGGGCCGCAGATTGGCGACGACTTTGGTGACCTTCTTGTTCTTGTCGAGGAAAACGGCGTCGATGGCGAACCGCATCCAGAAGGTATGAATCGCCTCGCAGGGCACGATCCAGAGGCCTTCGCCATCGTCGAGGCGGTCATGTTTGAGCAGGCCGCGATTACGCGTGGCCGCCGAATCGGCGATCGCAACCGCATCGCCGAGCAAGGTCTCTTTGGAGGTGTTATAAAACGTGACTTGGGACATGGCGACTGCCCGGCGGCTGAAACCGCCCGCCGGTTCTTCTCAGCATGAGAGCCCCGGCAGGCGAAACGCAATCAGGTGGTTCCCCGAGAGCGGGTTCCCTGTTCCCAATGGACGGCGGGGCGCCCGAAGCGTTTCCCCCAATGAGGGCGCCCGCGACACTGCAACGGCCACAGACCGATGCAGCCCCGCCCGGCCCTGGGGCAGGTACTCGTAGCGGGGCACCGTAGGGGGCCACCGTAGCGGGCCACCGCGACCAGGCGCTGCGGCGAGGGGCTTGCTCGCAGCAGCGCCCAGAAGGCTATCCGTTTGAATAACTTAAGCCGATAGCCGCTCGAACACCTGCCGTCTGGGAGCGGGACAGCGGGCGCCCTCGGCGGGTGCGAGCCCGGCACTCAACGAAGCCAGATCCCCGGCGTCGAGCCGCCGCGCCACAAAGTAGTCGCTCGGCGGATACAACGCGTAGGGCTCGGTCTCGTAGAATGCCCTTCCCAGCTTCTCTTCAATGCGATAGAGCGCGTGAAAGAACGTGCCGCGGTCAACGCCCATCCTGCGGCAGCACAGCTTCCAATCCGCGCCTAGCAGGAAGTGATAGCGAAAAATCCGGTGATGGAACGGGTCGAGGGCGCGGCGGCTGATGAGTTCGAAATCGGCGATATACTCTTCCTCCTTGCGGCCCCAGGCGCCGCGCCCCGACTGGCCGCGCGGATTGCGTTCAAAACTGACCTGGGTGCGGCATTTGCCGCGTGCCACGCAATCGCGAAAACGCATATAACAGGTACGAAAGACGCCCCGCAGCGCGCAGCCGCAAGGCAGCGGCCGCCCCCGTTTTTCGCGCCGCACGCCTGTTCCCGCGCACTGATTACAGTCCCCGAGGGCGAGCAGATAAAGCTCCGAGGGGATCCACTTCATAGTGACAACTCCTTATTTGCATCATGCAGTACCAGTACCGACCAAGGACTCTACCCTAGAATGGAACTGCGGCCTCGTCAACCTGGATTTCAGGAAGGTTTAGAAAGATTTTAGGTAATTCGTCCAGAATTTCCAGTAAAGCCCTTCCCGTCAATAACCTATGATTATCAATGGTTTAGCGATAGCAACGGGAGACCGGCAATCGGAATGATAAGGAATAAAACACTTCTAGTAGCCTATATCTGTTAGCTATATGATAACAGCGTGGAAACACCGCTCGGCATCCAGGAGCTGCTCGCCCGGCTCATCCGCCATTTGACCGAGCGCGTGCGCCGCGGCGAGATGAGCGAGCGCTCTCTGGCCCGGCTGACACGCTACTCGCAGCCCCACATCCACAACGTTCTGAAGGGTAGCCGGACGATGACGGCGGAGATGGCGGACCGCATTCTGCATTTGCTGGGCGTGCCGCTGCTCGCACTCCTGACGCAAGAAGAGTTAAGCGGAGTCAGCCCGCCCCCGGCCGTCGAGTTCCCCGCGGCCCCGGTGATGGAGGGCCGGCTGGGCGGAGGGAAAGCTTTTCCGAAACCCGGCCGGGATGCCAGCCGCTACTTCCTGCCGGCGCCGCTGCTGGCGTCGGCTGTCAGTCCGGTTGTTGTGCAGCTTGACGACCGTGAAGCCGCGATGTCGCCTTTTCTCGAACCCGGCGATTGGGTACTACTGGACCGCTCGCCAGCGGCACGGCGGCGTCCGCATTTCGAATACGCGTATGCCTTGTCGTGGAACGGCGAGGGGTTTGTGCGGCGCTGCCGCGTGGTGCGCGGGGCGCTGGTCGTAGTACCCGACAATCCCAGTCAAGGCGGCCGGATTCCGACACAGATCGCGCTGGCCGGCCAGGAGATTCTCGATCTGGTCCAGGGCAGGATCGTTTGGATCGGGCGCGAACTCAAGCGGTAACTTGAGCTCTTGCGGAACGGCGCTGGGGCAGATTTCTGGCTTAGGGCTGAATGGGCTCAATCTGCTGGGGCCAAGACAAGCTGCTGGGGCTAAGACAGTGTGGCCCCACCCTTGCGGATGGGGCTCGGATCGCCTTCGGCGATGCCCTGCGATCGTGGTCGCCGGCTTGAGTTGCGCGCTGCGACCGATCATCTCAAGCGCACTGTCCTGCCGACTATCGCTGAGGCAAATCCAACGCCGGATTGCGGTCGAAGAAATCAAACGGCCTGAGCTCAAAGCTGTGCCACAGCACGGGCATCACGGGCCAATCTTCGGCGCGCACCATGTGATGCATGCCGATGGTGTGCCACAACACGAGGTCGGTTTTGTCGACGCTGCGGTTGGCTTTGGTCCAGGCCGGCAGGCCCTGGCCGGGAGTACTCAAGGTGGGATACTCGCCGGCGGCGTAGCGTTCCTCGGCGCGATGCGGGGTAACCCACAAGTGGTGATTGATGAACCCCGCCCTGCGACGCGGATAGTCGTCGGGCGACAGCAACGTCATGCCCGTCATGCCCGGCATGAGCTGATAGCTGGTGGGATAGCCGACGTGATTCTTGCGGGTCGTGCTGAGTACGCGCCACAGCGCCGGCCGGTCCATATCCATGTGCAGCATCGCTTCGCTTTCGGTGCGCGCGGTCATGGGCTGGCGCACCCAGATGCTGCGGCGAGGGTGCCCGGGAGGAAGCTCCTGCGGCACGAGCCGGTCGGCGACGAAGTTGTTGACCGGACCATCGACGTCGAGGTCGATTCGAAAATTGAAATAGTGGTCGTGATTGACGGCGACGATGTTTTTGTCGACGAAGCGGCCATAGGCGTCGGCGGGTTCCACCGCCGGGCCGTCGCCGCCGCTCGATGACGGCGGTTGAGCGTCCGCGGTCGGCACGGCCGTCGATTTCACTTCGGCAATGCCGGTCGCGCCGACGGCGACGCGGATACTGCCATCCTGCTGGAAAACCCAATCGAAAACGTAGTCGTAGTTGCCGAGCACGGCGGCGCTGCGCACAACCAAGTCGCGTTTGCGGCGGCTCTCGGGCTCGTCGGCGAAGTGCCGCCACGACATATCCCCGGTCTCACGCTCGAACAAGCACAGCGCGTTGGGCAATGCCTTGGGACGGCCCTCGTCCCCGGCGATCATGCCCTTGAGATAGACGGCGTGATCCGGGCAATCGAGGCCGGGCAACAACGGCTTGGTCAGCCCACCGGCGTTATATTCACCGGCGTCGATGAAGTTGCGCGAGTACCAGTCGAAGGCGGGGTCCATGTAGGGCACAAAAATTTCCGAGAGGTGCCCCTGGTATAGCACCGGGCGCTGACTCTCGCCGTCGCTGTAAGTCACCGTCGAGACGACCGTGCCGACACGCTGGTCGGAGCGCAGGTGAAAGCGCCATTTCTGCCATTCGACGACATTGCCGTTGAGGCGGAAGCCGGGGCCGAGCGGCTGATCGGCGCGCATCGGGCTGGGCACGTCGCGGACGCCGCCGATCGAGGCCTGGTCGTAGTCGGCGACCGTGCCGGGCAGCGGCGCCACGCCTTCGTCGACGACGCGCAGCACCTTTTTGGCGCTGATGTCGACGACCACGGTGAGGCCGCTGATGCCGCGCGTCCAGGTGTTGCGAACGCCGCGCTCATCGCTGCAGTGCGCGTGCGCGATGCGGCGGCCGAGCTGTTCCTCGGTGCCAAAATAGCCGGTGGGCCCGGCGCCGCATTCGAGGAATGTGAAGTCGGTGATGCCGCGTTTGTTCATCGCCGCGATGAAGTCGGGGTGCGCCTTGATCTCCTTCTCCACCGACTCATACTCTTCGTCAAGCCAATTCGGTTGCGCGGCGACGAGCTTGTTCCACGACAGCAGCTTGCGGTTATTCAGATCGACGACGGCTTCGTGGGTTTCAACGCCTTGGCGCACGACAGCAGCGGCTTCGCGTGGGAAGCTGCCCCCGGGAGTCCACTTCCACACCAGAGATTTCTCCGGCTCGCGCAGGTTGACGATCGAAAAGCGGGTTTCGGCGTCCAGGTGGCCGCTATCCCTCAAGACTTCGAGCACGGTCCAGAATTCCTGAAAGCTCAGCGGGTCGAGCGGATGCTCGACCTTTTGCGCGCACAGCGGCAGGGCGGCTACGCCGAAGACCACCAGCAGCGCACCGATCAGAACTGCGCGGCTGGATTGTCTGGCAACTCCCCGATGATTCATGGCGATGTCCTTTCGACTGGCAGCTTGTATAGGAATTGGCACCATTGTAGCGCGGGCACGGGACGGGCGAACCCGCCTGATCGGCCGTAAGAAAGCGGGCCTTACTAACTTTGAGGCGTGGAAACCCTAATGGGCGCACTAAGGCCGCTCGCAGGGATCTGGTTTTCCGAGGTCAGCATGTTCCTGCCGTCACTGGGATGATTTATGCTATCGGTGTGCGCGCCATTATCGACTCTAACGGCTTGCCGGAAGCGGTTACCTTCTATCGAACGTTCCCGCGAGAGCCCGGCCAAACGCGTGACACCGATTTCCCCGTCGATCCGATCGACTCCGTCGCCCCCATAACGCTACTGGCCGTGATGGACCGCATGATCGCGGCCGCGCGCGAAGGAGAAGACGAAGCCTTGATCGTCGCTCACGGCGAGGAGCGCGGCTTTCTGATGCCCGTGGCCACGGGCGGCGTCTCCGCGATGGATGACGCGTTGCAAGTGATCATGGACGCGGAAGAGCCGCTCGATGAAGCGGCGGCGATCGCGGCGCGCCCCGTTGCAGAACGCGTACAGGCATGGACGGACTTCATCAACGAACTCGAACCGGGAACGATCGTGGGCACAATCACCGAGCGGGAGGCCGTAACTTGGTTCGGCCGCTGGAAGACCGGGCAGGCGGGCAGGTTGCGGCTACAGGCGCCGGCGCTCGAAAATCTGGTGAGCCGCATGAAGCGGGTTCGCAGCGCGCGCTTCCAGCGAATCGAGATCCGGGCCTGCAATATTGGGGCGAATCAGGGGGCTATCGACAAGCTTAAGGAATTTTTTGGCACAGCCAGCCTGTTTGCTCCCAACGTCGGCACGTTCTACGTTGGTGTCAGGCCCAGGGTATCGGTCCGAGAGGCGCACGAGCAGGCCTGGATCAGGCGATTCGAAGCGCCTGTGCGCGGCGGCGTATATGCAGGTAGGACAGGGCCTACGCCGCGCAACGACACCGTCTACGTCCCCGCCGCGCACGGCCCGCTCGGTTTCGCCATCGACGAGGGCTTTCGCATTCTGGTGTGGGAGACTTCGCTGCGGCCGCACCGCTATGCGTCGCAGTCGTTCGCCAACGATTGGACACACGTCAAGGCCTGGGTTCAGCTAAACATCATGCCAAACTCGACCTACACGCGAGGAAACTTCATTCTGGCCGGCATGTGGATTTTTGGCCAGGGCGGGCTTCCTTTCGCGGCGCCTACTGATCTCACCTACCGCAACTGTATCGTCGCCGCCTCTTGAAGCACGGGCGGCCCCAAAAGTCCGATAGTTACCATTCGCGGCGGCGGAATCCCGGGGCGGCGGGATCGCTTGGCCGCCGCGCCGCGTCGCGGCTATCCGCAATTACGATTACTCTTCGCGCCCGCGCCTGGCGAGTTCCCCTAGCGATTGCCCCACCGACGCGATGTCGCTTCCGGTGGGGCTTTGGAACGGCCGTAACCCGAACTCCGTTAGGGACGCGAATATGTGATCGAAAATATCGGCCTGAATCCCTTCGTAGTTCGCCCACTCCTGATCGTTGCTAAAAACGCAAATCTCGATCGGAAGCCCCAATTCGGTCGGCTGCAAGTGCCGCACGAGAAAGGTCATCTTTTGGTGGACTTTGGGATGCCGCTTGAGGTATTCGACCAGATAGGCGCGGAAGGTCAGGCAAACGCGAGAACTCAGCGCGTGGAGGGAAACCACTTGTCGGGCTGGCTCACGGGGCGATAGCTATCGATGTACTCGAGCGCCGCGGCGGCTGTCCCGGCGACATGATAGAGCGCCTGGTGCTCGGCGCGCGCAAAGCGCTCGGTATAGAGATGCGCAAACAGCTCGATCAGCGGATCAAAAAACGAGTTCACGTTGAGCAGCACGATCGCTTTTTCGTGATACTTCAATTGGCGCAGGGTGAGAATCTCTAAGAATTCCTCGAGCGTGCCGAAGCCGCCCGGTAAGACGACAAACGCCTCGGAGCGGGCGTGCATCGCCGCCTTGCGCTCGCCCATCGTGCGCGTCACGATGAGCTCGTCGGCCGCTTCATAGGCGATACCCATGTCACGAATCGCCTCGGGGATGATCCCGATCACATGCCCGCATTCGGCGTGTACGG
>JBBDWJ010000153.1:4786-13382 GCA_040902925.1 Bryobacterales bacterium | reverse complement strand
TCAGGCCGACGCTGGTGCCGCCGTAGACGAGACTGTAGTTCCGGCGCGCGATCTCCGCGCCGAGTTCGCCGGCCGCCTCAAAGTAGCAGGCGTCCACGGCGTCGCTCGAAGCGCAAAAAACACAAATGCCTTTACGGCCAGAAGGCGTCCGATCGGATCTGAGACGGCGTGGTATATTCCATTTTAGGAGTCCATGCAGACTTAGTGTCAACAAACCGCCGAGATGAAAAAATACGTTTTCCAGGTCGTGGTCGAGCCGGATGAAGATCGTTGGTCGGCTCATTGCCCCGCGCTCGGCGTTCAGGGGGCGGCAACCTGGGGCGAGACGCGCGAAGAAGCCCTGCGTCACATTCAAGAAGTCGTCCAGATGATCGTCAACGAGCTCATCGAAGACGGAGAATCGATCCCCGAGGAAGTCGAAGGTTCCGCCGAGCCGCTCGTCGCCGTAACGGCGTGAGTGATATCGATTGGTCGCGTTTGCGATCGCTCAACGCTCGACGGTTGATCAACGCTCTCCTCCGAGATGGTTTCTTTCGTCGCTCGCAAGTCGGCAGTCACCAACGCTACTATCACCCAGACGGGCGGCGTGTGACCGTCTCTGTCCACCGGCCGGGCGACACTTTTCCGCCCAAAACTCTGCGCAGAATGGTCGCTGATCAGGCGCGGTGGACTTTGCCCGATCTAGAACGACTTGGGCTACTTTAGATCGGGACCTTGCGACGGGGAAAGCGAATCTTTATTGACATTCAAAACCCAAACCGCAGCAGAAACTGAAACGTCCGCCCATCATTCAAAGTATTCGTAATCTGCCCGAAATTCGGCAGGCCCAGGCTCGTGCCCGGCTCTGCGAACTGCGGCGTGTTGAACAGGTTGATCGACTCGGCCCGAAACGTGAGGCGCTTCTCCGAGCTCAGGCTCCAGGTGCGCGAGATCGAGGCGTTCACGTTGCTAATGCCGCCCTTTCGAAAAACGTTGCGGCCGAGGTTGCCTCGCAGATCAGTCGGCTGCATGAAATAGAAAGCCGCGGCCGGGAGCCGCTGCGCGGAAGTGTCGGGGTCGCCGATGGTGCGCCCGAGAATCGACACGTCGAGAAGATTCGGCCGGTCGCCTCCGTTGGCGTCGACGTTGCCGAACCCCGGCGCGTCCGATGCCGAGATAACGCTGAACGGCGTGCCTGGCTTCAGAAGCACGACGCTCGCCAACTGCCAGTTGCCAAAAATTCTTCCCGCCCAGCCGCCCTGGCGCAGCGCCGGCGTCTCGTAAGAGGCCGTCCACAAAAACGCGTGCGGCTGATCGAAGTCGCTCAAGCCCTTCATGTCGCCGAACTGGTCGAACTCCGACTGGCTGCGCGACAGCCGCGAGTCAGCGTCGTAACCCGTGTTCGTGTAGCTGCTGCCCAGATCGATCGCCTTGCTGAACCAGTAGCTCGCCTGCATGGAAAGCCCGGCGCGCCGCGGCATGATCAGCGAAACACGCGCGGCATCGTAATAACCGATCGAGCCATTGATGACGCGGCGGATCTCGGCGAATCCCGGCACGTCGCGGCGAAGATTCACCGTCGCCGAGGTTTGCGGAATGCCTTCCACCGGATGCGAACGGTTCGTGTACCACATCAGCAGCAGCTTGTGCGAACGGCTGCCGACGTAGCCGAGCTGCAGGTTCCAATCGCGCGCCAACTCCAGATCCCAACTCAGGTTGTACTGATGCGAGTAGGGCGTGGCGAGATTTTCGTCAAGGATATACGTCGTGGGTAGAACGTTCGGGTCGTTGGGATCGTAGCTTGCCAACGGATCGACCAGATCCGGCGCCGGAACAACGATTTTCAGGTTGCCCGGCGGCGCCAGGCGAATCTGCTGAAACGTTACCGGATAGATCTGCCCGTATTGCAGGCCATAAGCCCCGCGCACTACCCCCCAGCGGTCCGATAGCCGGTAAGCGAATCCGAACTGCGGCGCGAAGTTATTGCAATCGCAATCGTACGCGAACCGGTCGCGGCCGTTGATTTCGTAAGGCGCGGTGACCGGGTGATAGCCCAAGCCCAACTGCAGCGTCAGCCGCGAGCTCACGCGCCAGTTGTCGGCGGCGAAGAATTGAAAATCCCAGTTGCGATATCCGCGATGTACATCCCCGATCGAAACAATGTGCTGCGTCGGAGTCCCCAGGCGCAGATTCGTGATCGAGTCGCGCCCAAAGTCGTTGCCGAACGAGAAAAAGCCGCGATGGACGTCGGTTTCGACGCCGTTCAATTGCCGCCGCAGCATTTCGACGCCGCCGCGCCACAAATGCTTTCCTCGCGTCTGCTGAATCCGCGCGCCGTAGCGGAACGAGTTCAGTGCACGGTCGATGGGGATTGACCCTGCAGGCCCCAGCGCGGTGAGCCCGCCGGTCGATACGTACGTGCCAACTGCGTCTTCCGCCGGCACCAACAGCGTGCGCAGCCGGTCGAACGCCATCGAAACGTCGGTCTGCGTGGACGCCGTCCACTGCCGGTTCCAAGTCATCGTGGCGCGATGCGACTTGATGTCGGCGTCAGGATTCTGCCCGGCAACAAGCTGGAACGCATCGACGGTCTGAAAGATCAGGTCATAGCGCAAGAACAGCCTGTCGCGGCCGCCGATCGCCTGCTCGAGGCGCGGGCTGATGCTATCGTCGTCAATTTCCTGCAGGGAGTTGGTGTTGAGCGCGCGCGGATTGATGTCGGTGCGGTTAGGAAGCGCTACGGGGTAGGCGGAAAGAAAGCGCTGCACAACTTCGCGCGTCGCCGGATCGGTGGCCAGCGGCGTGCGCTCATCGGGCGTGGGCACGAGCACATTGCCATTGACGTTGCCGCGCGACCGCTTCTGATACGCATCGACTACGAAATGACCGCCCCGCCATACCGGGGCCGTGAACTGGAACCCATAGCCGTTTTCGCGAGCCGGCTGGACATCGCCCACCTGAAAGTAGGACCGCGCGCTGGTGGCGCTGTTCTGATGCCGCAGGAACACGCTGCCGTGAACGCCCGCCCCGGAAGGTATCGTCGTGTGGACGGGAGAGGTCGGCGGATTCCCAAATTCAGCGCCGTAGTAGCGGCGGTCCGGCTCGAAACGGTCGATGATCGTGGCGCTGGTCCCGAGGCGAATGTTCAGTTCCTTGAGGGCGTTGTTGTCGACGAGGTTGAACTGGACGTTCTCGTTGCGCCGACTCTCGCCGCTCGAAGTATCGGTGCGCCCCAACAGGTTGAGCTGGGTGCGCTGCCGGACGTCGGCAGCCGCCGGTTCGACAGGCGCGGCGTCGCCTGGAACCGTGCCGGCAGCAGCGGTATCGACGGGAATGTCGTCGGCAGGAACTGCCTCGGCGGACGAGGCGCCAGCGCCGGGGCCTTCGGCCGAAGCCTGTGCGGCTTCAGAGGCTGCACCACGCGACTGGTCTTCCTGTCGCGCTGTCGTTTCGCTGTGTTTGCCAGCGGGAACTTGAGCCGAGACCACCGATACCGCGATCAACCCGAGACCGGCTAAGACCAGCGAAGAACTGACCTGGACCGTGAATTCGATCCAGCCCGGCCTCAGCCGCAACAAACGAAACAAATTTTGATCAGGAAGGTGATGCAAGAAAAACGCTCAAGGTTGGCTAATGGGTGAAACGTTCGCGAGACCTCGTCAGCCCTCAACAGCCAGGCTGCTCGACTCTCTCCGGTTCAGTATAGCCGCGATCTATTCCGGCTGGCCCGAGGAGCTTCTCCGAACAACTCCACGAGCCTTTCGCGGCGGTAGCGAAAGACTCTCGCGAGGTCCGGCGCGACCAGCATGCGGTTGATCAGAGAGCCCCCGGGCACTGCGTACTGGACGCGGTCTTCGGCCAGGGTCGCACCGTTGTGCTCGCGAAACAGGTGCTCATGAATCCACAGCCTCCGCGATGTTCGCCGCGCAGAGCGCCCCCAAAACAGAGCAAGCGCGGTGGCCCGCGGGAATCTGTCCGGTCAGCCTCCAAACGGTTGACCGGAGGCTGCTCGATCGCTGAACTCCGGTGCGCGGCGGCAACCTTGGGCCGGCAGCACGGTCTTCGAAGCGTAGTGACCGGGCCTAGTTCACCGGCAGCGGGGCGCGCAGCTCGAAATCCAAGCGCGTCTCCGAGGGAATGCGCAGCGTCTTTCCGCGAGCCGCGGAGACCGCGACGCCCGTGGCGGCGCCGGCGCCGGCGCCAATCGCGGCTCCCTTGCCGCCTCCAAGGATTGCTCCAAGCGCGGCTCCAACGCCGGTTGTAACCGCCGTCGTCTTGGCCGTCTTCTTGCCTTGGCCTTCGCCCTTCACCTCGGCGTACTCGGTGGCAATTTCGTACGGCCTCCCGTTGATCGTGACGTTGTAGAGCTTCAGTGCGATCTCGTCACTGCCGGAAATCCTGCCGGACTGCTCGACGCGCATCACCTGCACGGTCGCATCGGCGTTGCGCGGTACGACAACCTTGCCGTCGATGACCACGGGATCATCGATGCTGGCGCGAAAACGTTCGCCGGCGCCGGTCACATCCGTATCAATCGCGTCGATCAAACGCACCGTGATCGTGGTGCCCGCTGGAATCGTGGCGGCCTCTACTACGGGCGCCGCCGCTATCGACCGGGTCGCGGCAGGCGTCGAGGAAGCATTGGACGTCGAGGATGCGGAGGAAGAATGCGAAGCAGTGCTAGCGGCGGACGCTTGCGCGGCGCTCGCGGCCGCTTCCCCGGCGGTGAAATCGATCCCCGAAATGTCGGAGACGCTATAAGACTTCATGCCGCCGTCGGGTCCCAGAAACTTCACTTGGCGCGTGTCGCCGCCCAGGTAAGTGCCGGACAGCGCGGCGCCGTTCTTGAGACGCAGCGTGTCGGCCGTTAACAGCGAACAACTCAACAGCAAACCGAGGATAACGGCCGTGTGTATCGTTTTCATTCCATCCGCTCCTTTTGGCCGGTTCGGCCTCTTTTTCATTATCCCAAACCGGCCGGGGATCAATAGGACGTAGCGGCGGGAAAGCGGGTTCCTCAGGATCTTTCCCGATCAAAACCCGGCCGGCGCTTTTCGAAGGGAGAGTTAGGGGGAAACGCCTACCCCAACCGGCGCGCGATGGGTCACCGCGGCCAACCCGGCGCAGGGATTGTGGCCCAGGCAGCCGCTGCGGCTGGCCGTCAGTCGTAACTCAGCGCGGCTATGGGATCCTTGCGCGCCGCGAGCATGGCCGGGTAGAGCGCGCCGCCAACCGACCCCACGACGGCGATCGCTACGGCCCAAACGAGGTGGTCGTTGAGGGTCAAAATCGTCACCAGCGGGAACATTTGCTCCACCGCCGCCCGTGCCGCCCAGGTGATCAAAGCCCCTACCACGACGCCCCCAGCGGTCATCCAGAGCGTCTCGCGAATAAAAATGTTGACGATGTAGGCCGGTGAAGCACCCAGCGATTTCAAAATACCGATATCGCGCGTGCGGTCGAGCACGGCGGTATACATTGAAAGCAGTACGACCAGGAATCCCACCGACACGGCGATGCCCATGATCGCGCCGATGAAGCTCGACGCCATATCGCGCGTCTGAGCTGAGAACATAGCGATGAACTCTTCCATCGACCGGACCCTGTAGTCGGGCAGCTTTTCCTTGAGACGCGCCATCACGGCCTCGGTCTGGCCTGAATCCTTGAGGCGAACGTAGATTTGGCTCAAGTCGTCCTGCCACCCCATCAGCTTCTGCATCGTCGTCAACGGAATGAAGATGCGGCTCATCTTGCCGGTCTCAACGATGCCGGCCAATCGGAAGTCATGATTGAGGAACCGCAACGTGCCGCCGATCTTGGGTTTGGTCTGCTCGGCGTAAATCGAATCGATGATGACGTCGTCAGGGCCCTCAAAAGGGCCGCCCTCAAGAAAACGCACGCCGCCGGCCATGCGCTCGAACCGTTCCCAGTCGATGCCGGTGATGGTTTGAAGGTTCGTCGGGAGAACCATCGTGGTTCCCGCGGCGAGAGCCACCTCGGGCATCGTTTCGATCTCGGCTATCAGCGATTCCGGCAACCCGTTGCCGCCTGCGCTGATCGTCGAGGCGCTTGACGAGCTGATGATGATGTCTGCGCCGATGCCCCGCCTGCGATGCGCCGATTCCTCGACCAGCCCGTCGGAGAGCCCAAGAATCAACAACACCATGGCGACCTCGACCGCGACGGCCAGGATCGTCATCAGCGTCCGCGTTTTGCGATGAAACAGGTTGCCTCGAACGATGCGATTCGTCATGACCAGTGGCTGATTAGAACTACGCGAGGACCGAAACTCGTGCCGGGCAAGTGAGGGCCAGCACTCCCGCCGGTTCTTCGCCGCGAGACCGGAGGCACTCAAGGCCAGCGTCAATTCTACTGCAAGTAGTGAGAGGTTATCGCAAGCGACAGAGATCTACTGCACGGATCTACTGCACGTAGCCCAGGCTCTTGAGAATCTCGGCGTCGCGCTCGCTTAATTTGGTTTCAGCGTCCTCGATATTAGTCGAATCGAACCAGCGTTGGATAACGGGTGTCTCCTGTTTGTAGGTGCGGTCGTTCTTCGCGAAGACGTCGGGGTTCAGTTCGTCCTCATCTTCGCTCAGATCGTAGACCGTCAACTCCTCGGGGCGCGGCGACCAGACCATCTTGTTGTGGCCTTCGGTCATGCCCAAACGCAGCGGCATACGGTTTTCATTGGGCACCCACATCCACGAAAGCCAGCGCGGCGCGAACGCCTTCTTGCCCGCAAAGGTGACGTACCGGATTGGCCGCTGCGGCAGCTTTTCGCCGATGGTCATCGCCGGCGCCAGGCTCAGGCCGGCGAATGAGATCGGCACCTGCTCCTGGGTGATGCGGTCGGCGACCGTCAACTCTAGCACTGTCGGCGTCAAATCCAACAACGACACGTTCTCGTTGATCACTTGGCCCGCCTTGATTTTCTCCGGATAGCGAAAGATCAGCGGCACACGCACGACATTCTCGCTCAGGCGGCGGCCATGCCCGACATAGCCGTGTTCGCCGAGACTTTCCCCGTGGTCGGAAGTCAGCGCCACCAGCGTCGAGTCGCGTAATCCGAGATCGTCGAGCCTGGCGAGCAACTGGCCGACGTAGTGATCCATGTAGCCAACTTCGGAATCATAGCGACGGACACGGTCCGCCATTTCCGCGCCTTGCGGCGGCAATCCCGACGCGGGCTCGCCAATTTTCTCGGGCGACGCAAACCGTTCTCGCAGGTGATAGGGTTCGTGCGGATCGAAATAATGCACCCACAGGAAGAACGGCTTCTTGGAGTTGCCCTTAAGCCACGCGATCGTCCGCGGTGTAACGTCCTCGGCGAAACGGGTCGACGTAAAAACGCGATAGCTGCGCGTCAAATCCTCATCGTAGTGATCAAACCAGCGGCCCAAACCGGTCAGCCGCGAAGTCAGCGGCCAGGCGCTCACGAACGCCGCGTTCTGATAGCCGAACTTGCGAAGAATCTGCGGCAGAGCCAACCACTTGGAGTTTTCCGGAACCGCCACGCCATTGATGCGGGCGCCATGCTCCTGCGGGTAGCGGCTCGTGAACATCGAGAAATGCGACGGTCCGGTCAGGGGAATGGTCGAATAGGCGCGATCGAAGCGCACCCCTTCCGATGCCAGCCGATCGATGTTCGGCGTGGTTTTCAGATGGTACCCGTAGCTCGAGACGTGATCCGCCCGCAGCGTGTCGACCGTAATCAACACGACGTTGGGCACACCTTCCAGCGGAGGATCCACCGGCGCTCCCCACACGGAAAAGCCCACAATGGCCAACAAAATCGTGGTTGAGACTACGGTGAATGTTCGCACTCTATTTATTGTACCGTCTTGACGCTTCTATCCAAAGAATCGATCGGATTACTGCTGCTCACCAAAATGGTCGTAGCGTCGGATAAGACTCCGGGAATCGCTTGGGAGTTACAACCTAGAACGAACAACCTCTGAGGCTTCCTGCGGGGCAGTGCTCATGTGCCTGCCATTCAGTGTGTTGGATAATGAATGCAGCACAAACGGTGCCGCATGCCCGAGGCTTGTCGTCGATGGATTTTGAACTCACCCCCGAACAGATCGAGTTGCGCCGGACGCTGCGCGAATTCGCGCAATCCGAAATTCGTCCGCACATCATGGAGTGGGACGAGGCCCAAACGTTTCCGATGGACGTGGTCAAGCAGCTCGGCAAGCTCGGCATCCTGGGTATCGTGTTCCCCGAGGACCTCGGCGGCGCCGGCATGGGATACGTGGACTACGCGGTCGCGATCGAAGAGCTGGCGCGGGTCGACCCGTCGGTGGCGCTGATCGTCGCCGCCCACGTCTCGCTATGTACGAATCATATCTACCAGCACGGTAACGACGAGCAGCGCCGCGCCTACGTTCCCAAGCTGGCCAGCGGCGAGTGGATTGGCTGCTGGTCGATCACCGAGCCCGAAGCGGGCTCCGACGCCGCCGGCACGCGCACCACAGCGAAGCTCGATGACGGCCGCTGGATTCTCAACGGATCGAAAACCTTCACTACCAACGCCCAAAAGGCCGATGTCTGCGTGGCCATGGCGGTCACCGACCCCGGCGAGCATCACTCCGGCATTTCCGCGTTCGTGATCGAA
>JBBDWJ010000153.1:0-4776 GCA_040902925.1 Bryobacterales bacterium | reverse complement strand
TCGAAATCTGCCGCAAGGAAGACAAGCTCGGCATGCGCGCCAGCGAAACGACCGAAGTGCTGTTCCGCGAATGCGCCATTCCCGAGAAAAACCTCGTCGGCAAGCGCGGCGAGGGTTTCATTGGCGCGATGAAGATTCTCGATGGAGGGCGCATCTCGATCGCCGCGCTATCGGTGGGCATAGCCCAGGGCGCTTACGAAGCCGCCTTGAGCTATTCGAAGCAGCGCCAGCAGTTTGGCAAGCCGATCGCCGAATTTCAGGCGATCCGTCATAAACTCGCCGACATGGCCACCGAAATCGAGGCCTCCCGCCTGCTCACCTATCAAGCCGGCGCGCTCGCCGATCAAGGCAAGCCTGTAACGCGCGCCTCGTCGATGGCCAAGCTGTTCGCCAGCGAAACCGCGGTGCGCGTAGCCAACGAAGCTGTGCAAGTTCACGGCGGCTACGGCTTCATCAAAGACTACCCCGTCGAAAAGTTCTACCGCGACGCGAAGCTGATGACCATCGGCGAAGGAACCAGCGAAGTGCAGCGCCTCGTGATCTCCCGCGAGATCCTGAAATAGTGGACAGACCTGTCTATCCTGGCCTGTTGGAAACCGTCTGAGGAACGACCCAACGCAAGAGTCTGGTTGGGACTGGCAGGCCCGTTCACGGACCTTACCCGGCGCAGCCGCTTCAGGCCGATCGTTCACGGCCGGTATAACGCCTCCGTGTGCCCTTCCCTCAGCCCGCTTCAAGCGGGCTTCTCTTATGCCTAGTTCCGAGTCGCGTGTTCGCTTTCAAAGACCGCTGAAAACGGGCTGCCAAACCTTGCGGCAACGTTGTTCGTCAAAACCGTCGCCGCGAGTTGTGTACCGGCGTGGCGCGCCGCTCAGGTCGACGTAACAAAGTCGCTAAGAGTTAACTAGGCGAAGTGGAACCCCGCAGAAGGAAGGAGCAACGATGTGTGGCATGAGGCTTGCCGCGTACCAATGGCCACTCCAGAGACAGACAGGATTGTCTGTCCCACTTCTTCCGCGTGATACACTGCCCGCATGCCAATCACCCGCCGCACGTTTCTGGCCACCGCAACGATGGCCGCGGCGCACGCGGCAGCGCGCCCGCCGGGCTTTCTCATCGACACCCACATCCATCTATTCGCAAAAGACCAAACCCGTTTCCCCTATCATCCTGACGCGCCGTACCAGCCGCCGGCCGCCGATCTCGCGGATTACAAAACCTTCCTCGCCGAATCCAAAATCGACCACGTGGTCATAGTCCATCCAGAGCCCTACCAGGACGATCACCGCTACCTCGAATACTGCTTCGCCAACGAGCCTACGCCGGGTTTGTTCAAAGGTACCTGTTTGTTCGATCCGATCGCGCCCGAAACTCCCGGACGCATGGAAGAAATCGTCGCGCGCAACCCGGGCCGCATCGTTGCGATGCGCATTCATGAAATGCGAGGGCGTGGAGCGCCGCCGGCAAAAACCGGGGCCATCAAAGACCGCGACTTGGCCGATCCGCGAATGAAAGATACCTGGAGAAAAGCCCGCCAGCTCAACATCGCGATTCAGATGCACTTCACGCCTTGGTTCGCGCCAGGGATCGGCCGCCTGGCCAACGAATTCGATGACGTGCCGGTAATCCTCGACCACATCGGCAGAGCTGGAATGGGCACGCCCGCCGACTACGCCGAAGTGTTGAAGCTAGCCAAACTCCCGCGCACCTACTTGAAGTTTTCCGGCTGGCGCTACTCCTCGAAGCAAGGCCAGCCGTTTCGCGACGCCAAGCCCATCGTGCAAAAGGCCTACGATGCCTTCGGCCCCGACCGCATCGTCTGGGGCGGCCTGGGCCACAACAGCGAAGAGTTCAGCGCGGCGATCGAAGTCTTCGAGCTGATGTTCGACTACGCCAGCGACCAGGAAAAAGCCAACATACGCGGCCTCATCGCAAGCAAACTGTTCCACATCTGAGGGCGCCAATGGACAGCGTAGCCTGTCCTCCATGAGCGGCACGTGTTTCGAAGCTCAGCCTCACTCCGAACGGCCCCGCCGAACACCGCCTTTGACAAACCTCCCTGTCGACCGGCGGCTCTCGCGCACCAGCTTCACGACTTCCCCCGGCGCAAAGCTCGTGTCCACTCCGGGCACATCCAGCGGTGACCCGCTTCGCGCGATCGGGCGCACGACGAAAGTCTGCCCATCGCGCCGCCGAATCTCAACCTGCCCCTCCCGCCGGGCGCGGTTGAGCAACTCGGCTAGTTGCTGCCGGGCTTCAGAATAGCTATAGACCTTCATGATTCCACCTCCAGCAAGGTCAAGCCCAATTGGTTGGCAACACGGGCGAGCCCACGATCAAGCGTAAGGAGCGGCAACCGTTCCGCTCGCGCCGTCTCAAGGACGTAGGCATCGTAGGCATACACTCTGAACTCGACTGCAATCTCCAGTGCACGCTCCGCAACAATCTCCGAAAAACGAAGCGGAACACGACGGTAGTTACCCCAAGCCTCGATCAAAGCCTCCAACCTTAGACGTTTGCGTCGGACACCTGCGACCAGAGCATTACCAACTTCCCAAGGCAGAGAGGGAGCGGCGACAAGCCCGTGTCCTTTCGTCAGATTGATGAGAGATGACCGCTCCGGCTCGTTCAACAACACCGCAAGCAACGCGGACGTATCAATCACTAAATATTCCATCTTGTACAATTGTACACCTCTCAACCCCTCTACAAAGACGCTGTCGGAAGGCTGGGTCTGCCGCGAGCAATTTCAGCACTTAGCCTCGACGAAGTTGCGGGAGCCGGCAGCAACAACGTCAATGAGCAATCGGACCACCGCAGCGCTGTTGTGAGGCGGGTTTCGGCGCGGCAATGTACGAAAACCCACCAGAAGCCGCGGTAACAGGAACGCTCACGGGCGGTTCCAATCTACGAGCCCGTAAGGGAGCCACCAAGACGTCGATTTAACTGCGTTTATCGACACTGAAACAAGTTCCGGCGGGGGAAAGATTTTTATGAGAAGTTATCTATCACCAGTTGTTTTTGCGCTGTTAGCCTCATGCACCACAATCGCACCGGCTCAGGTCACAGCACCCAATCCCACACAGCAGAACGTCGAGTTGTCCGGACCCGGTGAAGCGCCGGTGTTCCGCGTGACCGTCGTGTCGCGCACGACCAAGGCGGTGAATTATCGTCATCGCGGCGGAGCGACAAAGGTTGATATGCAGGGAACAACCTTGCTGCCTGAAGCGCGCGCGGAGGCCAAAGTCGAAAGCAAACAAGGCTATATCGAAATCGAAATCGAATTTGACGACCTGGCGCCCGCGACGCGGTACGGGCCCGAGTACCTGACCTACGTGATGTGGGCGATCACGCCGGAAGGCAGAGCCACCAACCTGGGCGAGGTCCTGTTGAACGGCGACAAAAGCAAGCTGAACGTCACCACGGAACTGCAGGCATTCGGCCTCATCGTCACCGCCGAGCCATATTTTGCCGTTTCGCAGCCCAGCGACGTCGTCGTCATGGAGAACATCATTCGCGACGACACGCGCGGCAAAGTCGAAGTCGTGGATGCGAAATACGAACTTCTGAAGCGCGGTCAGTACGTTATGGACCCAAGCCAGACCGTGACCACGCGCGTTCTGGATAAGAAAGTGCCATTGGAGCTCTATGAGGCGCGAAACGCCGTTGAACTAGCGCGCTTTGCGGGAGCAGACCAATATGCGGCCGAGAGCTATCAGAAAGCACAAACCGCGCTGCAGCAGGCCGAGGATTATCTCAGCCGCAAAGCGCGTGAAAAATCGATCGTCATGATGGCGCGAGAGGCCGTGCAGACCGCTGAGGACGCCCGCCTGATCGCGATCCAGCGACAGGACGAGGAACGGCTCGCTCAGGAACGTCGCGAGGCGGCTGAAAGAGAAGCCGAGGCGAGCGCCCGGGCTGAGGAACAGACCCGGCTGCGTGAGTTCGCCGAGGCCGAAGCACAACGCGAAGCACGTGGGCGAGCGGCCGCGCAAGAAGCCCGTTTAACCGCGGAACGCGCCCGCGCTGAGGCCGATCTCGCGGCGCAACGCTCGGCGCGCGAGCGCGCGGATGCCGAAGCAGCTCGCGCCGCGGCGATGCGCCAACAGGAAGCCGCGCAACTCGAAGCGCAGCGAGCGCAGATGGCCGCCAACGAGGCCAACCGTCTGCGCGAACAAGCTGAACGCGAGCAGGCTGCCATGCGGGACCGCCTGCAAGAGCAGCTCAACGTGGTTCTTGAGACGCGCGAATCCGCGCGCGGCCTCATCGTGAACATGTCCGACGTGTTGTTCGACGTCGATAAGGCCACGCTCAAACCCGGAGCACGCGAGAAGCTTGCCAAGATTTCGGGCATTCTGATGGCCTACCCGGGGCTGCACATGGAGATCGAAGGCCATACCGACAGCACGGGCACCGATGAATACAACCAGCAGCTTTCCGAGCGCCGCGCCCAATCCGTTCAAACCTACCTGGTTGAGCAGGGAATCGCTTCGAAAGATATCTTGGCCGTACGCGGGTACGGCGAAGCCAAGCCCGTGGCAACAAATGACAATTCGACGGGCCGCCAGCAGAACCGGCGCGTCGAATTGGTGGTCTCGGGTGAAGCGATCGGCTCGACCGAGAGCGCCAGCGCAAGCTCGCGGCCGACAGGTTCGCCGCAAGAACCGGGCGTCCGGTAAGCGCCCGGCCGCGGCGCAGCGGGGCTTGCAACGGCGAGGCCTACTAAACAACCACCGCCTGAAAGGCGGTGGGTTGATTTACGACTGAAAGTCGGCT
>JBBDWJ010000152.1:0-5091 GCA_040902925.1 Bryobacterales bacterium | reverse complement strand
GGCCGTTCTCCAGCGGCCAAAGGGGCGTTCGTTTCTCGCATGGCGGGCGCCCCACCTTCTACTTTTGACCGGCTGTTTCCGTCAGCCGTTCAACGCGAAAGGGCTCTCAGGTTCCGCGCATGGACCTTGGGAGCCTTTTTTTTCTAGCGTTGCGTCAACGGGCTAAACCTGTCATGGACCGCTGTCAAGTCTGCCGTTTGCAAGTGAACGTACCGGCGCGTCATTTCCAACGTTGAATGCCCCAAGATCCTTTGCAATCGGAACACGTCTCCACCGGCCCGTAGATAGCTCACCGCGAACGTATGCCGAAGGCCATGCGGAAAGAATCGCTGCCCCTTCGCAATGCCGATCGAATCCCTTGCGCGCTGCATCGCATGATGCACGTAGCGTTCCGTGAGCGGCCCGCCTTCACGGTTCGGAAACACCGTTGCGTGTTCGTGCGACTTCAGCCAAACCCAAAGCCGTTTTCGCATTGCGTTACTGATCGGGACCGTTCTCGCCTTTCGACCTTTGCCCATCACGCTAACTGTCGATTGCTCGAAGTCCACGCCGGAGCGTTCTAGCGTCAATGCTTCGCTGATTCGTAGGCCGCAATCGAGCAGCAGCAGCATCAGGACTTGCAGGCGCTTATACTCGCGCGCCTTCGGCTGCCACTTCAGCACGGATCGCACGTGCTGAGCCTTCAGGGTTACAGGCCGGAGCGCGGGCTCTTTGAGTCGAGCGATTCGCAGACGCTTCGGTGTGTGTCCGTCGTCAGCAAGCCAACGTAGAAAGGCATTGATACAGCACGTGTACGTGTTGACGCTGATAGCGCTCAGACCGTTCGATGCTAACGCAATCGTTGCAGTCTTTAAATGGGCGTTGGTTAGCTCGCCTGCGTCGAGATCGGCTGGCAGATGCTTGCCGAACGCAGTCCACGAACATTCGTACCATCGCAGCGTTTTCGGAGTGACGTTGTGAAGGAATTGGCGCTCCCGCGTGAACGTCTCGAACAGCCTAACCAGATGCACTGTTTTAACCTCAGTGCTGTCTAAGCTGTTGAATCGAAACGGCGCGTTGTGCGGCGGCGTGGTGTTGCTGGTTCGAAGCCAGACGCTCTATCCAACTGAGCTACACGCCCGTGGACTTATTGTAAGCGTTTCGCGTTGCCTGTTGGCGTGCGGGCAATCCGTATACGCACGGTACGAGTATTCACTTATCGCCGCTTCGGCCTGAATCTGGTAGAGTGACCGGCAAGAACAGGAGTTTTTGCTCATGGGATCCACGACTCGGCGGGAATTTGTAAAAAAGGCGGCTTTGGCGGCCACTTTCGCTGCTCCGGCGATGCAGATCGGCCGGGCACAGGACAGCCCTAACGAGCGCGTCAATGTCGCCGTGGTCGGTTTTCACGGCCGCGGCCGGGCGCACATCGAAGCTTTCTCCGAAATGAAGAACGCCCGCATCGTGGCGCTATGCGACGTCGATGAGCGCCTGTTTCCCGCTGCTGTCAAAGAAGTCGAGGAAAAGTCCGGCCACCGGCCCGACACCGAGGTCGACATCCGCAAGCTGCTCGAGCGCAAAGACCTCGACGCCGTCTCGATCGCGACGCCTGACTACTGGCACGCGCTGATGACGATCTGGGCCTGCCAGGCGGGCAAGGACGTCTACGTCGAAAAGCCGGTCTCGTTCACCATCGAAGAAGGCGGCAAGATGGTCGAAGCGGCGCGCAAATACAAGCGCATCGTGCAGGCGGGGCTGCAAAGCCGGAGCGAAGGGAATACGCGGGCCGCGATGCGCCTGCTCAACGACGGGCAGCTTGGCAAGGTCTATCGCTCCAAGATCAACATCGTTAAGCCGCGCGGCAGTATCGGACACAAGCAGGAAGCTTCGATTCCCGAGGGGGTCAACTGGGATCTCTACCTGGGGCCGACCAAGTATCAGCCTTTCAACGTCAACCGCTTCCACTACGGCTGGCATTTTTTCTGGGATACCTCAACCACTGACGTCGGCAACTCGGCGGTTCACAGCCTTGACTTGGCTCGTTGGGGTTTGGGCAAGAAGGTTCACCCGGTAAAAATTCATAGTTGGGGCGGCGTCCATGTGTGGGATTCCGATCAGCAGACGCCCAACGTGCAGAACGCGACGTTCGAATACGCGGACGGTACGTTGCTGGACATGGAACTTACGAACGTCTATTCGCCGAAGACGGGCGCCGGACTGATCTACTTCACCGACAAAGGCTATCTGCAGTCCACGGACGATGGCTGGGAGACGGCGATTGGGGAGTTTTCGGCTCGCTCGGGCCGTCCTGACGTCACCGAGGCCGGCGTCGATGAGCGGGTGAATCGCGCCAGCTTCCCGCAGGTGGAGTACAAACCGGGCCCCGCAATTGTTGAGGAGCCGGTGGTCAACCACTTCGAGAATTTCGTTGCGTGCGTGCGGTCGCGCAAGGTCGAGGATCAATACTGCGACGTTCAGGAGGGCCACCTGTCGGCGGCGCTGGCGCATCAGGCGAATATTTCCTATCGCCTGGGGCGGCAGTTGGTTTTTGATCCCAAGACGGAGCGGTTCGTCAACGACGACGAGGCCAACCAGTACCTCACGCGCGAGTACCGCGCGCCTTACGTGCTGCCCAAAGAGGTGTAGCCGGCCTGACGCATCCCATCTCAACCTGGACCATCCCCCAATGGGCCGGGGTGTTTCAGACGCCAAGGCAGGGCACATTGGTGCATAGTATTTGCTCATCACGCTAGGCCAGCCGTATCCGTCTTTGCCGCGTCCTTTCCCCCCTTATCGCAAAACATGGCCTAATAGGACTCATCCCAACCGGTTCTCTGCCCGTTGCCCTACAAACCTAAAAATTTCCCCGACGTTTTTGGCTCGGAACCTCGGAGACTTTGTCTGGCGGTGGTATGATTCTAGGCACTTGTGCCTTTCGATAAGTCGGGTCAGATTACATCACTTCTTAGGCGCGTCGCCGACCGGGACCGAGGGGCGGAAGGCGAACTGCTTGAAATCCTTTATCCGCAACTCAAACGCATAGCCGCTTCCTATATGCGCAAAGAGCGCCAGGAACATACGCTTCAACAACTGCGGTTGTTCACGAAGCCTTTTGCGGCTATTCGGTGAGTCGAGACCCAAGTTTGAAAACCGTGTCCATTTCTTTGCGGTTGCCGCGAAAGCGATGCGGAATGTCTTAATTGACTATGCCAAGAAAGCTAAGGCAGCCAAGCGCGGGCGGGACTTTGAGCGTGTTTCGATCGAGTCAAAACCAGTGGCCGACACAACCGCGCTCGATTTAGATGAGCTTATCGCCGTCGCTAACGCGATGGACAAGCTGCAAGATGTCGACGACGTTGCACACCGTGTAGCAATGCTTCGCCATTACTTGGGCATGTCCGAGAAGGAAGTGGCTCAGGAGCTCGAGCTCGGCGAACGCACCGTCCGGCGGCGCTGGCAATACGGTCGAGCGTTCCTACATAGGGAGCTGAGGCAAGGCGGTGGATCACAAGCTGCAGCACCGGGCTAGGGACATCTTCCTCGAAGCCTGCGAGTCGACGGAGGCCGAGCGCGAGGCCTTGCTTGCGAGCGCCTGCGGTAACGAGGCCGAATTGCGCCGCGAAGTCGAAGCTCTGCTTGCTGAATTCAACAACAGCGGGCCTCTGGACCTGCCCGCGGCCGCCGGTATCCCGATCAGTGGTGACATGTTCGAACCTGGCGCATCCGTCGCTGGCCGGTTTGAGATCGTTCGGCTGATTGGGCGCGGCGGGATGGGCGAAGTCTACGAAGCGCACGACTCTACTCTCAATGAACGGGTAGCGCTCAAGACCATCAGCGCGGAGTGGTTGGCCGAAGCTGGAGCGAGAAGCCGTTTCCTGCGCGAGATCCGCCTCGCTCGCGCCGTGTCGCACCCCAACGTCTGCCGCATCTACGACCATGCCAGCCACGAGACGGCGGACGGGCGCGTCGACCTCGTTTCGATGAAACTGCTCGAAGGCGAGACGCTCGCCTGCCGGCTCGAGACGGCCCGGCTCAATCTCGACGAGGCGATGGCCATGGCGCGCGCTCTCGCGGAGGGCCTCGATGCTGCCCACCGTGAAGGCGTGTTGCATCTCGACCTCAAGCCGTCGAACGTGATCGTCGTCGAAGCTAAAGGACGTGCCCCGACGCCCGTCATCACAGACTTCGGTATCGCGCGCAGCGCCGGCGCCGAAACAGCCACGCTCACGGGCGAGACCCGCCCCATCGGCACGCCACAATACATGGCCCCGGAGCTGTTGCGCGGGAAAAGCCCAGCGCCGCCGCTGACATGTATTCCTTTGGCGCGGTGCTGTACGAACTTGCCAGTGGGCAGCGCGCGTTCGCGGCGCGCAGTGCACCGGAGGCGCTTACCGAGCGGGAGTCCCGCACAACGGCCGTCGTTTCCGAATTGCGTAAGCAAGCCGGAGGCCGCTGGGCTGCCGCTGTCGAGCGGTGCCTGGCTCTCGATCCAGACGAACGCCCGGCCGGCGCTGCTGAGGTCATCGGCTTGCTCGACGGGACGATCTTGCTACGACGCCGGACGCGATTCCTTTTCCGCGCCTTCGCCGCCGTGGCGGCCACCGCCGCACTCCTGATCCCGGCGCTTGTAGCGTGGCAACCGTCACTGGTGCAACCTTTGGTTTCCTGGCTGGAGTTCCCATGGACGGCGCCGCTCCCGCCAGAAATGCGCCTCGCAGTATTGCCGTTCGAACTAGGGGACGGCGTGTTCACGCGAGAGTATGCCGACGGCCTGGCCGCGACGGTGATCGAGCGAGTCGGTGAACTGGACGCCGCGGGCGGAAGCTTCGCCGTTATCCCCGCATCGGAGTCGCTCGATCTGGGGGAGAGCGACCCGGCCAAAGCGGCGTCGATGCTGGGCGCCAACCTGGTTGCTCACACCAGGCTGGTTCGCGACGGCGAACAGCTCCGCGCTGAGCTTGGCGTGTGGAACGCCGACGCCGCCCGCGACGTGGCGACCAGGCGTGTCGACATCTCCCGCAACGACCCGATCGCGGCGCGCGAAACGATGGCGGCCACGCTAGTGTAGTGTCCACGAATTAGGTGGACAAACGTTTGCGGCCTCTTGGGGCG
>JBBDWJ010000151.1:0-5102 GCA_040902925.1 Bryobacterales bacterium | reverse complement strand
CGAGTATACGGCAACCCTGCTCTTTTGTCCATCTATTTGTTGGACATTACACTAGTGAGATTCCCAAGGGCGGGTTCCGGGGAGGACTGGGCCGAGAAGATCGCCGCTGAACTTGCTGAGGCGATCGGCCTTCCCCATGCGGAATACGAGTTAGCGAGCGTCCTTGGAAAACGAGCGACCCTATCCAGGCGCTTTCTGCAGGGAAACGCGAACCTCGTTCTCGGAAATGAACTGCTCGTTGATTTGATTCCTGGGTACGGCCCCGTTCGCTCCAGGTACCGCGTTTCCAAACACACTTTGGGCGTTGTTTTCGCGGTCGTCGGGCTTGATAGGGTAAGGGTACCGATGGGTTGGCAGCCAATCCCGTTCGTCTCGAATGCAGCAGAGGTGTTCGTGGGCTACCTGATGCTTGACGCGTGGATCAGCAACACAGACCGTCATCACGAGAACTGGGGACTAATCGGAATCACGACCTCCACGGATGAACCGATTGCGATTCACTTGGCACCGACCTACGACCACGCTTCTAGCCTGGGATGTCACGAGCGTGACGAACGCCGCAGGCGACACCTAGGCGTCGATCCGCGCGTGACTGTGGAGAGATATTGCGAAAGGGCCTACTCGGCGCTCTACTTGAACGAGGACGACAATAGACCATTGACCACTCTAGACGCTTTCAGGAAGGCGGCACAGCAACTCCACCCTGCTGCCGGGAGGGCCTGGCTAGATGCGCTGAGTGGAGTATCAGACTCGGACGCTGCTACGATTGTGGGGCGAATCCCGGCGACACGTATGTCTCCCGCCGCGGTAGAATTCGCCCAACGAATGCTTTCAATCAATCGATATCGACTGTTATCCATTCGAAGTGAACTGCCATGAAGACCCTTTTTCTCGCTTGGCAAAACTCCGAAACCAGACGGTGGTTCCCAATCGGACAGTTGACGTGTGAACCAGAGAGCAGGCGGTTTCTGTTTAGGTACCTTCGGGGTGTCGAAACCGCGATGCAGGAGGGTGGCTTTGAGCCGCTGCCATCGTTCCGCGAACTTGACCCAGTTTACGAATCGGAGGAGCTTTTTCCGTTGTTCGCGAACAGAGTTTTGAGTCAGTCCCGCCCGGACTACAAAGAGTTTCTTTCGTGGATGAGTTTGCCTTCTGACCAGGACATTGATCCGATCGAACTGCTCGCGCGAAGTGGCGGCCAGAAGGTCACGGATTCCTTGGAAGTGTTTGCGATGCCCGAGGAACGCGGCATGGATCAATACTCGGTGCATTTCTTCGTTCACGGCTTACGCCACATGGCCCCAGACTCACTGAAACGAGCGGATCGGCTGAAACCGGGCGAACGCCTTTTGCCGATGCACGACTTCCAGAACCCAAGCGATAGTCAAGCCCTGATGCTTCGCACCGCCGAGACCGAACCTGGGGATGTGCATAACGTTGGATATTGCCCTCGATATCTCTTCGTTGATACGTTCAGCCAAATGGTCAAGGAGAAGGGGCTTCCCGAAATCTTGGTGGAAAAGCTTAACGCAGCTCCGGCCCCGATTCGGTTTCGGATCCTCTGCCGTGTGTCCTTTGAGCTGAAACCCGGGGTTCGACCCTTCTCTGGGCCGATGTTTCAGCCCCTCCAGGAAGAAATGCACCCGGTCGCGGGCTGACTAAAAGAGGTGTGTATTCCACCATCACAGTGTTGCCGGCAAGAAAATTTTGTTCGTTGGAGAAGGCCCCGAACTCCTGGCGCGGGAGGCTTTCTTTCGTTGTATTCCCGATTCGTCTTGGCCGCGGTCGTGTTTGTGCTGACTGGCTCGGCCCAGTTCGTTCCGGACGGCCAGTCCCTGTATACCGAGCATTGCGCTGCTTGTCACGGAGCCACTGCCGAGGGTGGATCGGCGCCCGACTTGACGAATCCGCGATGGCAGTCGCAGATCAGCGACGAGCAGCTCGCGAGGGTGATTCGCGACGGCGTGCCTGGGCGGGCCATGCCGGCGTTTTCGGCGGCGCTCGACGCTGCCGCGAGCGCGGCAGTTGTCGGCCACTTGCGGGACCTGTCGAAAAAGGCGGTGCAGCCGACGACCGACGCCGCCGCGCCGCCGGTTCAAGTAGGCGACAAGCGTCTGCTGGAAGCCACCGATGACACAGACAACTGGCTGATGTACGGACGCGACTACGGCAATCAACGCTTTAGCCCGCTGTCGCAGATCAACACCGGTAACGTCGCCAACCTCGTGCCGGTGTGGAGCTTTCAGACCGGCGTTCCCGATGGCCTGCATTCTTCGCCCCTGATCATCGACGGCGTCATCTACCTCAGCACGGCCTGGAATCATGTCTTCGCCATCGACGCCCGCAGCGGCGCCGAACTGTGGCACTACCGCCGCGGCTTGCCCGATGAGCTGAAATATTGCTGCGGCCCGGTCAACTGGGGCGTCGCCATCCTCGACGGCACGCTATTCCTCGGCACGCTCGATGCGCACCTGGTCGCGCTCGACGCCCGCACCGGCCGCGTGAAATGGGACGTCGAGGTGGGCAAGCCCCAAGACAACCTCAGCATCAAGTCCGTGCCTCTCGTCGTCGGAGACAAGGTGCTGGTTGGCATCGCGGGCGGCGATTTCCCCAGCCGAGGGTTCATCGACGCCTATGACGCCGCCAGCGGCGCGCGTGCCTGGCGCTTCTACACCGTTCCAGGCGAAGGCGAGCCGGGCGCTGAGACATGGAGCGGCGATTCGTACAAGATCGGCGGAGGCGGCGCCTGGGGCATCGGCTCTTATGACCCGGAGTTGAATCTTGTCTACTGGGGCGTCGGCCAGCCCTATCCCGACTATGACGGCGACGCGCGCGAAGGCGACAATTTGTATACGGACTCGGTCGTCGCGCTTGACCCGGGCACGGGGAAGCTGCGCTGGCACTACCAATACACACCCCACGACATGTGGGACTGGGATGGTATCAACGAGCTCGTTTTCGCGGACGTGCAGCACGGAGGGAGAGACGTGAAAGCGGTCCTCCACGCCGACCGCAACGGCCATTTCTACGCGCTCGACCGGACGACCGGCGCGTTTCTCTACGCCAAGCCGTTCGTGCGAGTCACCTGGACTAAGGGATTCGACGCCAACGGCCGGCCCATATTCGATCCCGCGGCGTTTCCCACCTATGAAGGCGTCACGGTATGCCCGGGCGCGGCCGGCGGCAAAGAGTGGAACGCCATGGCGTACAATCCGCTAACCCGGCTGGTGTACGTTCCCGCCATCGAGAACTGCGCCGTGTTCACCAACTACGGAATCAAAGCAAAGGAAAAGGGGCTGCCGCCTGGCCCGAGCGGTTTTCGCTATCTCGAAGGTGAAGCCTACGGCAAGATGATGGCGATCCACGCGGATACCGGCGAACCCGTTTGGGAGACGAAACTCCGTACTCCGGCCGGCGGCGGGGCCCTCGTCACTGCGGGCGGCCTGGTGTTCACCGGCGACGGCGAGGGCAACTTGCTCGCCTATGACGCGGCGACCGGTGAAGAGTTGTGGTCGTTTCAAACCGGCTCGGGAATTCGCGCCGCGCCGGTGGCGTTCCGGCTCGACGGCGTGGATTACATCGCAATCGCGTCGGGCATGGGCGGAGCCGTCGGCGGATATACAGGCCCCGGCGCTCCATGGATGAGGAACCATCGCAGCGGCAGCACGCTGCATGTGTTTCGTCTGTTCGAGCCGGGCGCATCGCGCCAGTTTCACGGTGGCGCGAAGCCCTAGCCCGCCCTAAACTAGCCCGGGCTAGTCTCCCAACGTCGAGCGCGCCGGAGATGGCAGATCCGGACTGACAGCCCACCCAATAGAGTCCCGCTTGGCAGGCCGAGGTAACCTGGAGAAGAGGGGTCGTGTGCAGGCGGGTGATCCACCGGCTCGAGGAATCGGCGCCAGACGGAAGGCTGGGGTAAAGAAGACATAAATTTGACCAAACGAACCCAATTAAATCCTTTGTTTTCAGTATTCGTATCTTGCAAGGCGCAAGCGACGGACGTTTGGGAAGCCGGGAATCGACCTCTCTCGCTACCTTGCGTGGAGTTTCGACACCCGTGGATTCGATACGTCGTTTGAAGGCTTAAAATAGAAATCGGGTGGCGCGCCGACCGGGCGAACCCGGGCGCGGGACCAAAAACCAATGGAAAAAGACCCACGGGAACGCCGCTTCGTCGTCCTTGGAGTCAGCGGCGGTATTGCCGCCTACAAGGCCGCGGAACTCGTGCGCCTGCTAACCGGGCTGGGCCACGGTGTCCAAGTCGTGATGACCCAGCACGCCCAGGAATTCATTCGCCCACTCACCTTCGCCGCACTGACCGGCCAGAAAGTGATCACCGAACTGTTTTCCTCGTCCGGAGGGGACGCCACGCTGCAGAGCGCCATTGAGCACATCGGCGTCGCGCAAAAAGCCGATTTGTTGCTGGTGGCGCCCGCCACGGCCAACGTGCTCGCCAAGTTCGCCAACGGCCAGGCCGACGATTTCCTGACGACAATGTACCTTGCCTATGAAGGCCCAGTCGTCGTCGCGCCGGCGATGAACACCAACATGTGGAACCATCCGGCAACGCGCCGCAACCTCGCGTTATTGCGCGAGCGCGGCGTGCGGATCGTCGAGCCGGATGAAGGCGAACTGGCCTGCGGCGTCGTTGGGCCGGGGCGTCTGGCCGTTCTCGAAAAGATCGTCGCGGCGGCCGAGGACGCGCTCCACCCGCGGCGCGATCTCGCCGGCGAAACGGTTCTCATCACCGCTGGCCCGACCGAAGAGCCGCTCGATCCGGTGCGATTTCTTTCCAACCGCTCCAGCGGACGCATGGGATACGCCCTGGCGGCCGAGGCTCGCGACCGGGGCGCTCGGGTTGTTCTGATCAGCGGGCGCGTCGCGCTGGAGCCCCCGGCCGGTTGCGAGCTGGTCGCGGTGGCCACCGCGGAAGAAATGCACAAAGCCGTGCTCGAGCAGTTGCCCGAAGCGACCATCATCGTCATGGCCGCCGCCGTGGCAGACTACCGGCCCGTGCGCGTTGAGACCCGCAAAATCAAAAAACAAGCGGGCAAGCAGGTCTCCATCGAACTCGAGCCGACCACGGATATTTTGAAGGCCAT
>JBBDWJ010000150.1:0-5104 GCA_040902925.1 Bryobacterales bacterium | reverse complement strand
CTCGGGAAGCCGGACGGGGCCGTTCCCCGCCTTTCTCTTGGGGCAGAGGTTTACTTGACGGATTTTTCCGATGGATCGGCCCAGCGCGCGCCCGTGATCGAAACGCAGCAGGACGTTCGCCCGGCGTCGGTCTTCCTGCTATGGCGCTCGCTGGCCGGGCTGCAAACCGGTATTGTCGCCGGCCTGGCGGTTTTGGTCTTCCATATGCTCGATGGCGTGCTGCGCGCCGAGAGCATGTGGTCGTTTCCGAACCTGATCTCGTCGGCGTTTTTCCCGTCGCGCGCTTTGAGTGTTTCGTTGCGCTGGGAGACGCTATCCGGCGTCGCCCTGCACTTTCTGATTTCCGGACTGCTTGGCCTCGTGTTTTCGATCTTTCTCGCGCGCTACCTTTACCGGCCATTTCGTTGCCGCTTGATCGCGCTGTTCCTGGCGCTTGTCTGGTATTACGGTGCGTGCCGCTTCTTGTGGCCGGCGATCAACCCAGCGGTCGTTATTTTCCAGCCGTTTCCCGGCATGGTGTTGGGGCACGTCTTGTTTGGCGTTTGCATGGGGCTCTATCCGCGGTTTGTTTTCGACCTCGGGTACCTGCAGCCTCCGCCCGCGTGAGGAATCAACACCGAAGAACCAATACCGATGCATGCCGCGCCCGTGTGCAAGATCCCTCTTATTCGCCGATGCCTGACCGATTCTAACTACATACCTCTATGAACAAGGAACAAGAGCGGCTGGAGGAGTCGCGGCGGCGCAAAGGCCACTGGAAGCGCTGGGGGCCTTATCTGAGCGAACGCCAGTGGGGCACGGTGCGCGAGGACTACAGCCCCAAAGGCAACGCCTGGACCAGCGTGCCGCACGATCACGCTCGCTATCGCGCCTACCGCTGGGGAGAAGACGGACTGGGCGGCATTTCCGACCGCCACCAATATATCTGTTTTGCGCTGGCGTTGTGGAACGGGCGTGACCCGATCCTCAAAGAGCGGCTGTTCGGCCTCAACAGCCTTGAAGGAAACCACGCCGAAGACGTCAAGGAGGTTTACTTCTACCTCGACTCGACGCCGACGCATTCGTACATGAAATTTCTCTACAAGTACCCGCAACGGGAATTCCCCTACGCGCGGCTTGTCGGGGAGAGCCGTGGGCGCAGCCGGCTCGAGCCTGAATTTGAATTGACGGACAGCGGCGCATTCGACGAGGACCGTTATTTCGATGTGTTCGTCGAATACGCCAAGGCCGCGCCCGACGACATTTGTATCCTGATAACGGCCTGCAATCGCGGACCTGAGGCGGCCGACCTCGATCTGTTCCCGACGGTCTGGTTTCGCAACACCTGGGCCTGGGGCCGCGACAACTACCGTCCGCGGCTGGTGCAGGGGCACGGTCTGCCCGATGCCGAAGTGATCGAGATTTTCCATCGCTATTACGGAGCGCGCTGGTTGTTGTGCGAGCCCGGCGGCGAACTGCTGTTCACGGAAAACGAGAGTGATGTCAAAGAGCTGTGGGGGCTGCCTAACCCCACGCCCTATGTCAAAGACGCCTTTCACCGCTATGTCGTTCACGGCGCGGCCCATGCCGTGAACCCTTCGAATTCGGGCACCAAGGCCGCCGTCCGTCACCGTTTTCGAATTGAGGCGGGCGGCATTGCCGCGCTGCGCTTGCGCTTGACCGATCAAATCCCCGCGCCGGGTTTTCTGGCCGACGAGTTTGCCGGAGTCTTTGCGGCGCGAAAGGGCGAAGCCGACGAGTTTTACCGCAATATCACGCCCGCCGAGATTTCTCAGGACGGCGCGCGAGTGCAACGGCAAGCGTATGCCGGTTTGCTGTGGAGTAAGCAGTTCTACTTCTACGACGTGCAGCACTGGCTGACCGGCGACCCCGTGGGGCCTGCGCCACCGCCGGATCGCCGCGGCGGCCGCAACAGCGACTGGCAGCACTTGCACAACGAAGACATCGTATCGATGCCCGACAAGTGGGAGTATCCCTGGTATGCCGCCTGGGACCTCGCGTTCCATTGCATACCGCTGGCGCTGGTCGACCCCGACTTCGCGAAGGAACAACTGCTGCTGTTTCTGCGCGAATGGTACATGCATCCTAACGGGCAGATTCCCGCTTACGAGTGGGCGCTGGGCGACGTTAATCCGCCGGTGCACGCCTGGGCCGTATGGCGCGTCTACAAAATCGAGCGGCGCGTTCACGGCGTGGCTGACCGCGCCTTTCTCGAGCGCGCTTTCCACAAGCTGCTGCTCAATTTCACCTGGTGGGTCAACCGCAAAGACATTCACGGCCGCAACGTCTTTCAAGGCGGCTTCCTGGGTCTCGACAACATCGGCGTGTTTGACCGCTCAAAACCGCTGCCGACAGGCGGCCACCTGGAACAGTCCGACGCGACGAGCTGGATGGGTATGTATTGCCTAGACATGCTCGCCATCGCGCTGGAGCTCGCGCGCGAGAATCGCGGCTACGCCGACGTCGCCCTCAAGTTCCTGGTGCACTTTATCCACATCGCCAACGCCATGCACGACATGGGCTCCGGTATGGAGCTGTGGGACGACCAGGACGGTTTCTACTACGACGTGCTCAGCCAGGACGACGGCACGCAGAGCAAGCTGAAAGTTCGCTCGATGGTCGGGCTCATTCCCTTATTCGCGGTGCTGAAAATCGAGCCCGAGATGTACGACGCGCTGCCCGACTTCCGGCGGCTCGTCGAGTGGTACCTGGAAAACCGCCCGCGCTTCCGCCGCAACGTCATCGCCAAAAAGCGCTCCGACGGCGCCGTGCTGCACCTGTTCTCGATCGTCGATCAGGAGCGGCTGCGGCGTGTGCTCGGCTATATGCTGGACGAGAACGAATTTCTGTCGCCCTACGGCATTCGCTCGCTGTCGCGCTACCATCGCGACAACCCTTATATCCTTCACGTGGATGGCACGCAGCACCGCGTCGACTATGAGCCCGGCGAATCGACCACCTGGATGTTTGGCGGCAATTCCAACTGGCGCGGGCCGGTGTGGTTCCCGGTGAATTTCCTGATCGTCGAGTCGCTGCAGCGGTTCCACGATTTTCTGGGCGATGAATTTCAGGTGGAATTTCCCACTGGCTCTGGGCGGTTAATGAACCTTTGGCAGGTTGCCGCCGAAATCTCAAAGCGCCTCAACCATTTGTTCTTGCGCGATGCTGACGGCCGGCGCCCCGCCCTTGGCGACGATAAGCGTTTTCAACACGACCCGCACTGGCGCGACCATCTACTGTTCCACGAATACTTTCACGGCGACACCGGCAAGGGCCTCGGCGCCTCGCACCAGACCGGCTGGACGGGTCTGGTCGCGAAGTTGCTCGATCAGTCCGGGGAGTGACCGGCGCCGCTTCCTGCAAGCATGGTGCTATCGGGCGGGCTTGGTGGCGAGAAACAACTCCAATGCCGTGTCGACTTCGGAATGCTCAAACGGCACGGCCTCGGGCTGAAACCCAACGTCGGTCAGGATGTCGAGCCACTGGCGGCGTGCAAAGAAGCCTTCGACGTGGCGGTCGTGCTCAACACGGACGGAGCCATCTTCATCACGAAGGACGTACGCGTAGTCGACCAGGTAGGTGTTGTCCGCCGGGTCCGGGTCCCAGGTCCATTCGAGGTACCGCAGACTGCGGCGCTCACCGTCGTTGCCGCCGTGATCGGTGGAAGGCCGAAACGTTTCCCGCAAGAAATCCGGCGCGAAAAGGGCTGCGCCGCCGGGGCGGCAGTGGACGAAGGCGGTTTCGATCGCACTTCGCAATTCGTCAGTGCTCGTCATGTAGCAGATCGCGTCGTGAATGAACACGCGGTCGAACTCGCGCCCGAGGCGGGCTGTTCGCATATCGCCTTGGATGTGTTCGCACTCGGGGTTTAGCTTGCTGCTGACCGCGAGCATTCCCGGTGCAAGATCCACCAGAGTCATCTGGAATTGCTGTTTGAGGTACGACGCGTTGCTGCCTCCGCCGCTGCCGAATTCGACCAGGGTGCGCGCCGGCGGATCTCCGATGTTGAGATATTTGCCGTAGATGGCCGCCTCTTCGGCGTACTCTTCGGGCGCCGACAACAGCGGCCACCAATCCGCGAGCGTAGTGTAGAGCTTGGCCATCGTCGGCAGTTGGAAAGAAGGGCTGGCCGGTGATTGCCGCGTCGGCAATGCTGCCGTCAGCGGCCCGCCAGGGTTTCGCGCAGATAGGCCGGCCGGTCGGTCGTAATCCCGGCAACGCCGATCTCGGCAAGACGGCTCGCGTCCGCGGACTCGTTGACCGTGTACACGTAGAGTTTCATTCCCTCGGCGCTAAGTTGCTCTACGAATTCCTTGCCGAACGGGCCGCGGAAGTTCACATCGAGGCCGTCGAGGCCCGCCGCTTTTGCTTTGGCGATCAAGTCCCCGAGCGAGGGATCGCCGTAGCCCTTTTTCTCGCGCTCGCTGAACCCGTAAAGCCAGTAGACCGGAATGGTCCGAAAGCGCTTTTTGGCCTGCTCGACGACCGGGTACCCGAAGCTGATGATAACCACCTGCGCGTGCTTGCCAGAGCGGTCGAGCGCCGCTTCGAGCTCGGGAAGCACTTCGGGGCCACACTTGATCTCGATGAATAGCCGTTTGCCGGACGGAATGGCCGCCAGCACTTCGTCGAGCGCCGGAATGCGCGTCCCGGCCCATTGCTGGCCCTTCCAGCTCCCGGCATCGAGCGATTTCAGCTCCGCGAGCGTCTGTTCGTCGATGCGTTTGTCGACGCCGGCGGTGCGCTTCGTGTTGTCGTCGTGGATGACGGCGATCTTGCCGTCGCGGGTCAGATAGATATCAACCTCGACGGCGTCGGCGTTTCGCTCCCAGCCGAGCTTGGCCGCGGGGAGCGTGTTTTCGGGTGCGTCGTGGGAGGCGCCGCGATGGGCCACGATCTCCACGGCCAGCGCCCGCGAAAGCGGCATTAGCGTGCCGGCAAGGATGAGGGTCAGGATGGTTTGGCGGATCATGATTTGCGTTGCCTTCTGGCGGGCCTGCCGCACGTGGTTTTCGATGCGGGCGACGGTTTGACCGGCAGCACCCAGGTTAGCCTAACTTTCGCACTTGGGAAGTTTTCCACAGGCCAAGTGATTGAAATTTGG
>JBBDWJ010000149.1:0-5106 GCA_040902925.1 Bryobacterales bacterium | reverse complement strand
GAGCTCGAGCAGGAATTCCGCGCAATTCAGGTGGCGCAGCGAGCGGATGCGTTCGAAGACATGCTCGGCGCCAGCTCGCCGATGCAGACCGTTTTCACGTTCATTCGCAAGGTGGCGCCGACCAATGCACCGGTATTGATTCTTGGCGACAGCGGCACCGGCAAGGAAATGGTCGCGCAGGCGCTGCACCGGCGCAGCGGGAAGAGCAGTGGTCCGTTCATCGCCATCAACTGCAACGCCATTCCGGAAAACTTGCTCGAGAGCGAGCTGTTTGGCCACGAGCGAGGCGCATTTACGGGCGCGCACGCGCAGCGGAAAGGCCATATTGAGTCAGCCGCGGGTGGGACCCTCTTCCTCGACGAGATCGGTGAGTTGCCCGCAGCCGTGCAGGTCAAACTGTTGCGATTTCTTCAGGAGAAGCGTTTCCAGCGCGTTGGTGGCCGCCAGGAGATTCAGAGCGACACCCGGGTAATTGCCGCCACCAACGTCAACCTGCAGGAGTCGGTGGCGAAGGGCACGTTTCGTGAGGACCTGTACTTCCGATTGGCGGTCGTTATAGTCAAGGTCCCGGCCCTGCGCGAGCGTGCAGGCGACATTTACATGATGGCGAAGGAATTCCTGCATCGATATGGGACGGCGCATGGGAAGCCGCGCATGGCATTTGCGCCGGATGCGCTCCGCGCCCTTCGCGCCCATGATTGGGCCGGCAACGTGAGAGAGCTCCAGAACCGCGTGCAACGGGCCGTGATCATGGCCGACGGGAAACGCGTGACCGCTGATGATTTGGAATTGAGCGCCGCCTTGGAAGGCGCGCCTGCGCAAACATTAAGAGAGGCCCGGGAAAGGCTCGAGCGAGAGATTGTGCAGGACACGCTCAGGCGGCACGGCGGCAAGATCACGACTGCGGCCGTAGAGCTCGGCATCAGCCGGCCGACGCTCTACGAGTTGATGGAGAAGCTTGGAATCCCGAAGGAGTGAAGCCCCCTTTTTCATTTCACGCGGCGCGCGGCCAATCCCATTCCTGCCATCGCCATTCCAAGGAGCGCGATCGTCATGCCGCCGTCAGGTACTGTCACTCCCGGATTCAAGAACGTCGAATGCGTTACGCCATAGTAGTTGCCTGCTACCAAGTGTCCGCAATCGGGCTCGCCGGCGTCTCCGCAGGGTGAGTTTTTCGAGACGCCGTCAGGGTAGGCCTTCGGGACGATGTTGATGACGTCTCCGATGGCCAGGTCGCCGATGTAGTACGCCTGGCTGCCGCCATTCGGGCCGTCATAGCCGACGACCAAGTACTGGAACACTTGGGTAAGAGTGAAACTGGTCTGGTTGCCGTATAAACCAGCCCCAACGGCTGTGGCGGCCGGAAGCACGCCAAAGTCCGTGCTGGAGCGCCAGTATTCAGGAGCGTCGCCGTATCTCGTACCCAATGCTCCCGCCAGCAGGCCGTTAATGATCATGGCGTCTACGGCGCCTTGGCCGCCAGACTGATCGAAGTCGTTCCTTGTGAAGACCTCACCGAGGATATGGTCCCCGGCGACGCCGCCGGCGCCGACCGTCAAATTAATGGTGTTTGCCTGAGCCAGCGACGGTATGAGACAAGCGAAAACGAAGGCGGCTGCTACGGCACGGGTTCGGGGGAACATGTCGGCAACTCCAGCTGCACAATGGCTGCCAACTCGCGAACGCCAGAATGCCGGGCAACAATTCGAGTAAGTTGCTGACCTGCAAGGAGTTAGTAGTGCGTATTTTATCGGTACCGGAAATGTAACTGCACGAGCGCTTCGTCACTGTAAACTCCGCCGACACCGGAATCCGCGTGTGGGGGTGCGGTTTGAAGGCCCGTATTTTTACTGCTCGGTTTGGCACCCGGCCTAGCCGGGTTGCGTAGCAGGTTCCACTCATCGCATAATCCGGCGTTGGTTGACGAGAGCCACACATCGTGTGGCCTTTTTGCTTCAGACCGTCCCGCAAGGAGATCTATTCAATGCGACTTGTTTCTATTCGCGGCGGCGCATTTCTGCTGCTGGCATCGTTGATCGCGTCCTCGTGCGCCGATGCCGATACGCAGAAGCGCAGGCATCTCGAGCGAGGCGACCAGTACGCCGCGGAGAAGCGTGATGACTTCGCCGTCATCGAATACGCGAGCGCTGTCAAGATCGATCCGAAGTTTGGCGAGGCGCGCCTCAAGCTCGCGGAAACGCACGAGCGG
Organism: Bryobacterales bacterium; assembly: GCA_040902925.1. Lineage (GTDB taxonomy): Bacteria > Acidobacteriota > Terriglobia > Bryobacterales > UBA6623 > JBBDWJ01. Next base: position 2,897 of record JBBDWJ010000149.1, on the reverse strand, counting down.
ATGAACAACTTGCGAGCCGCGTTTCCCGAGTACGTGCGCGCCGCAGACGCATTACCAGACAACCGCGACCTACAGCTCAAGGCAACGGAGGTGTTGCTTCTAGGGCGACGCTTCGAAGACGCCAAAGCGCGCGTGGCTCTGCTGCTCGGAAAGAATCCAAAAGATGTCGAGGCGCTGCTGTTGCACGCCAATGCGCTCGCGGCGCTCCGCGACCCTGCCGGCGCCATTGCCGAAATTGAAGAGGCGCTCAAGGTCAGCCCCGACAGCAGCCGGGCGTTCGTCAACCTGGGCGCGATTCGGATGCAAAGCGGTGAAGCCAAAGAGGCCGAAGCCGCGTTCCGTCAAGCCATCGAATTGGAGCCGGGTGCGGCAAATCCCAAATTAGCTTTAGCCAACTTCCTGTGGGCGGCTGAACGGACGCCCGAAGCCGAAGCTACGCTCAAACAGGTGCTCGCAACAGAACCGCAGAACTTGCTGGCCAACCGTATGCTTGGATTGCTGTACCTCAGCACGCGGCGAGTCAGCGACGCGGAGCAGCCACTCAAGGTAGTCGCCGACGTCTCCAAAACCGCTGGCGCACGCTTTCAGCTGGCCGACTATTACACAAGTGTGGGCCGCACGAAAGATGCGATCGGGCTGCTCACCTCACTTTCGTCGGAGCAAGCCAGCTTCGCGGAAGCCGAGGTGCGGCTGGCAGCCTTGGAGTACGGTCAAAATCGCGCGGCGGAAGCTTACACGCGTCTCGATGCCCTACTCTCACGTGCGCCAAATTATTCTCCCGGGCTGGTTCTGAAGGCGCAGTGGCTCACCAGGGAGAACAAGCTCGATGAGGCACTCGAGAAGGCCAGGGCGGCGATCGCCGCTGATCCTCAGTCGGCGACTGCCCATTTCGCCCAGGCGGTGGTCCATGACCGCCGCAGGGAAGTGGCGGATGCCATCAAGTCTTACAACGAAGTGCTGCGGCTCAATCCACGGGCGGCCGCCGCGCAAGTCGAGTTATCGCGACTGAGCCTGACGACTGGTGACAGCGCCGCAGCACTACGATACGCGGAAGAGGCGCGTCAAACACAACCCTCGAACCTGGATGCTCGCGTGGCAATCGCGCGAAGCTTGGTAGCTTCCGGAAATTCGGCGCGTGCAGAAATTGAGATCGCCGGGTTGCTTCAACAGGCGCCGAATGCTGCCGTGGTCCATGCCGTCAGCGGCATGCACCATGCGCGCAAGAATAATTCGGCGGCGGCGAGGAAGGCTTACGATCGGGCGCTCGAATTGTCACCCGGGTTCGTTGAAGCGATTGGTGGACTCACCTATCTTGATCTCGCGGCAAAGGGTTCAGCGCAGGCCATTGCCAGGCTCGAAGCCGAAATTGGGAAACAACCGACCAACGCCACCTTGTTCACGCTTCTCGCTCGTGCACATAGCGCTGCTGGCGACCACGCCAAGGAAGAGCAGGCGCTCCGGCGCGCGGTGTCGGTCGATCCTCGCTTCACGACGGGCTATTCGCTGCTGGCCCAACTCTACCTGCGGCAAAACCGCATGGACGAAGCGCGAGCCGAGTTCGAGGCAATGGCGAAGCGCGACCCATCGGCCGTCCAGGCCCGGACAATGGTGGGGGTCCTGCTCGAACAGCAGGGCAAGCGCGACGAGGCCAGAAAGGCGTACGAGGCCGCCGTGAATGGCACCGACAACGCTCCGGTCGCCGCAAACAACCTGGCGTTCATTTATGCGGAGCAAGGTGTAAACCTGGACATGGCCCTGCAACTCGCGTCGGCAGCGAAACAGCGGCTTCCCAATGACGCCAGCGTCGACGATACGATCGGTTGGATTTACTACAAGAAGGGCATGGCCTCACTAGCCGTTAAACCCTTGGAAGAGAGCCTGAAAAAGCGGCCAGACACGGCCGAGGTGCTGTTTCACTTGGGGCTGACTTACGCCAAGCTCGGGGAGAAAGCAAAGGCGCGAGCAGCGCTCGAAAGGGCGTTGAAACTGGATCCGCGCATAGGCGGCGACGAGGCCCGGCAAGCGCTCGCTTCGGTGTCGCAATAGGAACGTCGGAAATCCTTACGATCGTTACCATGAGCTCGGGAATGAAATCGGAGACTAGGCGTTAAGTCTTTGGATTACAGTTGTTTACTGGCATACGTAAACTTTAACCCGCTGGCACGATGAATGCTAAAGCCAGATTGCTCCGACTTGAACGTGTCACGCATCGCACCGACGGAACGGCAGCATAACGCTCAGCGTATGGGGGAACTATGAGAAGGATTTTCGAGAGGTCTGTGCTGCTGTCCGGGGTCGTTCTGATCCTGAACTCAGTTTCAGCAGACGCAAACACTATTTCACCGAACTTCGTGAGTTTCACCGCGGGCACATCGATTACCTACAATGCAGATCTTGCCAGCGGCCAGATGCATGCCGGAGACGGCTTCACCATCTACGACATCTGGGAATACGGTGGGATCGACTCCATCGTCAGTGCTTACGGTTGGACGGTAACCGCTCAGGCAGTGGGCACTCCGTTAGCTACTCCCGGCACGTTGACAACTGACTACGTGTCGGCGACGAACGTAACGTTCCAGTACGACGGCGTTTTAGGGAGCATCGAGACTGCCGGTCAATTAGACCTAGGGCTTTTCACACTTCTAACGGGATCGACGGTTGAGGGCGTGGATGAGTGGCTCTCGAACGATCATCTGTATACCGAAGGCGGCAGCACCGGCGACGGCGCCGAGGCGCCCATCCAACAGGCATTCATTACAGTTCCAGGAAATGTGCCTGACGGCGGCTCAACCGCTGTGCTACTCGGTTCGGTCCTTTGTGCCTTCGGGATGTTGCGGCGGAGATTCGGCAACGGCTAATCAGGCGAGGCTCGTTACACATACAGAAAGGGGGGGGGG
>JBBDWJ010000148.1:0-33027 GCA_040902925.1 Bryobacterales bacterium | reverse complement strand
GAAGGATTGCGCCTGTTCTGATGCTGTCTTTGGTATCGGCCATGGCAGCCGGCTTGCCGGATGCGGAACGCCGCGTTTTGACGGATCACCTCGCCAAAAGCTCGCAAGAGTTTCTCAGCTCCGTGGAAGGACTCACGCCAGCGCAGTGGACCTACAAAGCCGCGCCGGACCGCTGGTCAATCGCCGACTGCGCCGAGCACATCGCCTTGAGCGAAGACTTCCTGCGCGAGCTGATTGCGAACAAAGTGCTCACCTCCGAGCCGTCGCCGGAACGGATCGAGACCCGTAAGCCGCTCGACGAGAAAGTGCTTGCGATGATCGTCGACCGCAGCTTCAAGGCGCAGGCCCCCGAGCCGCTGAAACCAAGCAACAAGTTCAGTTCGCCGCAGGGAGCCGTTGATCACTTCAAGCAAAGCCGCGCGGAAACCGCTGCCCTGGCGGCCTCGCGCGATGACCTGCGCGAACACGCCGGCGAGAACCCCGTATTCAAGGAATTGGACGCCTACCAGTGGCTGCTATTTCTTTCCGGACACACGCTACGCCACACCGCGCAGATTCAGGAAGTAAAAGACAGCCCTGGGTTTCCGAAGTAGCGATCTGGCGGAAGTTACTGCCGGAGCGCGCCCGCGCTCCGGCCCTATCTTCGGCCCGGCCCAGCGATCTCGCTGAGTCTCGCGGAGGATTCGCTGAAACTCGTGTGGAAAAGCGCGCAACTCCGCGGCGGCGAAGCGCGGGCGGGGATGGGCCGCGCGTCAGCCTGCCGTCTTGGCCGACTCGGCCTGCTGATTCTCGCCCCAAATATTTTCTCGCAGTTCTTCGAGGCGATGCTCCGCCGCGTCGCGGATGTAGCGGTACTTATCGCCGGTGGCGACTTCCTGCAGCACCGCCAAGTCGGTAAGCTTCTTGATAGCCTTGCGCCGGATCTCCTCGTCACCGGCGGTACGCGCGAGTTGGGCGTAGACGTGTTGTCCGCAGTCGCGCGAACGCAAAACGTCAAAGGCGTGGTGGCGGACGAACCACTCGCGATCCTTGGCCGCCATCTCGATCAGAATATTCTCGTCGTTGGTTTCGCTGGCGGCGGCGACGCGGACGTCCGCGCTGCTGTGCTTCCATTTCGGCCGGAAAATATCGAACAATCCCATAGCTCTGTGAGGCCCCTATCTTTTCCTAATTGTAAACCAGGGCGACCGGCGCGGTCAGGGCAATCGGTCAGCAATGCCGCGCCCTGCCCAGGGACGCCGGGCTAGCCTCGGTCAACGGCCGCGATTCATGCGCTTCCAATCGACTCTCCAGGTCCCTCCGGGGACCGCCGCCCAGGCGATTTTTTTCCGAGGCGTTTGCCGCGCATGGTGATACAACACCGCCACCCGCTCGTAGAAACCGCGCGTATGCGGCGAGTCGCTAAAGCCCAGCCGCTCGATATCGAGGTGATGGCAGAACTCGTGAACCAAGGTGCTGAAAAACGTGCCGTAGGAAGTGACCTGCTTGCGGACGGCAGTGCGCATCCAGACGCGGATGACGGTCGTGGACGGATCGTAGTCGCCGAACAGCTCGGTCGCCCAGCCGCCCTCGCGCACGCGCAACGGGCGCGCGGCCAGCACACGCAATTGCGGCGGCCGGACCCCGTAAAAATCAGCCGCGGCTTTCAGAAAGTTGGCGCAAGAGCGGCGCACCGGCGGTCCCTCGCCCGCTTTCAGAGCCGCCTCGATCTCTCGCGCGGGCGCAATCAAGCGGTCGTCGGGCGGCACCTCCAGAGCTTCCAGAAGGTCGCTGGCGACAAATTCGGATTGCAGAGTTTTCTTTCGCGGCTGGCGATCGGTCACCATTGTGTTCGGTCAATATGCCCGCAACTGCGGCGCACGCCGCCAATCGGGGCATCCTTCAGCGAAAAAGAGGCGGCCATGGCTGGATTCAGGGTCGGCGCGCCGGATTCAAGCAGCCCGGTCCGGCGGCAAAACCCTCCTCTGCTTCGAGTCTACCGGCGCTGTCAACCGTCCGGTGTTCGGAGTCGTTGCAACCCTCCGTTGCGGACCATGCTTCCGGCATAGTAGTCTAACTGCGACTTCCGATTTTGCCTCCTTCCGCTTCCAAACTTTTCGAGCCGGTTGTGCGGGAGAGCGGTACCGAATTCATGAGACGCCGCGACGCTTTTCTTGTCTTGGCTGCAAGCCCCGTGCTGGCCGCCGATTTCGTTTCCAAATTCCCGGGTGGGGCCGACCAGGTTTGGCTCGGCCCGCAGTATTGGGCGAATCGCCTGCAGGACTGGCGTCTGCGCGATGGCCGCATCGAATGCGTCACGGCCGGCGGTGACCGTAACGTTTTCCTGCTTACCCACGAGCTGTCGAACCGCGCGCAGGCTTTTGAGACGCGGGTCCAGTTGGGGTATCTACAGCGGCAGGCGTCCAACGAACAGGGCTTCGCCGGTTTCCGCGTCGGGATGCGCGCGCCCTTTGAAGATTATCGCGACACGGCCATTTACGGCATTGGGCTCGACGCCGGGCTTACCAGCGACGGGCGTTTGTTTATCGGAGATCTCGAACACGCATCGACGGCCCTTACGCAGCCTGCGGGGGATCTGGAACTCGTGCTCACGGGCCAGCCAAGCAGCGCCGGCTACCAACTGACGCTCGCGGCGCTCGACGACTCCGGACGGCAAATCGCGACCGTCTCGCGCGAAGTCGCGGCCGATTGGACAACCGGCGGCCTGGCCCTGGTGTGTAGCTCCGGCTCGATCGAAGCGACGCCCGACGCTTCGCAAAACGTGATCACGATGTCGGGGATCAATCGCCGAGGGCGCGAGAACCAAGGCTCGCTGCGCTGCTGGTTCCGGGAGTGGAAGCTCAGCGGCGCGAAAGTCGATGAGCACGCTGAGCGCGCCTGGGGCCCGATCCTATTTGCGATGCACACGCTCAGCCGTGGCATTCTGAAGTTGACGGCGCAGATGGCTCCGATAGACCCGCAGTCGGGCGCGGTGCGGCTTGAGATTCGGCCTTCCGGTCAAGCCGAGTGGCAGACGGCCGCGGAATCTCGGATCGACCCGCTGGCGAGGACAGCATCCTTTCGCGTGGCGGATTGGGACGATACCGCCGACGTGGCTTATCGAGTGGTCTATCGCGGGGCTGGGGAACACACCTACGAAGGCGTGATCCGGCGTGATCCTCGCCACAAGGAAAGGATCGTAGCCGGCGGCCTCTCCTGCATGAACGACCTCGGGTTTCCGCACACTCCGATCGTGCGCAACCTGCGACACTTTCGTCCAGATCTGCTGCTGTTTACCGGCGATCAAATCTATGAGCGCTCCGCGAGCTATGGCACCGAACGACTGCCGGTTGAGCGCGCGGCGCTCGACTACCTGCGCAAGTGGTATCTGTTCGGCTGGACCTATGGCGAGCTGCTCCGCGATACGCCGGCGGTCTGCATGACCGACGATCACGACGTTTATCACGGCAACGTGTGGGGCGCGGGCGGACGCCAGGCCGAGGGCGAAGGGCAGATCGGGCAAGACAGCGGCGGTTATAAGGAGCCCGCCGAATGGGTCAACATGGTGCAGCGTACGCAGACCAGCCATCTGCCCGACGCGTTCGACGCCACGCCTGTCGATCAAGGCATTAGCGTCTACTACACCGAGCTACTTTGCGGCGGCGTGAGCTTCGCGATCCTCGAGGATCGCAAATGGAAGTCGGCGCCGAAGTTTGCGGTTCCCAAGGCGCAGATCGTCAATGGTTGGGCGAAAAACCCGGAATACAATGCCGCCGTGGATGGGGATGCCGCCGGCGCGCAACTACTGGGCCCGCGGCAGATCGATTTCCTTCATCACTGGGCGCAGGACTGGAGCGAGGGCGCCTGGATCAAAGCCGCCGTCTCCCAGACGATTTTTGCAAACCTGGCAACGCTGCCGCCGCCGGCCGATACCGGCGCCGTAACTCCTCAGCTACCGCTGCTCGCTGACGACGAGTACGCGGAAGCAGAAGTGAAGGTCGCCGACCACGATTCGAACGGCTGGCCGCAGACACCGCGAAACGAAGCGGTACGAGCGATACGACGCGCACTCGCGGTCCACATTGCCGGCGACCAGCATCTGGGCAGCACGATACGGTATGGCGTAGACACGTGGAACGACGCCGGCTGGGCGCTTTGCGTACCGGCGGTCTCGAATCTTTTTCCACGGCGCTGGTACCCGCCCGAGCCGGGCTTAAACCGCGCGCCTGGCGCGCCCCGCAACTACGGCGAGTATCTCGACGGGTTCGGCAATCGCCTAACGGTTCATGCGGTGTTCAATCCGACTAAGGTTGGCATTGAGCCGACCGCCGTCAACCATCGCGCTCCCGGCTACGCCATCATCGAGTTCGATCGCGCACCACAAACCGTCACCGTTGCCAACTGGCCGCGCTGGGTCGATGCGAGCCGGCCGGACGCCCGCCCTTGCGAAGGCTGGCCCATCGTCATCCAACAACAGGAGAACGGACTGCCGCAAAGCGGCTGGTTTCTCGATCCGATCGAGAGCGCCGAGGCCGGGTCGCTGCTCGAAGTGACTCGCGAGCAGCCTTCACGGGAGCACATTTATACCTATCGCCTGATGGAGCCGTCGTTTGCGCCGCCTGTTTTCGGCCCTGGCGTCTATACAGTCACGGTGCGAAACCCGGCGGGAGAAGTCGTTTTGACGCGGGAATCGATGGCCGCTCAGCAGAACGGATAGGTGTGTGGTCCCCGGCTCTCAGGCCAAACTGACGCCGTAGAGTAGATTCCCGAAGGGGTGAAATCCGTACGCCCTTGGAATCCAGATGTGCTTTCATAGAGTGTCGGATGGATTGCCGTTTACTTCGATAAGATTCCCACCTTGCGCAGGAGGCAGAGCCTATGAATCGCCGTCAATTCCTGAAATCCTCAACCGCCGGTCTTGCCTTCGCATCCGCTGCGGCGGCGGCGATGCCCGCCATCGAATACGACAACCAGAAAGTACGGCGCGTGGGGCTGATCGGCACGGGCTGGTACGGCAAAGTCGATCTGCTGCGGCTGATCCAGATCGCGCCCGTCGAAGTCGTCTCGCTCTGCGACGTGGATTCGCAGATGCTCGAAGGCGCGGCCGAGATCGTCGCCTCCCGCCAGCGTTCGAAGAAAAAACCGCGCACGTTTTCCGACTACCGCGCGATGCTCAGGGAAAAGGACCTCGACATCGTGCTGATCGCGCCGCCCGACCACTGGCACGCGCTGCCGATGATCGCCGCCTGCCAGTCCGGCGCCGACATTTACGTGCAAAAGCCGATCAGCGTCGACGTCGTCGAAGGGCAAGCGATGCTGGCGGCCGCCCGCAAATATAATCGCGTGGTGCAAGTCGGCACGCAGCGCCGCAGCACGCCCCATCTGGTCGAGGCGCGCGATGAGATCATCAAGACCGGCAAGCTGGGCAAGATCGGATTGGTCGAGTGCTATTGCTACTACCACATGCGCGCGACGGAAAATCCGCCCGACACCACGCCGCCTGCGAATCTCGACTACGAGATGTGGACCGGGCCAGCCCCGATGCGGCCTTACAACGAACTGGTTCACCCGCGCCGCTGGCGCGCTTTCATGGAGTACGGCAACGGCATCGTCGGCGACATGTGTATCCACATGTACGACATGACGCGCTGGATGCTCGATCTTTCCTGGCCCAAAAGCGTCAGCTCCGAAGGTGGCATCCTGGTCGATAAACAAAGCAAGGCGAATATCTCCGACACGCAAACCGCCACCTTCGACCACGGCGACCTGAAGGTCGTCTGGCAGCATCGCTCCTGGGGACATCCCAACGATCCGAATTACCCCTGGGGCGCGACCTTCTACGGCGACAAGGGAACGCTCAAGGTCAGCGTCCATAGCTACGACTTCACGCCGATGGAAAAAGACGGCCAGACGATTCACAAAGACGTCACCTACGAGCTCGAAGAATATCCCGAAGATAAGACCGAAGAGCGCCTTGAACGCCACGTTGCGCCGGCAGTGCGTTATCACATGCAGGATCTGCTCAGGGCGATCGACAACCGCGGCAAACCGGTAGCCGATATCGAGCAAGGCCACATCTCGACGACCAGTTGCATCCTCGCGAATCTGGCCATGAAAACCGGCCGCACGCTGCATTGGGACCCGGCCAAGCATCAAATCGTCGGCGACGCGGAGGCAAACAAACTGCTAGCCAGGCCCTACCGCAAGCCGTGGGCGCATCCCGACCCAAAGCAAGTCTAGTGGGACAGACAATCCTGTCTGTCCAAACCAGACACATGGGCATGCGAAAGTTTCGAGATTGGCTGGCCGCGACGCTTCCATCGCTGCTTCTCGTTCTGATACCAAGCCTGGCCGCGCCCGGTCAGACAACAACCACGGCCCACGCGAAACCTCCGCATGCAAGTCCAGCGTTGTCGATCGAAGTGAGCGCGGGTGCGATCGAGCGCATCGGAAAAATTGTTGAAGTCGAACTCGAGACCGCTCAGCTTCCATCCAGCGGGGAAAAAGCACTCACTCTTGTTGAGGTGAATGAGCAAGGCGGCATCGTCGACCGGCATGTACCGTTTCAGTTGGATCAGGGCGAGGCTGCAAACCCTCCCCTGCTGACTTTCCTGCTCTCCGGAGGAACGCCAGCGAAAGCAACCCGGCGCTTTCGATTGCAGCGGGCAACGGAAGCGGTACCGCCCCTCGCGCCTCAGGTGCAAGTGGAGGAAGTCGCCGAATACGAAGGCTTTCCGGCGTTCCGGATCACCACTCCCGCGGCTACCTATTACTACCATGTAGGAGGCTCGGGCTTCGCCAGCCTCATCGACAGGGAGGGCCACGATTGGATCAGCCATCACCCGGAAGGTGGTTTTCAAGGCAGCTATCGCGGCATCCCCAACGTCGCCCCGCCGGAGTTCCATCCCGGCCCCGGAAAAGGGAAGAAGGAAAGCCGCTTGATCCGCTCGGGCCCGCTGCGCGCGAGCATTCTGTCGGAGACCGAAGACGGCGCATGGAGCGTGGTTTGGGATATTTTCCCGGCCTACGCCAACATGACGCTACTCAAAAAAAGTGCCGCGCCGTATTGGATTCTCTACGAAGGCACGCCGGGCGGGTCGTTCGATACCGAGAATGACTATTGGGTGCAGTCGACGGGCAAGCGGCTCCCTGTGGCGCCCAACGATCAAGACAACTTCTGGGAAGGGACGCTTCCGTCCCCGCAATGGGTCTACTTCGGAGACGAGAAGCTACGGCGAGTGCTGTTTCTGGCGCTCCGCGAAGCCGACGATTTCCCCGATGAATTCTGGCACCGCGGCTCGGGCAGCATGACGGTGTTCGGCTTCGGGCGCGGCCCGCGGCCCCAATGGCAATACATGCAAACCGTGCCGACGCATCTGACCATCGGCCTCGTCGAGAGCAGTGACTTCGGCGAGGTGAAGCGGCGAATCGAGTCGGCCTAGCGGCCGATAGAAATCGAACTGAGCGCGGCTAACAAGCCGGCGACTCAATGACCGGCTGCCTACTCGTTGCGGGTTTGTCGCCGGCAATCGTCGCTATAATGTCGCCAGTGCGCTTATCGTCGAAGTGGGGAACCGGCATGCTGGCGGCGGTGTGCTTGTTGGCGGCCCAAGGCTTGGGGCCTTCTGAAATTCCGAAGACAAAGCCCTCGCCTGCCACTGTTGATGTATCCACGGTTTCTTTCGAGGCGGCGGCCGCGGCGGCGGAAGCCTTACCGCGTTTGCGCAGCTTGCTCGTGAGCTGGCGGGACGAACTGGTCGTCGAGCAGTACCTGCACGGCGCCCGCGCGGGCCGCACCGCCAACATCAAGTCCGCATCGAAGAGCGTGATTTCCGCGCTGGTCGGCATTGCCATCGGGCGCGGCTTGATCGAGGGAATCGACGCTCCGATCGCGCCTTTCTTTCCCGGCGTGCTCGGTGACGAGGTCGACGCGCGCAAAAAAGAGATCACCATCGAAGACCTTCTCTCCATGCGCGCGGGATTGGAAACGACCAGCAACCGCAACTACGGCCGCTGGGTCCATAGCGCCAACTGGGTGCGCTTCGCTCTGAATCAACCCATGGACGGCGCGCCGGGCGGGCGGATGATCTACAGCACCGGCAACACCCACCTGCTTTCCGCGATTCTGACCAAGGTGAGCGGTAAGAGCACGTTGGAGTTCGCGCGCGAGGCGTTGGCCGGGCCGCTGGGCATCGATCTTTCGCCGTGGCCCCAGGATCGCCAGGGCATTTATTTCGGCGGCAACGACATGGTGATGACGCCGCGCCAGATGCTGGCGTTCGGCAAGCTGTATTTGCATGGCGGGCGCGTCAACGAAGAGCAGGTCGTGCCCGAGGAGTGGATCGAAACCTCGTGGGTGCCGCGCACGCGGTCACACTTCAGCAACCGGCTCTATGGTTACGGCTGGTGGATTCGCGAGTTGGCCGGCCGCCGCGTTTACTACGCCTGGGGGTTCGGCGGGCAGTTCATTTTCGTGGTCCCCGAGATCGAAATGGTGGTTGTAGCGACCTCTTCGGACGCGCCAGGCCGGGAGCGTCGCGGGCACCTCGGCGGAGTTTACGATCTCGTGGAAAGCCACGTCATCGCGCCCGCGGCGTCGGCCATGGGGCTGAATACGTGGGGCGGTTTCGATTCCGCTGGGCTGACTGACGAAGAAATGCCTTGACCGCGCCACAAGCCCTGGCGCGGAAGGTCAAGCCCTTCACACTCGGCACGCAACCGCTTTCCATCTGCGTTTATCTGCGTTCATCTGCGGCTCTAACTTCCGAGGAATCCTGCTGGCCGTAGATCGCCGCAAAGATCTGCGCGAATTGCTCGATGGAAGTCGCCGTGGAGTTCTCCGCCGAGCGCGGCGCAGCCGGCCGGACGCGGCCTTCGTTCAGCGCGTGGTAAAGCTCCATCATCGACGCCGCGGCGTCGAGGCTAAACCCGGCGTTGCGCATGCCCCGGCCAAAGTCGTCGTATTGGAACTGTACGTAGGCCAGGCCGTCGTGGCCGATGGCGTTCCCCAGAACGGCAATCGCTTCGGGTAGCGACATATCGCGCTGTCCTAGCAACTCGCGATAGGACTTGCCGCTGAAATCGAGTTTTTGCAGCCGCTCGACAGCCACCGCTGCGATGTCCCGCAGCGCGACCATCGGGATGCTAAGGTCTCTCTGAAGAGGGCTTCCGGCGGCGCCTGTTTTCTTGATAATTTCGGCCTGGAACAGAAAGTTTTCCATGAAAAAGGCCGGCCGCAGATGCAGCACGTTCACGTCGGGTACGGCGTTGAGGCGTTGCTCCAAATCGTGGAGGCCGCCGATCGGGCCGACGCCTTCCGACTGATCGGCGCCGAGGCTGCTGAGCGAGACCACGTACTGCACGCCGGCGCTTTCGACCGCGCTCGCTATCGATTCAGCCACCTGATTTTGATAAGCGCGAAAAGCCTCCGCCGCGTAGTTGGGCGGGATCATGGCGTAGATGGCGCGCGCTCCGTCAAAGGCCTGGCGCGTGGCTTCCGGATCTTCGAGCGAGGCAATGAAGGGCTCGGCGCCCTGATCGACCAGCGGTTGCAGGTTTGCTGCGCTGCGGCTGACAGCACGCACTTTTTCACCCGCCGCCAGCAGCGCTTCCGCGATACGGCGTCCGGTGTTACCCGTGGCTCCGGTGATGGTGTACATCCGGTCTGTGTTCTCCAGCCACTATCGCCTGGCCTCTATTGCCACACTATAGCGCTAGCACTATCGCTCTAGGTTGTACGCGGGGAAAAGCGCTCGCTTCGCTACCTGGAGGGCGCACACCGCTTGGAACGCTGCCTCTTGCGCGCTGCGCTCCTACGGAATCTTGGCATACCAATAGATCGCTCTGCCCGTTTCCTGAAAGCCTTCGGCGCGATAGAGCGCATTGGCGGGCTCGTTGTCGGCAAGGCAGTCGAGGTGAATGTGCTCGGCGCCCTGCTCCTTCATGTAGTCCATCATGGTGCGCAGGATTTCGCGCCCGAATCCGCGGCCTTGGAAGCGCCTGTCGACGGCGAGAACGTTGAGAAAGGCCAAGCGGAACTCGTCCTCGTAGCGCCCGCCGGCGTAGGCTGCGATTTCGCCTTCGCTCTCCCCGACGAGGATGATGTCGGTCTTGAAGTCTTTGCGCATGCGCACTCGCCAGCGGTCGCGCCAGCCTTTGCCATTGAACGGTCCAAACTGATCCTCGATCTTACGATACATCGTGATCGGCTCGAAGCTATCGACAACGAGCTGCTCCAGACGGTCGTAGTCGGAAGGCTTGGCCAACCGAATTTCCAGCGACATGTGAGGTTACTCCATGGAACAAAACGGAATGGGTGGCGAGGCCGGCTTCGACGATTCGGCCCGCGCCTTTGGACTATCAAGAAGGCGATTCGCTATCCGCCGACAACAAAATTCACCAGTTTGTCGGGCACCACGATGACCTTGCGAATGGCTTTTCCGTTGAGGTACCCAATGATACGATCGTCGCCGCGCGCCATCTGTTCGAGATCGGCTCGTTCCAAGCCCTTCGGCACCGCCAGCTTCGAACGCACCTTGCCGTTGACTTGGAGCACGACCTCGACCTCGTCCTCCCGCGCTAGGGCCGGGTCCGCCTCCGGCCAGGCGACGCGCAGCAGGGGGCCTTTCTGGCCCAGCTCGGCCCACAAGTCCTCGGCCATATGCGGCGCGAACGGCCCCAAAAGCAGGGTCATTTTCAGCAGCGTTTCGCGCAGAACTCCGGGCGTCAGTTGATCCTCGTTGGCGTACAGGTCATTGGTTAGCTGCATGATCGCCGCGAGCGAAGTATTGAAATGCCAGCGGGACTCGAAGTCGTCGGTGATCTTTTGGATCGTCTGGTGCAGCTTGCGCAGCACGGCGCGGTCGGCGTCGTTTTGCGCTTCGCCCGACGCCGTAGCGCCATTGCCGGCGTGGCGCGTGGTCAGACGATAGACGCGCGCGAGGAAGCGTTGCATGCCTTCCACGCCATCGTCTTTCCAGTCCAGATCCTTATCGGGCGGCGCGGCGAAGAGAGAAAAAAGCCGCGCGGTGTCGACGCCGTAGCGATCGACGATGCCGTCCGGATCGACGACATTCCCCTTGTTTTTTGACATCTTCGCGCCGTCGCGAATCACCATGCCTTGCGTAAACATGCGCTCGACCGGCTCATCCCAGCTCACCATTCCCATGTCGCGCATCACCTTGGTGAAAAAGCGGCAGTAGATCAAGTGCAACACGGCGTGCTCAACGCCGCCGATGTATTGATCAATCGGAAACCACGCAGCAGCCTTCTCCTTGTCGAACGGGGCCTTGTCGTTGTGCGGATCGGTGTAGCGGTAGAAATACCACGAGGAGTCGACGAACGTATCCATCGTGTCGCATTCGCGCTGCGCCGCGCCGCCGCATTTCGGGCAATCGACATGGACGAACTCGGGCACGTTCTTGAGAGGCGACTCGCCCGTGCCCGTCAACTCAACGTTCGAGGGCAGCAGTACGGGCAGGTCGCTTTCGGGCACCGGTACGACGCCGCATTTCTCACAATGGATCATGGGAATAGGCGTGCCCCAATATCGCTGGCGCGACACCCCCCAGTCTTTGATGCGAAAAGTGACCGCGCCCTCGCCGAAGCCGTGCGCATCGGCGTGAGCGGTCATCGTGGCAATCGCTTCCTCGCTCGGCAGCCCGCTGAACGGTCCCGAGTTTTCTGTGACGCCGTAGAATGCTGAGGCTTCTTGCATCGTTTGCCCGTCGGCCAACTCGCCGCCGGTGGGCCGAATGACGGGCCGCACCGCGATGCCGTACTTGCGGCAGAACTCGAAATCCCGCTGGTCATGCGCGGGCACGGCCATAATGGCGCCGGTACCGTAATCCATCAGCACGAAGTCGCCGACCCAGATCGGAACTTTTTCGCCGCTGTATGGATTGATGGCGTAGCGGCCCGTGAACAGGCCTTCCTTTTCGGTGTCGGCCTGGTCCTTGGCCTTGCGCGCATCGATCATCCGTCTGGCTTCAGCGGCGAGACCGAATTCTTCGACCAGCGGATACTCGGGCGCGAGAATGACGCAGGTCGCGCCGAAGATCGTATCGACGCGCGTGGTGAAAACCGTGATCTTGCGGTCCGAGCCGTCGAGCGTGAAATCGACGCGCGCGCCTTTGGATTTGCCGATCCAGTTTTCCTGCATCGTCAGCACGCGTTCGGGCCAGCGGCCGCGTAGCTGTTCGATGTGCTCCAGCAGCTCGTCGGCGTATTGCGTCGTGCGCAGAAACCACTGCTCGAGCGCGCGCTGCTCCACCGGCGTTTCCTCATGCCGCCAGCAGCAGCCGTTGACGACCTGCTCATTCGCGAGCACGGTGGCGCACAGGGTACACCAGTTGACCAGCGCCTTTTTGCGGTAAGCCAGGCCGCGCTCGTACATTTTTAGAAAGAACCACTGGTTCCAGCGGTAGTATTCGGGCTCGCAGCTCGATATCTCGCGCGACCAGTCGAAGCTGAACGCGAAGCGGCGAAACTGCTTCTTCATCGCCGCGATGTTGGCGTGCGTCCACTCCCTGGGGTCGCGCTTGTTCTTGATGGCCGCGTTCTCGGCGGGCAACCCGAACGAATCCCAGCCCATCGGATGCAACACCCGAAACCCGCGCATCCATTTGTAGCGCGCCAGCGTGTCGCCGATGGAATAGTTACGCACGTGGCCCATGTGGAGTTGGCCGCTCGGATAGGGCAGCATTTCGAGCACGTAAAAGCCCGGTTTGGAGGCATCTTCTTCGGCGCGGAAGACATCCTGCTCCCACCATAGCTTTTGCCACTTGGGCTCAATCTCTTGCGGTTGGTAAGGCTTCTCGGGCATACGGAGACTCTATAGGAATATATCGCATCGGCGGGATTGGCTCGCTGTCGCGGCCGGTGCTGGGACGGCGGGAGACACGGCAAAAGACAGGCGGAGACAAGGCAAAAGGCAAAGTGCAAAAGGCAAAAGTTTCGGATTCGTGAGGCGCGAGCCTAGGTGCGCGGCTCGGTGCTCTGACGCGCCAAGGACTTCATCGCTCGCACATCGGTGCGGTGCAGGCCGTCGGAGTCGGCCGGCGTTTCCAGAATAAAAGCTTTGTCTCTCAGCCACGGGTGGTGCAGAAAGCGGCGGATAGCCTCGCGGCCGAGCAGTCCCTTGCCGATGTTGGCGTGGCGGTCGCACTTTGACCCCAGCGCCGTTTTCGAATCGTTGCAATGCAACACGGGCACGCTCGCCAGGCCAATCGTGCTGTCGATCAGACGCAGCGTCTCATCAAGACCTGCGGTGCTCGAAACGTCGAAACCGGCCTCGTAGCAGTGCGCCGTATCGATGCAGAATCCGACGGGGACCGGGGCTTTCTTTTCGATTCCCCAGCGCAGGTCGGCCAACTCCTCAAAACCGCGGCCGATAGACATGCCGCCTCCGGCCGTGTTCTCGAGCAGAAGCTGCAAGCCGTCCCAATGGATTCCTTTGGCCGCCCTCCCGATCGATGCCGCAAGCGTTGCCGTCGCCTTCTTTAGCGTTTGCCCTCGATAGCTGCCCGGATGAATCACCAGGTAATCGGCGCCGATGGTGAGCGCGCTCTCGACTTCTCCCCGGAAGGCTTCGGTCGAGCGCTCGCGGATGGCCGCATCCGCCGAGGCCATGTTGATCAGGTAGTTGCCGTGGATGACGACGGGCCAGACATCTTTCGCGCGACGCGCTTCGCGGAAGCGCTCGACTTCAGCGGGCTTGAGATTCGCGGCCTTCCACATCCGCGGGCTGCGCGAGAAGATTTGCAGGGCGTTACAGCCGGAGGCCAACGCTCGTTCTACGGCGCGGTCCAGGCTTCCGGCGATCGATTCGTGAGTTCCGATGCGATGTTTGTTGATGCGGTGTTTCGTTTCGATGGTGGGCACACCGGTTTGATCGTAGCAAATCGTTTCCGGCGGGTTTGGCGGCGAGATTCTCGCGCCTTTGCCGCACACGCCGCCCGTGGGAAGCCGCGTTTATCAAGATGTAAGACAGACGGAAGGCGTTTGGAGCGACGGGAGACAAGTCGGCTTACGTCGAAACGCCGCGCAGCACGGCGATGTCGGGGCGATTGCGGTACCGCTGGGCGTAGTCGAGCCCATAGCCCACCACAAACTCGTCGGGGATCTCGAAGCCCACGTACGCCAGCGGCACAGGTCTGAGGCGGCGGCTCGGTTTGTCGAGCAGAGTCGCTACGCGCAGCGACTTCGGGTTTCTGCGCCGCAGATGGTTCGACAACCACTCGATCGTCAGCCCTGTATCCACAATATCTTCGACCAGCAGCACGTCGAGACCCTCGATTTCTCCATCGAGGTCTTTGGTGAGGCGGATCTCGCCCGAACTTTCGGTGGACGAGCCGTAGCTGCTGACTCCGAGGAAGTCGAACGACACATGGCGGCGGATGGCCCGGGCCAGGTCCGCGAGGAAAACGATCGAACCTTTCAAGACACCGGCCAGAAGCAACGGCGGGTCCCCCATTCGTTCCGGATAATCGGCCGTGATCCGGCGCCCCAGCTCCTCGACCCGGTCTTGGATCTGCTGGGCGGAAATCAGCGTCTCAACCTGCTCGATTTCACGGGTCAAGCTGTAGGGCTCCACAGGTCCCGAGGCACGATCAGACGACGGCGGCTCAACAGAGAGTGGGAGAGCATCGCTAAAGACCACTATATCACCGGCTTACGAACGTCTCGGGACTGCGGCGCGGCGGTTGGAGCCCTTCCTTCGGAGGTCGCGTTCCCTCCGGTGAATTACCCCCAGGGGTTCCCCGTAGTTCTCCGGCTATTAGAGTCATAGGTCGATTCCCGGGGAGGCCTACACGAAAAGGTCATCCGAACCTGTACGCTCGTCCGATGGCTGACCGCGAAGTCTTTTTGATGCAATAAGAAAGCAACCTCCTGATGAAAAAGGCCGATAAGCAACGGCCCGACTCCGCAAGCGATTCCGGCAGTGGACTCAGCCAGGACCTTTCCCGGCTAGCCGTCTCGGTCGAATCTGTCGCTTCCGAGACGGATCTCCTCGACTCAGTCGCCCGCAAGACGACTGCGTTGCACACCCCTGCCTGCCCGGCCGACGCTGAACAGTTTCTCAGCCGCCTGCTGAAGCAACTTCCTGGAACGGCCTACCGCTGCGCCAACGACCGCCAGTGGACAATGGAGTACTTGAGCGAGTCGTGCGAGCAATTGGTCGGCTACCCCGCCGAGCACCTGATCGGCAATCGCAAAATCGCCTTCGCGGACCTGATTCACACGGATGACCGCGAGCGCGTCTGGAACAGCGTGCAGCAAGCCGTGGAAAAGCGGCTACCGTTCCGGTTGCAGTACCGGATTCTCGCGCGCGTCAACGGCAAGGCGGAAGAAAGATGGATCCGCGAACGCGGCGCGGGGGTTTTCTCGTCGTCCGGCGAACTCATGGCGCTCGAAGGGTTTCTGCAAGACATCAGCAAGCAGAAAGCGCTGCGAGCTACGGTCCGGCAGATGCGCCGGGACATCACTCACCTCAACCTGGAGCTGCGGCGGCAGGACCAAGACATCGAAGCATTCAGTTTCATGTGCGCGCACAACCTCAGGGAACCGCTGCGCCATCTGGGTCTGTTCAGCGATCTGTTGGAAAAGCAGGCGGGCCACGACCTGCCCTCTCTCGCCAAGGGCCACCTGAGCGCCGTGCGGCGGGCCGCCGACCGCATGGGACATCGAATCGCCGATGTGCAGGCGCTGGTCTTCGCGACTCGCACCAGCATGCTGCGCGAAACCGTGCCCCTGGCGGAGTGCGTCAAGGCGGCGTTGGAATCGCTAGGGCCGGTCGCCGAGCGCACCGAAGCCCGCATCCAGATTGACTCGCTGCCCGAGGTCATCGGCGATCCCATTCTGCTCACGCGCCTGTTCGAGCACCTGTTGAGCAACGCCTTGCGGTTCGGTGGGGCGAAACCCAGTGTTCACGTGACCGCGCATATGAACAGCAACCGATGGGTCTTCGGCGTCCGGGACGAAGGGCCGGGCATCGATCCGCGTTACCACGCCCGCATCTTTCGCCCCTTCGAACGTCTTCATGCGGATCAGACAACCGTCGGAAACGGCATGGGGCTGGCGATCTGCCAGAGCATCGTCCACCGCCACGAGGGAAAGCTGTGGCTGTGGTCGGAGCCGGGCCAGGGCGCACACTTTCAGTTTGTTCTCGGCCTTACCGCCGAAGAGCAATTCAAATAGGCAAAACCGGCTTCCCCAAGAGCCTGCCCGAAGCTTCCGCCATTGCGCCAACCTTTCGTCGGGATCTTATTGCCGAACGCCCAAAAATCTTCGATGGTCCGAAGGATCACCGGCCGCGGTTGGCCCACCGGCGGCGTTGCACGTTAAAGTGGGTCTTGGTCTCGGGCGCCAGTGGACTTTGCTCAAGTTTCGCTTTGCCTCAAGGGTAATTTCCTGCTGTTGGCGGAGCTTTGCCTGGTGGCGGGCCTGCTGGTTCTCGCCGCGTCCGCTGCTCCCCCGCGCTGGCTGCAATCGTCTTGGCGGCAATGGCTTAGGCTCGCCCAGCGGCCGGCTGCCGCGCTGCTGTTCCCCGCCGTGCTGGCCTTGTCGTTGCGGTTGTTGCTGCTGCCTTGGGCGGAGGTTCCCTACCCGGGAAGCGCCCGCGATGAGTACTCCTATTTGCTGTCGGCGGACACCTTCGCTTCGGGACGCCTTACCAATCCGCCCCACCCGCATTTCCGGCATTTTGAGAGCCCGCACGTACTGTTTCAGCCGACCTATTCCTCGAAGTATCCTCCCGGACAGGGGCTCGCTCTCGGCCTGGGGCAGGTTCTGGGACACCCCTGGATCGGCGTGCTGCTCAGCATCGCCGCGATGATCGTGGCCGCGGGTTGGGCGATGCGAGCCTGGCTGCCGCCTCCGTACGCGTTGCTGGGCGCAACCTTGCTCGCGCTGCGGGTAGGCGTGATGAGCTATTGGGCAAACAGCTACTGGGGCGGCGCGATCGGAGCGACTGGCGGAGCGCTATTGATCGGCGCGTTGCCGCGCCTGATCAAAAAGCCCACGCCGTTTGCCGGCGCGATGCTTGGCCTCGGCCTGGGCATTCTGGCGATCAGCCGTCCCTTTGAGGGGGCGATCTTCAGTGTTTTGATGCTTTGCCTTTGGGCATTCCTGTTCGTCAGGCACGGCGGATGGCGGCAACTCCGCAAGCTTGGGCCCGCCATCGCGGGTGGCGCCGTTGCGCTCGGGATTGTTCTCGTTTGGCTGGGATATTTTCAGGCCGCGGTCACCGGCGATCCGCTCAAGGCGCCTTATGCGGCATGGCGCGACACCTACAGCCGCTTCGAGACGTTCATCTGGGAGACGCCGGTCGCGGACTATAACCCGGTCAACGAAGGCTATGCGCGGTTCATAAACTGGGTCATCGAGTCTCATGAGGAATATGCGTCGCCGTTCAGCCGCCTGGCGCGGATAGGCGGTCAATTCATCGCATTTTTCTGGGGCCCGATGCTGACGCTTTTTCTCGTGCTGGCGGTTCCGTGGATATTCAAAGAGCTGCGCACGCGGCTATTGCTGCTAGCTATAGCAGGTTCGGTGCTGGTGGTCGCCGTGGTGATCGACCTGTGGACGTTCAGCCATTATTTCGCGCCGCTGACCGTGCCAATGACGATCGCCGGTGTGCAGGCGGTTCGCATCGTGATCGCGGCAATGCGCCGGCGATTCGGCGGCCCGCGGCCCGGCTACGTGATCCTGCTGTTCGGTCTTCCCGTTGTGTTGCTGGCGATGAATCTGACAGGCCTGTTCCTGCGCAACACCGGCCGCGATTGGACTACGCCGACCTACTTCACCGGTTGGTGCTGCTTTTCGTTTCCCTCCGAGCGCGCCCGTGTCGAGCAAACTCTGAACGCGAGCGACGGACGGCATCTGGTTTTCGTGCGCCATCCGGCAGAGGGCTTCTGGGGAGCGGAATGGGTCTACAACGGAGCGTCGATCGACGACGGCAAGATCGTGTGGGCGCGTGAAGTGTCGCCCGAGTCCGACTGCGAACTGCGCCGCTACTATAGCGACCGGCATGTGTGGGTGACCTACGTCCACGAGCGGCCTGCCCATGCCACGCCCTTTCCCGTTTCCGGCTGCACGATTCCGGGTGGCGGGTAGCCGGGCCCGTGGCGCGATTACCTGTTATGTCCGGCAGCCGTCCCATCCACGTGATTCTGATCGCCCCGCCGCTTAGCGTTGTGGGCGGCCAGTCGGTGCAGGCCGCGCGGCTGTTGACGGCGTTCGCCAGCGAGCCCGGCGTCAAGATTTCCTTTCTGCCGGCGAGTCTGCCGGAGTCGCTCGGCTTCCTGCGACACATTCCTTTGGTGCGCACAGCCGTGATGATGCTTTGCTTTCACGCGCGGCTGCTGACGCGCATCTGGGGCGCCGATATTGTTCACGTGTTTACGGCGGCATATTTTTCGTTCCTGTGGACGCCGGCGCCTAGCCTGGCGTTAGCGAAACTGACGGGGCGCAAGTCGATTCTGAATTACCGCGACGGGCGCGGCGTGAGCCACCTGCGCGACTGGAAAAGCGCCCGCTGGCTTGTGGGGCTGGCCGACGCGCTCGTTAGCCCTTCCGAATACCTGGCCGAGATATTCCGCGGCTACGGCCTCGCCACCCAATGCATCCCGAACATTCTCGACAGCCGCCATTTCCGTTATCGCGAGCGCGGACCGTTGCGTCCGGTGTTTCTGCACAACCGCGGATACGAACCGCTGTACAACGTGCCGTGCACAATACGAGCTTTCGCGATCGTACAGAAGCACTATCCGCAGGCATCGCTGACGCTCGCCCACGACGGCCCCGGCCGCGCCGAGATTGAGCAACTGGCGCGCCAGCTCGAGCTGCGGAACGTGACCTTTGCCGGGCATGTCTCGCAACAGCGCATGGCGGAGCTCTATGACGAGGCCGATATCTATTGGATGAGCCCGAACATCGACTGCATGCCGGGATCGGTGCTCGAAAGCTACGCCGCGGGTCTGCCCGTGATTGCGACGAATGCGGGCGGAATGCCGTACGTCGTCAAGGACGGCGAAACCGGATTGGTCGTCGAGCGCAACGATCACGAAGCGATGGCCCATGCCGCGCTGCGCCTGATCGAAGATGCGCCGCTGGCGCGGAGAATTGCCGCCAACGCGCGGGCGGAACTAGCGAAATATGATGCGGCGCGCGTCCGGGCGCAGTGGCAGGATCTCTACACGCGGCTGGCTGGAAAACCGGCCGCGCAATGATCTGTTTTTACCGCCCGCTTCCAACGCGTCCACGGCCCACGAGTATTCGAAAGCGCAATTTTTGGTGGCATCGCGACGACGCCAGCCTGTTCGTTGTCCATTTCGGGGACGTTGCCTCGCCATCGCGCGTAGCTTGACCGTTTAGACAGGAAACTGATACCGTTCGTTTTACAGCGGCGTCCGTTGCGCCGCTGTACGCATCAGGTGCTCCGCCTCGGCGGAGAGAATAGGGAAGCGGGTGAAAATCCCGCGCGGTCCCGCCACTGTGATCGGCGAGCGGCGTTCGCTTGATGGCCACCCGGAAACGGGGAAGGCCCGGACGCCCGCGAAGACCCGAGAGCCAGGAGACCTGCCTGATGCCCGCCGGGCGCTGCTTCGAGGAGAAGGTGAACGTCGGCTGATGCGCTCCTGCGCCCATTCTCGCCCGCACTCTTTCCTTCGCGCACGCGCCCGGTTCTGAGAACCGCGTGCAAGCCAAAGCCATGATGGTGGTGGGAACGTCGTCCCACGCCGGTAAGAGTTGGACGGCGACGGCGATTTGCCGCTGGCTGCGCCGCCGCGGCGTGCGTGTTGCTCCATTCAAGGCGCAGAACATGTCGCTGAATTCGTTCCCGTGTATCGATGGCGGCGAGATCGGCCGCGCCCAAGTTGCGCAGGCCGAGGCTTGCGGGCTTGATCCTGTCGCGGACATGAATCCGATTCTGCTGAAACCAACGGCGCATACCGCGAGCCAGGTCATCGTCAACGGCCGCGTTTGGAAGCAGCTCAGCGCCGCCGAGTATTACACGCACCACGAGTTTCTACTGGGGCAGGTTTTGGCGGCCTACGAACGGCTGGCCTCGAAATTCGAATTCATCGTCATGGAAGGCGCCGGCAGCGCTTCGGAAATCAATCTGCGCTCGCGCGACCTGGTGAACCTGCCTTTGGCGGTACGGTTGGGAGCGCCCGCGATGCTGGTGGCGGATATCGATCGCGGCGGCGTATTCGCGTCGGTCGCAGGCACTTTCGCGTTGCTCGAGCCTTGCGAGAGAGAGCTGCTGCGGAGTTTTATCATCAATCGCTTTCGAGGCGACCGCGCGATCTTCGCCGATGGCTGCGAAACGCTCGAGCGACTCGCCGGGCGACCCTGCCTGGGCGTGTTCCCTTTTGCCGACGGCATCCGGCTCGATGACGAAGATATCGTTTCGCTCGAAGACCGCGCGGCCGGGACGGAACCCATTCGCGGTCCTGTAAGACCCGAGGCCCGCCACGGCTTGCGGATCGCGATCATCCGGCTGCCGCGCATTTCGAACTTTACCGATTTCCGTCTGCTGCCCGACGCCGAATACATCACAGAACCTGCCTCCGAAACGCCCGACTGCATCATCCTGCCCGGCAGCAAAAACACATTGGAAGATCTGCTGTGGCTGCGCGAGCGCGGACTCGACCACTGGATTCTCGAGTGTCATGCGCGGGGCTCCTCGGTATGGGGTATCTGTGGCGGCTATCAGATGCTCGGGCTGCGCGTTTCCGACCCGGCCGGCGTGGAGTCGCGTAGCGGGTCGGTCAAGGGGCTGGGGCTGCTTCCGATCGAGACTGTGATGCTCGAAGAGAAGACAACACGAGTTGTGCAAGCCAAATACGCGCCCAGCGGTGTGGAATTCCAGGCGTATGAGATCCACATGGGTGAAACGCGCCTCGTGGAGGAAACGAAGACAACCGACCGCCAAGGAAATAACGGACTCACGACTTGCGATTCAAGCTGTGCCGGGCAACTGGCGGCGACAAAATGCTTCGCCTGGGTCGGCGGTCAATCGGAAGGCTGCCGCTGCGAGGGCGTCGTCGGCACGTATCTTCACGGCGCGCTCGAGGCACCCGCGGTATTGAGGAGCATGCTCGGCGATGTGGCGCGGCGGCGCGGCAGGCTGTTCGACCCGAGCTCGGTGTGCGGCGATTCTAAGGACGAGCACTATGATCGGCTCGCCGATTGGTTCGAGCAGTACGTCGATCTGCCGCGCTTCGAGGAGCTGTATTTGAGATGAGCGCAGTGTCGGGGGATGTCTGGCTGCTTGTTGCTGCGTTCGCGATGGATCTTGCGTTGGGCGACCCGCGCGGACTGCCGCATCCGGTGCGCGGCATCGGCTGGTTGGTTCCGCGGATCGAGCGGGCGTGGAGAAAAGTGGGAGATCACATCGGCCAGCGCGCGGCCGGAGCGGCCTTTACGTTGACTGTGGTGGCAGCGGGCGCGGGCTGCGTTGGGGCGAGCTTGTGGCTTGCTTCCGGGAGTGCCGTCTTATTGGCCGTGGTGACCTTGTATTGGATTTACAGCTTGCTCGCCGTGCGAGACCTTGACGTCGAAGCGTGCGCCGTCATCGTTGCGCTGCAACGCGGCGACCTGCGCGCGGCACGAGAAAAGCTCAGCCGGATCGTAGGGCGGGACACGGCCCAGCTCGACGAACAGGAAATCCTCCGCGCGGTTATCGAGACTGTCGGAGAGAATCTGAATGACGGCGTGGTGGCGCCGCTGATTTATTGCGGCATCGCGGGCCCCGTGGGCATGGCGGTCTACAAAACGGTCAATACGCTTGACTCGATGGTGGGATACAAGAACGAACGCTATCGCGAGTTCGGCTGGGCGTCGGCGCGGCTCGACGATGTGTTGAATTTCATCCCGGCGCGGCTTTCCGCTTTCTTGATCTGGCTGGCGGCCGGATTGCTTGGGCTCGATGCGAGGCGCTCGATTCGCGCTGTCATTCGCGATGCGTCGCTGCAACCCAGCCCGAATGCCGGATTTCCCGAGGCCGCCGTGGCGGGCGCGCTACGTGTCCAGTTGGGTGGAATGAATTTCTACCAGGGCCGGCCTAACGCCAAGCCGCCGTTGGGCGAAGCCGTGGCGGCGCTCTCGCTGGATTCGTTCACCAAGGCTCGACGTTTGCTGTACGCAACTTCGGCTCTGGCCGTACTAGTCGCCGCGATTCTGACGCACTGGAGAAGCTCGTGAACGTCGTGACAACGTCTGCGCGGCGGCGTGGTTTCGCGCTCGGAGGCGATCAGGCGGCGCCCGCTGTTCGTAGCCAGGAAACCCTCGCAACAGCCGGCGCACACGGTGGGAATGTTTTTCGTGCAGCGCGCGAGTGGGGCTGCGACTGGAACCAAATTCTCGATTTCAGCGCCAGCATCAATCCGCTCGGGGTTTCGGATGCAGTGCACCAGGCTCTGGCTAGTTCGATCGGACGCGTTGCGCACTACCCGGAGGCGGGCTCGCCGGCGCTTCATGAGGCAGTGTCCCTCGCGTGGGGCTTGGAACCCGGGCAAGTGATGGCTGGCAACGGCGCGACGGAATTGCTCTACTTTCTGGTTCGGGTGTTGCGTCCACGCAAGGCGCATCTGGTTTTGCCGACGTTCAGCGAGTATCCCAAGGCTCTGTCCGGCAGCGAGATCAGCTTCACGTTGTGTGACGCAGGAGTCTACGCAATCAACTGGGAGCGTCTCGCCGCTGATGTCAACCGCGCACGGCCGGATTGGCTCGTATTGACGCACCCGAATAACCCTACGGGTAGCGCGTTCGATCCAGAGCGCTTCCTGCAATGGTTCGATGAGGAACGGCCTTCGGAGACAATTGTCGTGCTGGACGAGTCGTTCGTTGATTTCGCGCCGCGGCTTTCGATTACGAACGCGGCCGAGCAGCGGCGGAATCTATTGGTCCTTCGTTCGCTGACGAAGTTCTACGCCCTGCCGGGTTTGCGGCTTGGGTGCCTGGCCGCGCATCCCGAAACAATCGCGGCGTTCGAGAGTGTGCGTGAGCCGTGGCAGGTGAATGTGCTCGCCGAACAGGCGGCACTGGCGGCGCTTTCCGATGATGGCTACCGCCGGGAAACTCTCGAGTTGGTCAACACCGAACGGGAATGGCTGCTGCGGGCATTGGGTGAGTTGCCCGGCGTGCGGCCGCTTCCTTCCGCGGCGAATTTTCTGTTCGCGCACTGCGAGGGCCCGGTTAGCGAGATGCAGTCGCATCTGCGTCACGACAGAATTTTGATCCGGGATTGTACGGGTATGGCCGGCATCCGTGGCCACGCCTTCCGCGTCGCGGTGCGCACGCACGCCGAAAATGAAGCGTTGGTGACCGCCTTGGCACAGTTCTTCGAGCGATAGCCTATGAAGACACGCAGAAAGCAGGAACAAGCCGCTACCCTCGAAAACGCGCTGTGGCTGCGCGTGAGCGTGGACGGGTTTTCGGGTTTCCGCCATCGTTGCTTGCCATCGTTCGGCGGCTGGAAGTTGGTACTGCTTTCCCTGGTGGCGATCACGATGGCGATGGCGCAGTCCCCCGCCCCGAAACCACCGCAGCGTATCATTTCCGCGGCGCCGAGCATCACCGAGATGCTTTACGTGCTGGGATTAGGCGATCGCGTTGTGGGCGTGACGACTTTCTGCCACTATCCGCCGGAGGTTCGCGACAAGCCCAAAATTGGCAGCTACATGAAGCCAAACATCGAAACGATGCTTGCGATGCAACCCGATCTGGTCGTCATCCTCAACGAGCATGCCGGGCTGGGCGAGCGCGTCCGCAACGTCGGCCTGAATGTACTCGAACTGGAAAACAACAACCTGGATGGCATCTATAAATCGTTGCTCGATCTGGGTACACGTTGCGGAGTTGGGGATGTGGCGGAGAAACGCATCTCGGAAATCCGGGCTGCTCTGAACGAGATCAAGGCCCGCGCCGACAAGAGGCCGCGCCGCTCGGTGATGTTCATTGTCGGGCGAACACCCGGCGCAATCCGGGATCTGGTCGTTGTCGGCCGCGGCTCCTACCTCAACGAGTTGATCACGATCGCCGGCGGCCGTAATCTGTTTGGCGACTCGACCGCCTTTTATCCGAAAATTGGTCTGGAAGAAGTGTATGCCGGCCGGCCTGACGTTGTTATCGACATGGGCGATATGGCCGA
The DNA here is from genome assembly GCA_040902925.1 of Bryobacterales bacterium. GTDB lineage: Bacteria > Acidobacteriota > Terriglobia > Bryobacterales > UBA6623 > JBBDWJ01. Next base: position 8,891 of record JBBDWJ010000148.1, on the reverse strand, counting down.
TACCGATCGCGTGACCGAAGAGCACCGCCTCTCGGTGGCCGAGCTTTGGGGGCACTATCCGATGGTGCCAGCGGTGAAGGCCGGCCGCGTTTATCCTGTCGCCAATGACATCTTCGTCGTGCCTGGGCCTCGGATCGTCGAGACCGCAACCGAGTTGCTGCGCATGATTCATCCCGAGGCCGTCGAATGAGCGCCATCTACGAACTGGAAGGTGTCGGCGTGCGGATCGGCGGCGCGCGGATCGTCGAAGGCGTCTCGCTCGAGTTCCGGCCCGGGGAGATGACGGCCATTGTTGGACCGAACGGCGCGGGCAAGTCGACGCTGATGTCGGTGTTGTCCGGCTTTCGGCGCGACTACGAAGGCCGCTGCCGGTTCATGGGCCGCGAGATTTCCGAGTGGAACAAACCCGAGCTCGGGCGGCGCATGGCGTTCGTGCCGCAAATGCTGCGTCTCGAGTTTCCGTTCACCGGCGAGCAGGTCGTATTCATGGGCCGCACTCCTTATTGCAACGGTTTGTTTGAGTCGCCCGCCGACCGCGAAGCTGTGCGGCGCGCGATGGAGCTGACCGACTGCACGCCTTTTGCTCAGCGGCCTTTTCCGGTGCTGAGCGGCGGCGAACGGCAGCGTATCGTGCTGGCAGGCGCGCTGGCGCAAGAGCCGGCGGTTTTGCTGCTCGACGAGCCGACAACTTTTTTGGACTTAAAACATCAGATCCAGACGTACAGCTTGCTGCGGCGGCTAGCTCGCGGAGGCACGGCGGTCGTTGCGGTCACGCATGACCTGAATCTGGCTTCTTCCTATGGAGACCGTATCGTTGTGCTTTCGCGTGGAAGGGTCGCCGCTGATGGCGCGCCTAGCGAGGTAATACAAACCGATTTGCTGCGCGAGGTGTTTGAAGTCGACGTCGAGATTCGCCCCGACCATTCCGGGCGGCCTTGGGTTTACTATTGTCAGCCGCCGGAGGATGTTCCTGGGCCGGCAGGCGTAGGGGCGTAGCGTGCTGAGCCGCCGCAAGTTTTGGATCACTGTCGGCTTGGCCGTATTTTTCTTGCTAGTAGTTTTGGCTACGATGCCGTTGGTGGGTTCTAGCAGCGCTACACTGGCGCGGGCGCTTGCCGGGCAGTCTCCCGATAAAGAGATTCTGTTTCAGGCGCGCGTGCCGCGCGTGTTGCTGGCGGCTCTGGCGGGCGGCGCGCTGGCGCTGGCCGGTGTTGTCTTCCAGGCATTGCTGCGGGACGCTCTGGCCGAACCCTATACGCTGGGCGTTTCGAGCGGAGCGGCGCTGGGCGCGGTCATTGCGATCTGCCTCGGTTGGCGTTCGGTCGGTTCGTTTCCCGCGGTGTGGTTCACGGCCTTCGCCGGCGCGGCCTTAACGATTCTGTTGGTGGTCTCGATTGCCTCGGAAGGCCGCCGCATGTCCTCGTTTACGCTGCTGCTGACGGGCGTGACAATCAACGCCATGTGCATGGCGGCGATTCTTTTCCTGCACTACTCGGCGGGCTTTACGCAATCGTTTGCGATTGTGCGCTGGCTGATGGGCGGCATAGATGCACTGGAATACCGCACGCTCGCCATTTTGGCTGCCGGCATTTTGGTGGCGTTGGCCGCGGCAATCCGCAAATCGCCCGCGCTCAATCTACTGGCGGTCGGCGAAGAGTGGGCGGCCACGCGGGGAGTCAATCTGCCGGCGCTGACATTCTTTTCGTTTCTGCTTGGCTCATTTTTAACTGCCTCGGTGACCGCGTTGACCGGTCCAATCGGTTTCATCGGATTGATCGTGCCGCATTCGCTGCGGCTGGCGGTTGGCGCCGACCATCGGTTGCTGGTTCCGGCGTCGTTCTGCGTCGGCGCGGGATTTCTGGTTCTGTGCGACACGCTGGCGCGCACCGTGATGGCGCCGGAGGAAATCCCCATCGGCGTCATCACGGCAATGCTCGGCGGGCCGTTTTTTATCTGGCTGCTGCGCTCGCGAAGGAGCAGCCTGTGGGTATAGTGCTGATCGGCGGCGGCGCGCGCAGCGGCAAGAGCCGTTATGCGTTGGAGTACGCGGAAAGGCATGCATCCGCCCCTGTGTTTTTGGCCACCTGTGAGCCTCGCGACGATGAGATGCGCTCGCGCATTGCGAGACACCAGACCGAACGCAGCTCCCTGTGGACGACTGTCGAGGAGCCGCTGGATCTGGCCGGCGCGCTTCGCCGGGAGGCTCCTCGATACGACCTGCTGCTCGTGGACTGTTTGACTTTGTGGTTGAGCAACGTGCTGCTCGACCCTGGGCGCGATGCAAGGCAGGAACTCAACAGTCTTTCGGGGTTTCTGAAGGGCTGGCGCGGCCCTTTACTAGTATTGATCACCAACGAGGTCGGCCAGGGCATTGTTCCGGAAAACGCGCTGGCCCGCGAGTTTCGTGATCTTGCCGGAGAGATGAACCAGGCAGTGGCCCGAGCCGCCGATGAAGTGTATTGGATGGTTTTCGGAGTACCGATGACGGTCAAGGGGGGCGCTGCATCCAAGCCGCCAGCCTCTTAGCACGGCGCGCTTCCGCAGCCTCCCAAACGTACCGCGAGCGAACACAGTGCTTTCGGCATTCCTTATCGCCGTTCGAACCCTGACGCGGATTCCGACTCCCGAGCCGCGACGCCCCATGGGTGCGCCGCTGCTCGCCTGGTCGGCGGCGCTCTATCCAATTGTCGGCGCGATACTGGGCCTAATGGCTTGGGGACTCTACGCGGTTCTGCGGCCGTTGCTTCCACAGGTGATTCTTGCGCTTCTGATTCTCGCGCTGTGGGCGGTAGTCACCGGCGGACTCCACGAAGACGGTATGGCTGATGTGGCCGACGCGTTTGGCAGCCAGACGAGGCGAGAAGATATTCATCGCGTGCTCAAAGACAGCCACATCGGCTCGTACGGCGTTGTAGCTTTGATCCTGGCATTCGGCCTGCGTTGGCAAGGATTGGCGCAGATGCCCGAGCCGCTGCTGCCGACGGCGTTGTTGGCCTCGCAAGTGCTGCCGCGCGCCGGGATCGTCACGTTGGCCTACGTAGCGGGAGCCGCGACGCCCGGCTCCGGCGGTGCGCTCGCCAAAAGCCTGCGCGGCCGGCAGTTGGCTACGGCCTGGGTTTTGGCGCTGCTCGCCGTTCTGCCATTCGGCTGGCAGACCACATTGTTAAGCGGCGCGATTGCGTTACTGATCGTCGCGCTGTGCCAGGCGTACTTTCACCGCAAGATCGGCGGCATCACTGGCGATTGCCTCGGAGCGGCGAATCAGCTTCAAGAGATCGGCGTGTTGCTCGGGTTCCTCGCGTGGGTCAGATGGTGAGCAGCGTGGCGGCACGGGATGATGAACACAAGCGGTTCTACATCGTGCGCCACGGTCTTACGAAAAAGCCAGGCGTATTGCTTGGGCAATTCGATGCCGGATTGAGTGCGGAAGGCTCGCTGCAAGCCAGAGTTATCGCGGGTGAATTTGCTCACGAGGGAATCGAGCGTATCATTTCGAGCCGCTTGGCGCGCGCTCGGGAAACGGCCTGTTGGATCGCACGGCCGCTCGGCCTCGATGTCGATACAGACGATCGCCTCAATGAAATCACTTACGGCCGTTGGGACGGCATGACGTGGGAGCAGATCGAACAGATCGATCCCGAGATCGCGCGCCAAAAGCTAGAGAACTGGTGGAGTGCGATTCCCCCCGGCGCGGAGTCGGGTACAGCGTTCGTTGGCCGGGTCGAGCAAGCCTGGAATTCGCTGATCGACCACCCGGCGACAGCCACGGTCGTCGTTGCGCACGAAGCAGTGAACGCGGTTCTCGAGGAATTGGCGCGAAGGCGGCCGGGCAACAGCAACGAAGCCTGGCAGCCGGATTGGCAGCGCATCAGCAATTTCCGGCAGCAGCCGGGCGCGTATCATAAGCTATCTGTGGAAGTGTAGTGCGCGGTCCGCCACGTCGCTTCCCCTCATACGACACGAATTTTCGACGCATGCAGTCTTCACCTCATCCACCAGCGGCCGCGGCCGGGCAGTCGAGCCTGCTCGAACAAACCATCGGCGCCATCGAACCGATCGAAAAACCGGCGCTACGCGAGCGGATCCAGCGGCGGCTCGACAATCTGACCAAGCCTCGAGGCAGCCTCGGCCGACTGGAGCAGATCGTCCTCCAATACGGCCTTGCGACACGCCAAGTCGAATGGCTGGCGCCGCGCAAGAGCCTATTCGTGTTTTGCGCCGATCACGGAGTCACGGCGGAAGGCGTCAGCGCGTTTCCGGCCGAAGTGACGCACCAGATGGTTCAAAATTTTGTGTCGGGCGGCGCGGCGATCAGCGTGTTGTGCCGTCAGTGTGACATTGACCCTGTCATCGTCGACATGGGAGTGGCTCACGATTTCGAACCGGGCTTGGCCGTCATCAACCGCAAAGTCAGCCTCGGGACCAAAAATTCTGCAGTCGAGCCGGCGATGAGCGAGGAACAAGCAGTTCGTTCCCTCGAGATCGGCATCCGGCTGGCGCAGGCCGCGAACCAGCTCGGGTACCGCCTGCTCGCGGTCGGCGAAATGGGAATCGGCAACACAACCGCCGCGAGCATGGTGATCGCCGCCATTGCCGGGTCCGAGCCGTTGGCCGTCACGGGCGCAGGCACGGGAATCAGCGAACAGCAGCGACAACACAAGGCCGCCGTTATCCAGCGCGCATTGGCGCTTCACAAACCGGGCGCCAACGATCCGCTCGCGGTGTTGCGAACGGTCGGCGGATTCGAGATAGGCGGCATGGCCGGATTTCTGTTGGGAGCAGCGGCAGCGCGAATTCCCGTTTGTGTCGACGGGCTCATAGCAACAGCCGCAGCGTTGCTCGCAGTGCGCTTGTCCGCGAACGTACCCGACTACTTATTTTTTGGTCATCGCTCGGCCGAGCCCGGCCATCGCGTTGCGCTCGACCTGTTGGGCGGGAGTCCCCTGCTCGACTTGGACATGCGTTTGGGCGAGGGAACCGGGGCAGCGCTCGCGATCGGAATCGTCGAAGCAGCGTTGCGGCTTTATCGAGAAATGGCTACGTTTTCCTCAGCCGGCGTTTCGGACAAAGAAAGCCCCGGGCACGCGTGAGCCTCGTCCAGTCACACAGGAGCCCAAGCTTCGGCGAGCCGGTGATGTTGGCCGTCGGCCAGTACTGAGTTAGCGGCGCCTGCTAGCCGATCCCCAAAAACAGAATGAAGGCGCCCGGGCGGCGAGCCGCGGGCGAAGCAGGAGCGTAAGGCCAGGACCGTTGCCGCTCCGCGGCGCCGCCCAATCGGCCGGTGCGACCGCGGAGAGGCAGCACAAATCGGCAGCTTCGTGGTGCGCCTGTGATGTAGGCTCACCGGCAACGGCGACTCTGGTCGCGCCCGAGGATCCTCGGGCGTCACCCTCGGCCGTATACGCGGCCCCGCAGAACTCGCTAGAATGAATTGCAGTGTCCTGGCGACGGCGAGCCTAATCTGCGGATCTCCCGTGGTACCGCCGGTTCCCGTATGGTGAAGGCCGGTGCTACGTTGTAGCCCGACAGATTAGACACCAACGCTCAGCACTGAATCGTCGTAAGTCACTGAACAGGGGGCGGTAGCTCAGTTGGTAGAGCAACGGCCTTTTAAGCCGTGGGTCCTGGGTTCGAGTCCCAGCCGCCTCACCACTTAGATTCATTTCGATAGTCCCCATGCTAGAAGTAACACTTCGAGTTAGTTTTGGCACAGTGTACCCTCAGATTTCCGCGGCTGTGCCAAAAGTCCGGAGGCGATCAAGAATCTGACGGGCCAAGGCCGCGATGTTCAAGCCATGCGCATGGTTTGCGTGGTGGCGGCAAGCTTGGTCGGTGTTCGGACCCGGAACGGTCGACGGAGGGCCAACCGATACGTCACCACCCCTGGTCCGTCTCTGATTCGTAGTATGTATTCGTTGATCTCATGAAACCAAGCTTTCTGTGTGCCCCGCTGTTACTGTCGGCGTGGGTCTCCGGCGCCGCCGCTCAAGACTCACATCCGCTTTTCTACCTGGCTGACACATTCGCCGGCAAATCATATACGGAATCGGGCCGGCCAGCGATCGATATGCGGTTCAAGAACCCTGAGTCGATCGCCTTCGGGCCCAATGGGGACCTCTACCTCTCGGACGCCCGCCACTATCGGCTGATTCGCATCGACCGTCAGGGCAGAGCTTTTGCCATTGCCGGATCGACCATACAGGGCACGCCTGACGACGGCGAGCCGGCCGGTCAATCCTTGCTCAGGGCACCGGGATCCCTCGCGGTCAATAGCAAGGGGGAGATCTATTTCGTGGATGGCATACGGATTCTCAAGATCGACTTGAACGGCATCATATCGACAGTCGCCGGGAATGGCCCGAAGGAGCAACTCAACGACGGCGGCTCGGCACTCTTCGCCGGATTCACACTCATCGGCGAACTCGCATTCGACCGCAACGACAACTTGTTGATCGCCGACCGCGAACACCGGCGGATCCGCAGCATTGATCCCTCGGGAAGAATCTCGACCATTGCCGGAAATGGTTCCCTCGTGCCCACGGGCGACGGCTGCCCGGCTATTGCGGCCGCCATTGGCGATCCGTTTGGCCTTACCGTGAGCCCGCAAGGCGATATCTATTTCACGGGAGGCGGTGTCCAGGTGCGCCTCATCGACGGCTTCGGCGTGATCCACACGGTTTTGGGAAGCCGCATCTTTGGGACGCCACAGACTGGCATACCGGCCACCGACTCCGCCTTCCGGTTCCTTCGCACCGTGACGCTGGACGCTCAAGGAAACCTCTATGTCGCCGGCGAGCATCGCATCTTCAAGGTACCCGCCGCGACCGGCATCCTGGAAGCCGTCGCCGGTAGCGACATCAAAGGCTTCCGTGGCGACGGCGGGCCGGCTAGAAATGCCTTGTTGAATGTGCCGGCGTCGCTGACCATCGACTCAACGGGAGCCCTGTATTTCGCGGATCTCGCAAACCACCGTATCCGGGTCATCCGAGACGGCAGAATCGACACTCTCTACGGCCGGCCGCACCTGACCGGGGATGGAGGACCGGCAACGGAGGCGAGCTTCAAAGAGCCCCAGTCAATCCTGCTCGCCCCCGACGGATCGATGTACGTATCCGACCGGTTGAACAACGTGGTGCGCAAGATTGATCCCGAAGGCATCGTTGAGAGAGTAGCCGGAACCGGCGAGTTCGGTGTTTCCGGTGATGGCGGGCGCGCGACCAATGCGCAGTTGGCCTTCCCCGCGGATTTGGTCATGGACTCGCGAGGCGATCTTTATATCGCCGATCAAAGCAACCGCGTGCGCGTAGTCGACCGTTCGGGCACGATACGAAGGTTTGCGGGCGGCGGGACGGTAACACCCGGCGACCAACCGCTGGCGGCCACCCAAGCCTCGATCGACGTGCGGGGCTTGGCCTTCGACGAAAACGACAACCTCTATATCGCGAGCCACACCCGCGTCTACCGCGTCACCCCAGACGGCGTGCTGACAACCTTCGCGGGCACCGGCGAAGCCGGTTTTTCCGGAGACGGCAGTGTCGCGGTCCGCGCCCAACTGAATACGGCCACCGCGGTTGCGGTCGGACCCGATAGGCGCGTCTATATCTCGGACTCGGGCAACAACCGCATCCGCGCTGTCGGCGGCGACGGCCGAATCCGGCCGTTTGCAGGCGGCGGATTTCAGTTTCCCGGATCGGCGCCGCTCAATCGCCAGCAAGCGCTGCTGTCGTTCCCTTCCGAAATGAGCTTTGATTCCGAAGGTACGCTTTTCTTCCTCGATTCGATCTTCAAGCTCCATCGCATCGACCGAAAATCGCGCGCAGCGCACGCCCGTCGGCCACGCTACGCATAGGTGATCCTGGCCTAGTCGGCCACATCACCTGGGGCAGATCGACTGGATCGCCGGGCGTCAGGACGAAATCGGAGTCGGAGGCGAAAACGTCGAAGCCTCGGGAATGCCGTTCGCGGGCGCAGCCGACATCGAGGTTGCTGCCGACGGAACGATCTACATTCCCGAGAATCGTTTAGATCGCATTCGCCGCCTCAAACCGGTCTACGTGTTCTTCGAGGCGGAAGGCGTTACCAACGGCGCCAGTTATCAGACCGGCTCCATCGCCGCCGAATCCATTGTTGCTATCTTCGGCCAAGGGTTCGCCTCCGAAGCGGCCGCGGCCACGAGCACTCCACTGCCGGAGGAACTCGCGGGTACGTCGGTCTGGTTCACCGACAGCGCGGGAAACGTGCAGGCGGCTGGACTCGTTTTCGTTTCCCCAGAGCAGATCAACTGCGCCGTTCCCGAGGGACTGGCAAGCGGCCCTGCCCAAATCACCATACGCACCACTCAAGGAGAATGGACTGCGCAGACAACGATCGCCGCCGTGGCTCCAGGGATCTTCACGGCGAACGCCGATGGCCAGGGAGTGCCTGCCGCTCTGGCCATTCGCGTGGATGCCAATGGAACTCAGACTCGTGTCGCGGTCTTCGACAGCGATACGAGTCCGGTTCAGGCCAAACCGATCGACCTGGGTCAGCCGGATGACCAGGTGATATTGCTCCTGTTCGGAACGGGCCTTCGAAACTATCGAGAAACCGTTGAGGTCGCCATCGGCGGTGAAGCGGCGGAAGTATTGGCCGCAGGAAAACAGCCGGAGTTCGTGGGACTCGACCAGATCAACGTGCTCATACCGCGCTCCCTGTCAGGTAGGGGAGAGGTCGAAGTGGTGGTCGTTGTCGACGGCATCGAGGCAAATCGTCTGCTGATCTCCGTTCTGTGATTGACGAGGAGCCCAAAGCACACCGGCGGTCGCCAACAGAGTCCTCGCGCGATGTCGCCACCGCTGGCGCATGACTCGAGGTCAGCGTGCCATTGTTCCGGCCTCAATCGCCAGTACCCC
>JBBDWJ010000147.1:0-5116 GCA_040902925.1 Bryobacterales bacterium | reverse complement strand
GCGAAGCGATCAGCTTGACCTGGGAGAGGTGCTCGAGAATGAGGCGCTCGCGTTCCGGATTGGTCTCGCGCAGCTCCGGCGATTTTGAAAGTTTCGGATACATAACAACTAGTTCGACGCGCGGTCTTTCAACAGCAGCCTGAGTAACTCTGGCTCGCCGGCCGGCACGATGTCTTCGGGCACGCGCTGTCCGACGCTCACAAAGGAAACCGGCAGCCCCGTTCTCACCGTTTCGTTCAACATCGTCCCGAAGGTCGTGGTCTCATCCAGGCGGGTAAACAGCAGCTTCGCCGGACGGAACAAACGGAAATTCTCGACCGTGCGGCGCAGATCGTCGCTTTTGGTGCGCAGGTCAAGCACCAAGTGCACTTCGACGGCGCCGCACTCGTTGAGGGCCGCCGCCAGCCGCTGCGCCCGTTGCCACTCGCGGCGTCCGTAGCCTGGCGTGTCCAGCAGCAACAGCTCCTGCTCACCGCCCTGACCCGCCGCGCGCAGCGCCGGGCCAAGCCGCTCGAAGTCGTCGACGATTTCGAACGGCAGGTTCATCGACTCGGCGTACGCCTGTAGCGATTCGACCGCCCCCATGCGCAACGGATCGACGCTCAGCAGCCGCACGCGCCGCCGCCGCAGCAGCCCGCAACGAAACGCGAGTTTGGCCACCGCGGTGGTCTTCCCCGCCCCGCTCGGCCCGACCAGCGCGGCGATCGCCAGCGACGCGCCCGGACGCCCCAGCTCGCTATGGGTTGTAAAGCGTTTTCGAATCTCTTCGGCCAGCAGCGCGCCCAGACGCCTGCCGTCGGCCCCACTGGCCGCGGCCTGCTGCAGGCTCGCCACCAGCTCCGAAGCCAGCGCCGGCTCAACCGAGTTGTCGCTGAGCCGGCGGTAGAACGCTGCCAGACGCGTGTCGTTGAGCAATTCGCGCGAGGGCAGCACCAACGGAGCCCGGCCGGCCTGTTGACGTTCGAACATCCGGCGCAGCTCTTCGAGTTCCGCGCCGAGTTTCTGGAGCGAATAGACCTCTCTGGTTCGCTCGCTGGCGGGCGGCATGCCGCGCGGCTTGCTGGCGGGGCGGATGGCCGCGCCGTGGGCCGCGTCGCCGCCGCGCGAGGCGGCACCCGAGGCGGCGGATTGCGGCTGTTTGGGCGCGGGCCGCGGATCACCCGCCTGGACCACCCGCGAGGCGTCGGCCAGAAAAACGTCTTGCGAGGCCTCGACGCGCCGCTCACTACCGGGAACGAATTCCCGCCAGTGCGGCATCGGGGCGGCGTTGTGTGCGGAGCCGCCGTTGCGTACAGAGCCGCCGTTGCGTACAGAGCCGCCGTTGCGTACAGAGCCGCCGTTCGGTGCGGGCCCCCCGTTCTGGCCGGCCGCGTCGCTCTCTTCGGCGCGCTGCGTGTGGGCCTCGGGGGCTTCGCTATCGGCGCTGGTTGCGCCCGCGGCGTCATGATGGCTCACGTGACGCAAGAACTTTTTCCAACTGACGATCCCACTCCCGCCCGGCTGGGCCGCATCGCCCACGGCTGCCCGGTTGGCGGCCGTAGTTGCGGCGGCCGTAGTTGCGGCGGCTGTAGTTGCGGTGGCTGTAGTTGCGGCGGCTGTAGTTGCGGTGGCTGTAGTTGCGGCGGCTACACCGTGGCCGGCCGCGCGGTTGCCCGGCTTACTCATTCCGGCTGTATTCCCCGCGGATCTTGCGCCCCCGGCCACTGCGCCGCCGGCCACTGCGGCTGCGGCGGCTGCGGTCACGGCGGCCCTAGCCACAAAGGCCCGAGCCGGCTTGTCCGGGGGCCGCGGAGCAGTTTGCGGAGCAGTACTCGGAACGCTGTGCGAAGCGGTGTGCGAAGCAGTGTGCGAAGGGATGCGCGGAGCGGGCGCTCCCGTTCTGTGGTCCGCGGCACGCGCGGCCTCAGCCGACACCGGCGATCGCCCGGCCGATGGCGTGTGCCGCGATGCCGTGTCCCGCTCGGTGTCCTCGATACCCATCACGGCGAACGTCACTTCGTAGGCCTGGTTGGGGTCGCTTCCGACGTCATTGCGCCGCGAGCCCAGAAACACCGCCTCGTCGCCCAATTCGATGTGAGCGAGCCGGATGGCCGACTCGACCGTGGCGCTGTGATAGCTTTTGAGCCTCACGACGGCGTCCCTTTCTCACAGCCCACGGTTAGACAGCCGCGGCCCCGCCCAAGAACAATCCGCCACGCGGCAAGCCACTGCCGACCACGCCTGTGGCCGCCGCGACACTGCGAGCCACGACCCTGCGAGCCGCAACACTGCGAGCCACGACCCTGCGAGCCGCGACATGGCCAGGCGAGAGATCGCCACGTTTCTTGGGCAGGGCGTACCTTGGCGCCAACCGGCGTCATGACACCGCCCCCAGCGAAACCACCTTCACCTGAGGTGGGATCTCGGCGTGCGAAAGCACCGCCAGCAGCGGCAGCTCCGTCTCGACGATCTGGCGCAGCGCAAACCGCACACTGGTCGAGCACACCAGCGCGGCCGGCCCTTGCAGCACGCCCACCGCGCGCGCCACGCGCTCGATCAGGTCGCGGATCGTTTGCGGCGCCAGCGCTACGCGCATCATCATTTCGCTGTGCTCGATGCCGCCCTGCACCGTCTGCTCGAGCTTGGGATCCAGCAGAAACGCCGGCAGCTGCCCTCTCTCGTTGAGGTAAGGCTTCACAACGCCGCGCGAAATCGATTGCCGCACAAAGTCGGTCAGCAGCGCCGTGTTCTTCGTCGCCGTGCCGGCCTCGGCTAGCGATTCGAGAATCGTCACCGCGTCGCGAATCGATACGCGTTCGCGCAGCAGGTTCTGCAAAATACGCTGCACCAGCGACTGGGACATCAGCTTCGGCGTCAAATCGTCAACCAGCGAGGGATTCTCCTGCCGCACGCGGTCGAGATAGCTCGCCGTGTCGTGCCGCGAAAAGATCTCGTGCGCATGCGAACGGATCAGCTCCGTCAGATGGGTCGCCACGACGTTGGCCGGGTCGACCACCGTGTAGCCCATCAGGCGAGCCTTATCTACTTGGTCGGCTGGAATCCATGTGGCCGGTAGGCCGAAGGCCGGCTCGCGGCAGCTCGTTCCCGCCAGCTTGCCTTGCGCCTGGCCCGGATCGATGGCCAGTTGTTGATTGGCCTGCAACTCGAAGCGGGCGACTTCAGCCCCTTTGAGCAGCACGACATATTCCCTGGGTTTCAGCGACAGATTGTCGGTAACGCGTACCGGCGGCAGCACAAACCCCAACTCGGAGGCGAGTTGGCGGCGCACGCCCGCAATCCGCCGCAGCAGCGTGCCGCCCTGCGCGGCATCCACCAGCTTCACCAGCCCCAAGCCCACCTCGATCGCCAACGGCTCGACGCGCAACAGACTCTCGACGCTTTCGCGCTCGGTCTTGGCGGGCGCGCGCGGGGCTTTTTCCGGGACCAGCGCCTGCTGGCGCAGATTCCACCCCAGTCCGCCCACGCCCCCCGCCAACAGCAGAAACGGCAGCGTCGGCAGACCGGGCACCGCGGCCATCACTCCCAGCACGGCGGCGGCGATCAGCAGCGGCTCGGGCTTGAGGAAAATCTGCGACCCGAAGTCGGCGCCGAGCCGCGCTTCGCCCGCCGCGCGCGTCGTGATGATGCCGCCCGACACCGAAATCAACAACGCCGGCACCACGGTCACCAACCCGTCGCCGACGGTCAGAATCGTGTACGTCTCCATGGCCTCGCTCAGCGCCATGCCGTGCTGCAACGCGCCGATCAAGAACCCGGCCACGATATTGACGGCCGTGATGATAATGCTGGCAATCGCGTCGCGCTGCGTGAAGCGCACCGCACCGTCCATGGCGCCATAGAATTCGGCCTCGCGGTTCACCTCGGCGCGGCGCTGCCGCGCTTCGGTCTCGTCGATCAACCCGGCGTTCAGGTCCGAGTCGATGCTCATCTGCTTGCCGGGCAGCGCATCGAGGGTGAACCGCGCCGTCACTTCCGAAATGCGCACCGCGCCATGGTTGATCACGACATACTGAATCGCGATCAGCAGGATGAAAATCACGATTCCGATGATGAAATTTCCGCCCACCACGAAGCTGCCAAAGGCCTCGATCACCTGTCCGGCGGCGTCGGTTCCCTGATGGCCCCATAAAAGAATCAGCCGCGTGCTCGATATGTTCAGGGACAGGCGCAGCAGTGTCAGCAGCAGCAACAGGGAAGGGAACACGCTCAACTGCACGGGCCGGACGATATACATCGTCGAGGCCAGCGTTACCACCGAGAGCGTGATATTGAGGGAGATCAGCAGGTCCAGCAGATACGGAGGGACCGGCAGCACCATCATCAGCACCACCAGCATGATCGCCAGCGGCACCAGGGCGTTGAGCCGTTCCGCTACTGCTGCTGTGATGACTCTCGCCATGGCGTCTTTGCAAGCGGCCGCCGGGCTCGCGAGCTGCGCCGGCGCGCGCACGAGAGCGTTTCTTGCCGCCTTGAAGAGAAAATGCCGCGTCAGGACCCGTGTGTATCAGGACCGGTGTGTGTCAGGCCCCGCGGGTATCAGGCTCAGCCGGGTGTCAGGCAGCTGGGTCAGGCTCTAGGCGCGAGGCGAAACCTCCGGAGCAGTCCGCCGAGAACATCGGTTCGCCACACCACTCCCTTTCCTTCTCATCGGCGGGAATGCGATTGTCCTCCACGGGAAGCGTGCCCTCGACCGGCGAGACAAGGTCCTATGGCGGTTGGACGAGAGGACGATAGGCCTTCGCAATACGCGGGCTGCATGACGTTGCCACGAGGTGGCAGCAGAGCCGCCGGGTGAGGGCGGCTAGTCGTTGCCAGTCCTTACGCCCTGGCGACAACACGATAGAAAGCCACTGGCTGAGAAGCGACAGTACGTGACGCAGTGTTACGTGACGCAGTGCCGTGCGCCCGTGTCGCCTTGGGCTACCGCGGCCTGAAGGCGTCGTAATGCCCAGGTTGAAGATGTAAGCAGTCCCCTGACAGATCAACCCCCTCGCCGCGGCTGCCCAACTTCCATCACTGGGCAAACATCCAACCGCTCGCGCCAAACCCGCCAAGGTACAATCTGAACAACTACCGGCTAAAGCCGGTAGGTTTGATTTCGACTGAAAGTCGGCTT
>JBBDWJ010000146.1:0-33163 GCA_040902925.1 Bryobacterales bacterium | reverse complement strand
TTTGAATTTCTTGGACCGCGGCGACGACGACGCTGCCGACGCGCCCAAAGCGTCGGCCCACAGCCCCCAGTTGGTCGCGCACGATGCCCTCGACGAGTCTCCCGACGGCATCGATCTTTCCGGCGAGTTGGAAGCCGAAGGCGGCGCTGACCACTACGCCGCGGCGGTTCGCTTCTACCTGCGCGGGCAGTTGGACGAAGCGCTCGCCGAGCTCGATGAGGCGCGCTCGGCCGGCGAAGACATGGCGGAAGTCTACACCGCCATGGCCCAGATCTATCTGGAGCGCAAAGATTTCACCCGCGCCATCGAGTCGTATCGCGAATTTCTCGCGGTTGACCCCAACAACGGCGCGGCGCAGTTCAATCTCGCCCTGGCGCTCGAAGCCACGGAAGAATATGAGGACGCCCGGCAGGCCTTTCAGGCAGCGATCCAGCTTTCGCCGGAGCTGACCGAGTCCTATCTTGGTCTGGCAGGCACCTGCCTCAAGCTCAACGACCCCGAAGGCGCCAAGCAAGCCTACCAGGCTTACCTGAAGGTCGACCCCGACTCGTTCACGGCCGCATTCGGGATCGGCGTCGCTTGCCAGCTTACCGAGGATTTCGAAAAAGCCGTCGAGCACTATGTCGTCGCGCTGCACAAAAACCCCGAGTCCGAGGAAGTGCTCACCAATCTCGCCGGGGTCTATACCAAGACCGGCAATTTTCAGGACGCCGAAAACTGTTTTCGCCAACTGCTGAAAGTGCGCCCCGATTCGGCGAAAGCGCACGAAGGGCTGGCCTATTCTCACTACCGCCAGGGGCGATTTGACGACGCTCTGGAAGAGTACAAGCAGGTCATCAAGGCCGATCCGGACTCCTATAGCGGCTGGTACAACCTCGGGCTGGCGTGCCAGAAAAAAGAGCAATACCAGGATGCGGTGGGCGCCTACAAGAAGGCCTTGCAGATTCAGAGCGACTCCGTCGAGACGCATTTGAACCTGGCCGCCTGCTACCAGGAGCTGGGCAAGACCAGCGAGGCCCAGAAACTTTACGAGAACGTCCTCGAACTCGACTCCAACTCGCTGCCGGCTCTCTACAGCCTGGCGGTGATGTACGAGCGCAACCAGCAGTGGGACGACGCAGTCGCCTTCTACGACAAGGTCGCCGAGGCCACCAGCTCACCTGAACCTCTGTTCCGCCTGGGCACGGCGCTCCACAAGGCCGGACAGTGGAAGCAGGCGTCGGCTCTCTATGAGAAATGCATCGAGCATAAGCCCGAATGGACCGAGGCTTGGCTGAACGGCGGCGTCGCCTACCTGAGGCTTGAGCAGTACGACCGCGCGCGCGACGCCTTCAACAAGGTGCTCGAGCTGAAGCCGGACGAGACCGAGGCCCTATTGGGGCTGGCGACGGTGAAGGTCGTCGAAAAGGACTTCGATGAGGCCCGGCGTCTTTACGGCAAGCTCGCCGAGGTCAAAGGCGATTCACCCGAAATTCTGTTCAACGCCGGGCTGCTCGAGCAGAAGGCATCCAATCACGAGCAAGCCGCGGGTTATTACGCCAAAGCGGTTGAATTGCGGCCGAACTTCGCCGAAGCGCACCTGAACCTTGCCGTGGCGCTGCAAGCGCTCGGGAAAGACGACGACGCGGTCGGCAGCTTCGAGAAAGCCCTTGAGCTGAAGCCTCAACTCGCGAAGGGATATTTCGCCTTAAAGCCGATGCGGCCGTCGGCTCGCAAGTAGTAGCCGCCGCGGTTTCGCCCGGCTGCCTGTTTCGCCCGGCCGCCGGTCTCGCGCGATACGCGTTAAGGCGTTGCAGGGTTTTTCCGGCCCATAAAGCCCTTTCCAGATCGATCCGCGGGCGGCGTCTTCCGGCCCGTGGATTCGCTCGATGGCTACCGCTCGCCGCGCAAGTAGCCTTCGGCCTGCGGCAAATCTTCCGGCCGCCCCACGTCTCTCCAGAATCCCTTGATTTCGTGCCAGCCGAATTGCACGCCGGCGGCGAGCATCTGGTGAATCGCGTCGGTCAGCTCATATTCGCCGCGCGGCGAGAGTTGGACCCGGGCAAGCTCATCGAAGATGCCTGATCCTACACAGTAAATGCCGGCGTTGTTCCAGTTTGTGGCGGAGGTCCCCTGGGGCGGTTTTTCGATGATTTTGGTCACGCGGCCGCCTTCGACGTACACGGCGGCCCCCTGGTACGGGTCGTCAACGTGTTTGACGGCTAGGACGGCTTCGGCGCCCGCGAACAGCCGGAACATCGTGCGGTAGGTTTCGGTATCGACGAGAATGTCGCCAAAGGTGAGCAGGAACGGATCGTTGCCTACGAATTCGCGCCCCAGCAACGCGGCGCTGCCGGTGCCATTCTGTGGTTCCTGAAGCCGGTAAGAGAGTTTCACCGACGCGGGCGGGTGCTCGCGAAAGTAGTCCTCGACGACATGGGCCTTATATCCGGTGATGACCAGAATTTCGCGCACGCCCGCCTCTTCCATGCGCTCGGTCAAGTGGGCGAGCAACGGCCGGCCCGAGAGCGGCAGCATGGGCTTGGGGCAATCGTCGGTCAACGACTTCATGCGGGTGCCGCGGCCGGCGGCAAGAACAACTGCCTTGGTAATTGTGGAGCGATCCATCATAATGGGTATACCACGAACGTCGGCCCCAAACCGCCTTCGCGGCCGCTCGAAATCAATCGGAACTGCTTGAGCAGACGGAGGTTTCCCTCTCACCCAGTCGATCTTAAAAGGGGGGGAACTGTTCGTTGACCTGCCTGGTTGAGTCTGGTAGGATCTAGGCTTTCCTAAGTAGAGCACCATGGCTATGGTGCTGTACGGCAGGTGTTCTGGCTCGTTCAACGGAGCTCATGCCGACCTTCCACGAAAACTGCGAAACACGGACTCTTTGGCTCAGCGTGGTCGTCGCTGGGTGTCTTGTACTGGCATCCTGCGGGAGAAGTTCGCGCGTCGCCGGCACGCATCCGCCGCCGGCTCCGGCCGGCCCTGCGGATGCGGCCCCGATTCCTTATCCAGTGGGAGTTGCAACTACATCTGCATCTCCCGATCCGGGACAAGACGCTGTCTCAACCGGCTCTAACCCTGCAAGCGACGCCGCCATCACGCCCGTTCCAACCGCGACACCTCATTCGTCAACGCTCGCAATCGACTCCACGCCCGCGGACTTGGGCGAAAGGTCCGGCCGGCCATCCGACGCCGGCGCCGCCGCAGGTACGCTGCCTGGCTGGGAGTCGATGACGCCCGAGGAACGCGCCACGCGGCTGTACTTCGCGGGCCTGGAGTTCGAGGCTAATCGCTTTTCCGCGGAATTTTCGGCCGCCGAAGAGACCGCCGAAGAGCCTACTCTGCTGGAAGAGCTTACCGAGACGCCGATCCCCGAGGATTACACCCTGGCCGAAAGCCGCGAAGAGACGCTGCGCCGCACGGTGTCGGACCTGCCGCTGGTGCTGAATGCTCAAGTCATCAAGCTGATCAATTACTTCTCGAGCGGCCGCGGGTTGAAAACCTACCGCGCCACGATGGATCGAGGCGCAGCCTACCGCGGCATGATCGAGCGCATCCTGGAAGAAGAAGGGGTGCCTAAGGAACTGTTCCACTTGGCGCAGGCCGAATCCGGTTTCATGCCAAAAGCGAAGTCGTGGGCGCGCGCCACGGGGATGTGGCAATTCATGTCCTTCCGCGGCCGCCAATACGGCTTAAGGCACGACAACAATGTCGAAGAACGCTTCGATCCCGAAAAGGCGACTCGGGCCGCGGCGCGTCATCTCAAGGATCTCTACATCGAATTCGGCGACTGGTACCTGGCCATGGCCGCCTACAACGGCGGACCCGGGCGCGTGGCGCGCGCCATTAAACGCTCGGGCTCGCGCGACTATTGGGCGCACAGCGATCAGCGCCTGCTGCGGCGCGAAACCCGCAACTACGTTCCGATCATCCTGGCCTTTGCCTACCTCACCAAGAACCAGCATTTGTACAATCTGGGCACGCCTGACCCCGCGCCGCCGCTAACCTACGACTCGGTCCCGGCGAACTCGGAAATATCGTTCGACTTGCTCGCGGACCTGACCGATTCGACTCCGGCTACGATCAGGCAATTGAACCCCGCCCTACTGCGTTCCTCGACGCCGCCGTTCGGCTATGAGCTGCGGCTGCCCGTGGGGACCGCCGATCAGTTCCAGGAACAGATCGCGTATCTCCCCGAAGACAAGCGCGCGAGTTGGAGGAGGCACCCGCTCCGTGACGGTGAAACGCTTGCCGCTGTCGCGAAGCGTTACAACGTCCGGGAAGCCGAAATCGCCGAGCTGAACGAGATCAAGGAACCGGCCGCGGGAATGTGGCTGACGATTCCAGCCAAGACCAAGATCGAGGTTTATGGCGGCTCGGGCGGCGGGGGCCGCGCGGGTGGTTTGGTGGACGGCGGGACGGGACGCTACCGCATTGGCCGTGGCGACACCCTTGGCGCGATCGCCAGCCGTTTCGGAGTGGGCGTACAGCAGCTAATGGCCTGGAACGGGCTGCCGAATTCGCGGATACGCGCGGGGCGGTATCTGAACGTTCGGGCGCCCGGCAGCAGTAGCGGTGGAGGTAATGGCGGTGAGACGTACGCCGCATCGTCTGATCCCGGGCCGGCGCCTTCGGGCCAGTACACCGTGCGCCGCGGAGACAATCTGAGCGCTATCGCTTCGCGTTATCGGGTCAGCGTGCCGGACTTGAAATCCTGGAACAGGCTGCGCGGCAACAGCATTAACGTCGGGCAGGTACTGCGGGTTCCCGGTTCCAACCCGCGCGGTTCGTCCGCCGCGGCTGCGGCCGGCGGTTCCCATCAGATTCGCAACGGGGATAATCTGGCGACGATCGCGAGCCGCTACGGAGTTTCTGTCGACGACTTGAAGGCCTGGAACGGCCTGCGAAGTAATCGGATACAGGCCGGCGACACCTTGCGGGTTTCGAGCGCCGTTCCCCAGCGGCAGTCGAATGCCCAACGTGCCGTTGCCGCTTCGACGACGCCCGAGCCATCGGCCGCGGCGCCCAGCGGCCAGCAGCGCTATCGCATCCGCCAAGGCGACAACCTGGACGCCATCGCGCAGCGCCACAACGTGACGGTCGATCAGCTCAAGGCTTGGAACGGATTGCGCAACAGCAGGATCACGGCCGGCGAATACTTGAACATTGGTACGCCGGGCGCGCGTGGCTCACGCCCTGAATCAAACACCACTGCATCCGCCGAGCCTGCCGCGCGGGTCCCTTCCACGGCCGCTTCAGCGGAACGCTACCGCATCCGCCGCGGCGACAATCTCGTGGAAATTGCACGCCGCTACGACGTGTCAGTGGAAGATCTCCAGTCCTGGAACAGCCTGGATGGCAGCCAGATCACCGCCGGCCAATTCCTCACCATTCGATCCAACAGCTCAACGCCGGCGGGACGCTACCGCATCCGCCGCGGCGATACTCTGGAAGACATCGCCAAACGCTTCGGCGTCACCGTCGATCAACTCCGGGCTTGGAACGGCCTGCGGAACTCCCGCATCCACGAAGGCAATTACCTCACCGTCCAACCCGAGGCTTCCGCGAACCGCGGCCCGGGAAAGCCGGAGTCGGGCGGCGGCCTCTAGCCTGGTGTTTGATTTGATTCCGCCGCGGCCCAGTCCAACGTTTCTTGATGATCCCGCTCAGATGCCGCATGCGTGAACCTGCGATGAGACGCTTGTAAACGCCGCCGCATTACGGAACCGGCCATTCCCGGCAAGCGTCGTAATTTCACGGTACGGATCGCGGTTGGCGCTTTCCCCGTTTGGGTCTTCCCTGATTACCCTGATTACCTTGAGAAACAACCATGGCTAAAGCCCGAAGAGATTTCCTGCAACGTTTCGCCTGGATGGGCGGCGGCCTGCTGGCCGGGCGCAAAGTTGCGGGCGCGGCAGAGCCTTCACCGCCACGCGCCGAAGATTCTCCAGAGCGCAGCGGCGAAAAATATGCCGGCGATCCGGTGCTGGTCGAAACGCCCGACGTTCCCAAGCTGCCCTGGACTTGGGTCGACGGCGTCAAGGAATTCCAGCTCATTGCCGAGCCGGTCAAGCGCGACTTCCTGCCCGGAAAAACTGTCGATGTGTGGGGCTTCAACGGCAGCATGCCGGGGCCGACGATCGAAATCAACGAGGGCGATCGCGTCCGCATCGTTTTCGAAAACCGCCTGCCGGAAATCTCGGCGGTCCACTGGCACGGCCTTGAAGTGCCGATCGCCATGGACGGCGTTCCCGGCGTCTCGATGGACCCGGTTCAGCCCGGCGGACGCTTCGTTTACGAGTTCACGGTGCATCAGCACGGCACGTTCTTTTATCACTCGCACATGCCGATGCAAGAGATGCTCGGCATGATCGGCTTTTTCATCGTTCACCCCAAAACTCCTTATGAGCCGCACGTCTCGCGTGACTATGCCTTCATCCTGCAGGAATGGGCGCTGCTGCCCAACAACTCCGTGCCCAACACGCTGTCGATGGAGTTCAACTGGCTGACGATGAACGGCAGGACCGGCCCCGACATCACGCCGCTGCTGTGCAAGCCGGGCGAGCGCGTGCGCATCCGGTTCGTCAACATGGGCATGGACCATCACCCGATGCACATGCACGGCCACCAGTGGGTCACCACCGGCACCGAAG
Source organism: Bryobacterales bacterium (assembly GCA_040902925.1). Taxonomy (GTDB): domain Bacteria; phylum Acidobacteriota; class Terriglobia; order Bryobacterales; family UBA6623; genus JBBDWJ01. The sequence continues at coordinate 26,519 of JBBDWJ010000146.1, read as the reverse complement.
GCGGCCGCATTCCCGAAGCAGCCTGGACGCCGGGCAACACCGAGCTGGTCGCCGTGGCGCAGGCGCGCGTCGTCGAGTTCGACGCCAAATACATCGGCGACTGGATGCTGCACTGCCATCTGCCGCATCACATGATGAACCAGATGGTCTCGATGGTTGGGCCCATGAGCCACGGCGGCGAAGGGCTGCACACCGGCATGGGCATGGAAGAAGGCATGGGGATGGTCAGCGCGGGCGGCGCAACCGGTGAAGAGCTTGGGCCGGCATTCGGACGCGGCCTGGGCCATGGAACCGAGCGCGAACGCGCCACGGCTCATGCGCTGGGACACCCCGCCCCTGCGCAGGCAGCCGCAACGTCGCAGGACCACGCCCACCACACCCCCGCGTCCAAGAAGGTCCCCGGGTTTCCGCAAGACATGTGGATGCCCATGGATCACCTCATCAACAAGCCCGAAACCTACGCCTTGCGCGCGGAATGGACGGCGTCGATGATGGGCATGATGACGCTGGTGCGAGTGCTTCCCCCCGACTTGTTCGACGAGATCGGCCGGCGGCGGCGCGAGCGATCCGAAGCACAAGGCTGAGGGCGCTAGCCCGGATGTTTCACAAGGGGTCGCGGCGAGAGGCGTTAGAAGCCCGTGGATACAAGGCGCGCGAAGGTTGGCGCGCGGAGGCGTACTTGGACAGTACGGTGAGCACGGCAACCGAGCGCAACGCCGTAGACGCGGGCTTCTCACGCCTCGCAGCCGACTCCTTGTGAAACATCCGGGCTAGGGCCGGCCCGGCGTAATCGAAACCGCAAACCGCAACTCACGGCCAACGTTACAATGAGCTTCCACCTGCTCACAGCCTGGGGGCTGAGAGATCCTGCCACTTTCCAAATCACACGCGCCGGAAATCGAATCAGGGCCGGCCGTTGAGGAGTCATGATGAGGGACATGCTACGATCCCCGTTCGCTATTTTTCTGCTCTGCTGCTCGGTGGCGGTTATCGCGGTGCGCGGCCAGACCGTCGAGCAAGGGGGAGCCGCTAGTCCCGGCCATCCGCAGGACCACACCTCGCATGAACCCGCACGCGCACTGGCTGCGGCCCCTCCCGCGGCGGGCGGCGCACTCAGCCTGAGAGACCTCGAAGAATTGGCGCTCGCCAAGAACCCGACGCTCGCGCAGGCAGCGGCCACCGTGAAGGAAACGCGCGGGCTCACACGCCAGGCCGGCACGTATCCCAACCCGGTCATCGGCGTCCTCGGCGACGACAATACTCCGAATCAGACATTCCGCGGCGGTGAGATCGGCATGTTCGGCGAGCAGCGCATCGTCACGGCCGGAAAGCTGCGCCTCAGCCGCGATGTCTACTCGCAACAGGAAGCGCAGGCGCGGGCCTCGGAAGAAGCACAGCGCTATCGCGTGCTGACGGCCGTGCGTGGGCTTTTCTATCAGGCATTGGGGGCCGAGCGGGTCCTGGAAGTCCAGCGCCGGCTGGCGGAACTCGCTAACGAAGCGGTGGCGATTTCGCAGGAGCTTGCCAATGTCGGCCAGGCCGACCGGCCCGACGTCCTGCAGATAGAAATTGAAGCGCAGCAGGTGGAGGTGGCGCTCACGAAGGCGGAAATCGAGCAGCAGCGCGTTTGGCGCCAGCTCGCCGCCGTGGCAGGCGATCCAACGCTCCAGATCACGCCGTTGGCAGGCGACATCGAGGCCTTTCCGGCACTCGAAAAAGACGGCGCCCTGCAAAAAATCCTTGACGCAAGCCCGGAGGTGAAAATCGCCGCCGCCGGCGTTATGCGCGCCACGGCCGCGCTGGAGCGCGAGAAAGTGGAAACCATCCCCGACATTCTGGTGCGCGGCGGCTTCAAATATCATCCCTTCCTGGGCGCGGACCTTCGCCCCGTCGGCATTGTCGGCTTCTTCGATGTTGGGATAGAGATCCCGGTGTTTAACCGCAACAAGGGAGCGATCGAGGCCGCGCGGGGCCAAGTCGAAGTGGCGGAGCGCGAAACCGATCGCGTGCGCCTGGCGCTTCGCTCGCGTCTGGCCGGGGTCTATCAGGACTACGAAGTCGCGGCGCGCCTGGCGGAAAGATACCGCGACCAAATGCTGCCCCGAGCGCAGCGGGCGTACGAATTGTACCGCAACAATTTTCAGCGGATGGCCGCCGCCTATCCGCAAGTGCTCATAGCGCAGCGAAACGTCTTGCAATTGCAGCGCGACTACATTCAAGAGCTGGTCAGCGTCTGGAAAAGCGCCGCCGAGATCGAGGGCATGCTGCTCAGCGAGGGGTTGGAAAGGCCAATGGAAGCGAGGATGGAACCACAGATGGACACGAATGAACACTGATGAAAACTGCTGAACACTGCTGAATACTGCTGAATACTGCTGAATGGAGAACCGCATCGGAATGTCGAAGTGAGGACCGGTACTCATGCCGGTCCTTCGGCGCAAAGCGCCGACGGCTTCCGCACTCGCGAGTTTACCCACGTGGGATCTGGAACGCTGCCAAACCGATATCAAGGGAGCAGGGGAACATAGTTAACGCCGAACGACACGCCAAATTCAATCAGCGCACATCCGTGTTCATCCGTGGTTCCAACTCCCCGGGCGAGTCTGATCCGAGATGCGCCCCTCCCGCCGCTTCGCTAAGCTGGCGGTTTCAGGCCCTGCCAACGGCCAACGAATGTGACAACGGCCAAGCTAACCGACCGGAACGCAGAGATCGCGCGAAGGCTCCTTGCCTGGTACCAACGCCATCGCCGCGCGCTGCCCTGGCGCGAGACGCGCGACCCGTACGCGATCTGGGTCTCGGAGATCATGCTGCAGCAAACCCGTGTCACGGCCGTGATCCCCTACTACGGTCGCTTCCTCGAGCGCTTCCCCACGGTGCGCGCCCTCGCCGCCGCGCCCGAGCAGGAGTTACTCGAATCCTGGAGCGGTCTGGGATACTACCGCCGCGCCCGCCAGATGCAAGACGCCGCGCGCCGCGTCGTCGAAGACCACGGCGGGATTTTTCCTGACGCATACGACGCGCTGCTGGCTCTTCCCGGCATCGGTGGCTATACAGCCGCGGCGGTCGCCAGTATTGCCTTCGACAAGCCGCATGCGGCCGTTGACGGCAACGTTATCCGGGTGCTTACGCGGTTGTTCGACGATGGCCGCGACGTTGCGCACTCGGCGGCCAGGGCAGCGCTCGCTGCCCGCGCGCAGCAACTGCTCGAATGCTCCGCTCCAAACGGCTCTCGAAACCCTTCCCGAACGAAGGCTAGCCCGGCGAATAAAAGCTACGGGCAATTCAATCAGGCCATGATGGAGCTCGGCGCGACGATTTGCACGCCGCGCAGCCCGCGGTGCCTGCTTTGTCCCGTCGCCGATCGCTGCCTGGCGCGCAGCCACGGCACGCAGCTCGAACGCCCGCGCAAGAAAGCGAAGCAACAACCCGAGCGCCTCGAACTCATCGTGGCGCTCGTTGCCCGCGCGGAAAAGCTGCTGCTGCGGCAGCGCCCGGACGACTCCGCGATCATGCCCGGCTTTTGGGAATTACCGCAGGCCGAGGCCCCGCGGCTCGACGCCGCCTGCTTTCGCGGCCTCGGCATCGAATGCGACGGCCTGCTGGGCGAGTTTCGACACGCCATCACCTTTCGCAGCTACCGCGGCAGGGTCCACCACGGCATCGTCATAGCCAAACCGCCGCCGGGCTACCGCTGGGTTTCGAGGGACCGGCTCCGCGTATTACCGCTGACAACGATCACGCGCAAGGCGCTTGCCGCAGCCGGTGAACCGGCCGTGCTGGTGTGACCAGGCGCGTAACCTTTGAAAACTTTTGGCCGCAACCCGGGTTTGGACCCTCAGGCGGTGCGTTAATGGTAACCAAGGGTCCGAGTTGAGAATCTCTCCCTGGGGCCGGTAGAACTCCTTGGCGGGTTCGGTGCTGGTATCAGCCGGCCGCCGGAGAGATCAGCGCGGCCTTTTTGTCTCGCTTCTTGTTTCGGTCTTCGCGTGAGGTCGCGTGGAGGCTTCGCCCGTCCGCGTCAGATAGCGTGCCGCCCTAGGGTCTGCGCCGTGCTCAGACTGCGCCGAATCCCGGGCTGTGCGCGCTATTCCCCATTTCAGCGCAAAGGATTCCGGATGAGATCAAAACGCATTATTCTCACGATCGTACTAACGGCCTTTTTTTGCATGCCGCTCTATTTGCTTTCGAACGAAGACGGCCCGCTGCCGCGCCGTACCGGCGGCCCTTTCCCGGGCGAAAAGACCTGCTCCGACGTTGACTGCCACATCGGCACCCCCGTGGACGAGGGCGGCGGAAGTGTCAGCATCATGATCAACGGTCTGCCTGCCGGTCAGTACGTCTATACGCCGGGCGAAACCGTCCCTGTCATCGTCAGAATCGAAGATCCGGTGCAGGTGCGCTGGGGATTCGAGTTGACCGCTCGCACTCCCAATGGCTGCAGCCAAGCTGGCAACTTTTTCCCGTCTCCGAATGAAGACGAGGCGGCGGTGCAGATCTATCTGACCAACTCCATGGACAACATACCTGAGTGCCCTCCCGAAACGCTGCAGTTCCCGACGCACATGGTCGCCAAAGCCGGGCCTAGCGGAGCGAACTATGAGTTCAACTGGACGGCGCCAAGCGAAGATATTGGCCCAGTCACGTTCGCCGCCGCCGGCAATGCCGCCAACGGTAACAAGGAACAGACCGGGGACCATATCTACACCACCAGCGCCGTGGTGCAACCGGCGGCCACGGAACCCGCCCCGAAACCCTCAATCAGCGCGGGAGGAGTCGTCGTCGCCACCGGAACGCCAGTGGTGCCAAGCATTTCACCTAACTCCATCGTGACGATCTTCGGGCAGGATATCGCTCCCGAAGGCACCCTGGTCCTCAACCCGGTGACCGACATCGAAGGCCGGGTCGGCACACGGCTCGCGGACACTTGCGTTGAGATCAATGGCCAGCCCTCGCCGCTGTTTGCGGTTCTGCCTACGCAGATCAACCTGCAGTCGCCAACGCTCGATTCGGTCGGGCCCGTGTCAGTGGTCGTGATCCGCGCTTGCGGCACGCCGGCGGAAAACCGCTCCGACCCCGAGATGGTTGACATGGCCGCGGTTTCGCCCGCCTTTTTCAACTTCGTGAACAACGCCGACGGGATCAATCCGATCGCGGCCGTGCACCAGGATGGTGTCACTTTCGTGGGGCCGGGCTCATTGGCGTTTCCCACAACACCGGCGGCGCCTGGCGAGTTTGTAAGCCTCTACGCCACCGGCCTAGGCACGACGGATCCGGCCTTCACGGCCGGCGAGATTCCGCAGTCTGTGGATCCCCAAGACCCGCTGGCACGTGTCACCGGCGACATCAGCGTGATGATCGGAGGAATCGTGCTTGCTGAAGGCGATATCTTTTATGCCGGGGTCGCGCCTTGCTGTGCGGGGCTGTTTCAGATCGTGGCGAAAGTGCCAGACAACGCGGCCGACGGCAATCTGCCGGTCGTAGTCACAGTCAACGGAGTCTCAAGTCTCGAAGGGCCGTTCATCACCGTAGCGCGGCCGTGAGCGCCTGAATCGCGAGCGGCGACCGGCAAACCGTAATGTCATAGCCCCGCAGAGGCGGCATGGCTGTAGCCCGGGGCGCAAGCCCCGGGACTGGAGTTTGGCCCTTTTTAGTGGCACAGACAATCCTGTCTGTGCAGCCCAGGGCGCAAGCCCCGAGCATTCAAAGGAATCTCAAGGGCGGCAAGTACGTCTGTTCGTGGTCCTTTGGGGCCGCGAACAAACGCATTTCCGATTCCTTTCGTCGCTCAAATCCTTTGGGTCGAACGTCCCCGCCCTTACCCGTGCGCGCGGCTCGGGTCCGTGTGCGCTCGCGAGCCGCCAATCACCCCTGATTCCCGTTGCGCTCGAGGTGCCTCAAGAACCGGAAGTCGCAGCCCTCGTGAGCCTGCGTCACCGTATCCAAAAACAGCTTGCCGTAGCCGCGGTAATAGTGCGGCGAAGGCCGCTTGCGCGCCGCCAGCCGCTGCTGGATCTGGTTGTCTTCGACCCGCAGCGTGATCTTGCGCGCCGGCACATCGAGCTCGACTTCATCGCCGGTTTCAACCGCCGCCAGCGGCCCGCCGATGGCTGACTCGGGCGAAATGTGCAGCACGTCGGTGCCAAAGCTCGTCCCGCTCATGCGCGCGTCGCTGATGCGCACGATATCCATCACGCCGCGCTTAAGCAGCTTCGCTGGAATCGGCAGATGTCCCCACTCGGGGAAGCCGGGCCCGCCGTGGGGGCCGGCGTTTTTCAGAACGAGCACCGAGTTTTCGTCAATCTCCAGATCCTCATCGTCGATGTGCGCGCGGAGCTCTTCGTAGCGCTCGAACACGACGGCCTTGCCGCGGTGCTTCAGCAGATGCGGCGAAGCGGCGGTCTGCTTGATGACCGCGCCGTCCGGAGCGATATTTCCGTAGAGAATTGCCGTGCCGCCCTCGGGATTGAGCGGCTGATCGAGCGCCCGCACAATGTCGCGGTTCGGAGCGCCGGCGTCCGCCAGGCTCTCCGCCATCGTCTTGCCGCTCACGGTGAGCGCGTCGCCATGAAGCAGCGGGAGAATCTCCTTCAGCACCACCGGCAGGCCGCCGGCATAGTAAAAATCTTCCATCAGAAACTCGCCCGACGGTTTGAGATTCGCGATGTAGGGCGTCTCGCGCGAGAGGCGGTCGAAATCGTCGAGGGTCAGCTCGATGCCGAGTCGTCCCGCGATCGCCAACAGGTGAACGACAGCGTTGGTCGAGCCGCCGATCGCCATGTCGGTGCGGATGGCGTTTTCGAGCGCCTGCTTCGTCATAATCTTCGACGGCCGCAGGTCTTCCCAGACCATCTCGACGGCGCGCCGGCCGCTAGCCTCGGCCAGCAGATAACGGCGCGCATCGACGGCGGGGATCGCCGCGCCGCCGCTGAGCGTCATGCCAAGCGCTTCGGCCATCGACGCCATCGTCGAGGCCGTGCCCATTACCGTGCAGTGGCCGTGGCTGCGCGCGATGCAGCCTTCGACCTCGGCCCATTGCTCTTCGCCAAGGCGCCCGGCGCGCAGCTCTTGAAACAGCTTGCGGCCATCGGTGCCCGAGCCGAGCGGCTCGCCGCGCCAGCGCCCCGAAAGCATCGGCCCGCCGGTGACCACAACGGCCGGCAGATCGGCGCTCGCCGCGCCCATGATTTGCGCCGGCGTCGTCTTATCGCAGCCGCACAGCAGCACTACGCCGTCAATCGGGTTGGCGACGATCGATTCCTCGACGTCCATCGACATCAAATTGCGGAACAGCATCGTCGTCGGCTTCATGAACATTTCGCCGAGCGAGATGGTCGGAAACTCGAGCGGCACGCCGCCCGCCGCCCACACGCCACGCTTCACCGCCTGGGCCACCTCGCGCAGATGGACGTTGCAGTTGGTCAGCTCGCTCCACGAATTGCAGATGCCGATGACGGGCTTGCTTTGAAACACCTCCGGGCCATAACCTTCCGAGCGCAGCCAGGCGCGCCGCGCCAGGTGCTCGTACTGATCGCCTTGAAACCACGCATAGCTGCGCAAAGACTTCGGATCACGCATAGGAACCTACGATACCAAAAGGAAGGGCGCTGGCTGGCGTCCACCGCTTGCTGTACCGGACGACTGTTTTGCGCACCGCCGCCGCAGGCTTGCGCCTATGTCATATCTGACATAGAATGAACAAGGGACGAAGCTGTGGACAAGCCCGTCGTGTGGCTGCGCGGAGAGGTGAAGACGCCGCCGTTTGGCGCCGAGGCGCGTATCGAGGCCGGCCTGTTGCTGCGCCGGCTCCAGCGCGGCGAGTCTTTGGCAATGCCGCACTCGCGGCCCATGCCTGACATCGCGCGAGGGTGCCACGAGTTGCGCATTCGCGACGGCAATCAACAATGGCGGCTCATCTATCATGTGGCGCCGCAGGCTATCGTTATCCTCGATGTGTTCGCGAAGAAAACGCAGTCGACTCCCAAGGCGGTGATTAGCGCGTGCAGGCGCCGGCTGACCAAGTTTCAGCGAGCGGCAGAGCCCGCCGGGTAGTGCGAGGACCATCCAACGACGAGGACCATCCAACATGGAGAAACAACTTCAGCGGCGATTGGAAAAAGGCGGCTGGGCAGTGGGAGACGCCCACGATTTTCTCGGGCTCAGCGATGAAGAGATCCGATTGATCGAGACTAAGCTCGCTCTGGCCGCCGGTCTCCGTCAGCGGCGCGAAAAACTTGGCCTGACGCAAAGCGTGTTCGCCAGCCGCTTGGGTTCCAGCCAGTCGCGCGTAGCCAAGATGGAGGCGGCGGACCGCTCGGTAAGCCTCGATTTATTGTTCCGGGCGCTGTTTCTGCTGGGAGCCAGCCGCCAAGACGTCGCCCGCATCATGGTACACGGCGCGCGGCGGCGCGCGGCGTGAGCCGGTTATCAAGAACATTGCTCCCCAGACCGAGCTGATCAGCAGCGATCTGATGCTGGCCAAAATTTCCGGTGAACTGGAACCTCCCCGATCTGCCTGGGGTGTCCCGTAACGAGCGCAGACAACGGCAAGGGTTATTATGGAGAATCCATCGCGACAGGAATGAATTCCCTCAAAAAGCGCGCCATTCTATACTCCGCGCTCGCAGGCCTTATCTACGGACTGTTCTGCCGGCTGGTGTTTGCACTCGAGTCGGTGGGCGACTGGTTTGGGCTGGTGAACACTGGATTCCTGATCCTGATGCCTCTCGCTGTGGGATTCATGCCCGTCTTTTTGTCGGAACGGGTCGAGCGGCGTGGACCCGCGGTCTGGCTGGGGCTTCCCGTGCTGACTACACTCGCCTTGATGGTTGGCAATTTTGTTCTCTTCTGGGAAGGCCTCATTTGCCTCATCGTGATGCTGCCTCTAGCGCTGATTATGTCGCTGATCGGGGGCTTGGCCGGTGCGTTCTGCGCGCGCCGTTTCGGGAGGACCCCGCTGGCGTGCGTCGTTCTCCTGCCGTTTGTGGCTGCGCCGGCCGAACACTGGATCGGACCGCCGACGGAAATACGAAATGTCGAGACCAGCATCGCGATCCGCGCCACGCCCGGCACGGTTTGGCGCCAGATCGAACGCGTTCCGCCAATCCGGCCCGAAGAGCAACGCTTATCCTGGACCCAGCAAATCGGATTTCCGCGCCCGATCGAGGCGACTCTTTCAGGCGAGGGAACAGGAGCGGTACGGCATGCCACCTTCGCCGGAGGCGTGCTCTTCATCGAAACCATAACTGTCTGGGAGCCGGAACGCCGTCTCGTTTTCGAGATTCGGGCTGACACCGCGAACATTCCTGCGCAAACGCTCGACGAGCACGTAACCATCGGCGGCCCCTACTTCGATACCCTTCAGGGGGAATATCGGATTGAGTCAACGAACGATGGCCGTACGCTGCTGCATCTTTCGAGCCGCCACCGGCTTTCGACGAACCTCAATTTTTATGCCCATTTCTGGACCGATGCGGTGATGCGCGATATTCAGGAGAACATTCTGTATGTCATCCGCAATCGCTGCGAGGGACTAGCCGACGGTAGCCCGTCTTACCGTCCGAATCCGATTGACTCTCCCCTGCGGGTATTCTGAGTTGCCGTGCGCCTCCCGTCCCGATCCAGTTCCGGGCTTTAGCAACACACCCTCTACCGGGTTCCGCTCGCAGGAGGCGGCGGCGGGGAGCCCGTCAGCCGAGTGGTTGGGGCTTCGCGTCGGTGTTGGGCGTTCGCGAGGTTAGTCAGAGATGGGGTAGCTGGAACTACTCCGCGGCGGTCAGGGCTTTCGGTTGAGGCTGGATCTCGTCGCCGGTCGCCTCGGTCGCGCGCGTCAAATGCGCCATCATCGGCGAAAGCCCGAAATGCGCTTCTTCGGCCGCTTCTTTGGGCGCCATGGGCTTGCCTTCGAGCATGCGGACCTGGTTGGTCCAGGGATCGATCGCCAGCCGCGAGCCGAGCGGCAGCGCTGCCACCTGCTCGCCTCGCGCCGTCTTCAGCTCGGGCGTCTTTTAGCGAGTTCCCCCAGCCGCACCAGGTCTTCCTCGGTGGTGAGCTGGTTGCCGAGGGTGGCCCGGATCAGGTTGGGAAGCTGCGGCGCGCGGCGGCGAAGGGTCTTGAGAAACAGGCCCGCCGTGGCCATCTTGTCGCTATAAATCGAGTGCGAAAGAATGTCGAGCGCTTTCTGGTGCGCCGCCTCCATCTCGATGGCGCTGCGCCGGAATGACAGGCGCCGCGGAATCTCGCTGTCGGAGAACATCGTGCGGTCAGCGAACGCAAACATGGTGTCGGTCGGATGACCGAGCGCGATATGCGCCAGCTCGTCCGAAAGGACCATCGCCAGGCTGGCCTCATCGGGCAGCACATCGAGCAGCCCGCGGCTAATGACAATGGTTTGGCCGATCGAGAATGTTTCGAGCGGCGTCGTGAGCAAAACCCGGCAGCGCAGGTCGAGCGAGAGATCGTTGCCGGCGAGCAGGTTGTGAATCACATTGTTGAGTGTTTCCTCGACGGCGCCTCCGGCGGCCAAGAAACCGCCTTTTTCGAGACGGTCGATCAGGTTGGCTTGCGCCAGCCGCTGCCATCGCCGGCGGCTTTCCAGCGGGCCGATGTCGCGCCGACCGCTGGAATCCTCAACCCTGCCCGGCGTGTCCAGAAGAATCTCCGCCGATGCTTCGGCTTGGCCGGCTCCTAGCGGGTTATAACCCCACAAGCGGGTTTGTCCAGTGACGCGCCCGGCCGCGCCGCCGCGCGACGGATTGCTGTCTTCAATGTAGACAAAACCCGGCAGCCACAGCCGTCTGGCGGCGTTGAAGCGCCAGCTATCGAAATGAAAGAAGGCCGACGACGCCCCAGCCGAAGTGGCCGAAGTGGCCGCAGGGGCCGAAATGTACGTGCCGTTGAAACGGACCAGGCAGCCATGCTCTTCTTCCACCCAGATGCGCCCCAGGAAACGGCCGCGGGCGCCTTCCTGGCGGGGAGCGACATGGAGCACCAGGCAGCGCACCGTGCCCAGCATCTCGTGGCGCACGAATGCAAAGCGGTAGGTCTCGCGATTGAACTCGCGAACGTCGGGCGCCACCATGCGCGCAAACCCATGCGGCACAAGGAGGCGCTTGCGGTTGCGCCCGAACGGCAGCCGTGACCGCTGCTGGACCGGGGCGTCGTGGCGTCCCTTGCCGCGCCGGAACGCGTCACTCAGCAAAAAAACTTCGAACTCCACGCCATCGGTGAGGTCCAGCCGCCCAAGCATGTAATGGTCCGAGCCCGTCGGTTGCTTGCCGCCCTGCTTGGCGCCGCCTTGTTGTAGATACGTTTCGAGCACCGGCCGGTAGCGTTTCATCGCCGCCAGGAACTCCTGCTCGCCGCAGACGATGCGGTCGATCAAAGGATCGATCCAGTTCTTGGATACGCCCGGGCCGGGAGTAACCGGCAGCAGGCCGGGTAGGGGAAAGCTGGCGGAGGCGGTAGAGGTTTGCATGTCGGGTTGGCTTTCTCAGGGAGCGATCTGAAAACGGATGCACACGGTAGCTTGGGTGTCCACCGGCCGGCCATCCTGGCGGGCCGGCAGGAAGCGGACTTTGCGGGTCGCCTCGAGCGCGCTTTCGTTCAAGGCCGCGCTCAATCCTTGCCGCACGCCAAGAATCTCCAGCGCGCCGCTGTAGCGGAACTCGACATCGATCAGGACGTCCCCTTGCAACCGGCGCTCGAGCGATTGCGCGGGATAGCGCGGGCGCGGTTTGGACAGGATCCGTACGGGCGTCGTCAAAGGCTCCCGATCGTCGCTGTCTGGCGGCGTCGCGCCGCCAGTGCCCGCGTGCAAAGGGCCTGCGCGCAGCCCTCGATCCGCCGGCGAATCCGACCTCACTCCGGCTGTCGGGAACGCTATCGGGAACCCGGGGCCACCCCGCCGTGACTCGATCCACTCACCCTCGCGGGCGTCTCCAATGGAACCGCGCCCGGTGGTGGCCTCCAGGAAACCGGCAAGCCTCACGTTGGGAGCCGCTACGAGGCGGGCCGCGCCTTCACCATCCGGCGGCGTTTGCGTCGTGGAGGGCTCGGCAGTGGGCGTACCGCGCACGGGAATTCGAGCTGGGGAAAGCAACGGCTTTCCTGGCGCGGGCACTGGCGCGCCGGCAGCGGGTGGCGAGCCGGATGGCCCCGCGTCTTTCTTGACACTGTGGTCCCTAAACAAAGGCGAACCCTCCACTGGGCCCGGAGATTCCGGCACGCTTAGCGGCACGGCAGGAAGGGACGCGGGCCGTTCGGCCGCGTGTTGTGAAACCGGGCTGGGATGCTTTAGGGCCGGCTCCGACGGTGGTTCCAAATCGCCTTGGAAGGCTGCAGTGCCGGCTCCAGCCTGCGACGCGTCCAACGCGCGCTCTAGGGATTCCACTGTCGCGGCGCCCCGGCGGCCAGGGAAGCCTGTGTCCGCGGCGTTCGCTTCCGATGGCTGCCGTCCCCAGCGGCGGCCCCTTCGTTCGACCACGGGCTCGACCAAGGTAACCGAGCGTGGCAGATCAAGCCGGATCACGGTTTGCGCAAGGGTATTAGACATAGCTGCCGGTCACGGACGTGGCTAGGGCGTCGAGCCAGACGGCCTCGCCAGCTCTACGCGCAGTCCATAAGGCCATAACGGAAGGAACGTGCCTTCGGGTCGTGGACATCGCTTCCACCGCGCGTATCGTTTTTCTCCACGATCTTCTCCACGATTCTCTCCACGAGTTCTCCGCGATCGGTTGAAGCATCGATCCAGCTCGCCGTGAACCGGCTCCTCCGGAAACCGGACGCGTACGTTCCGTAAAATTCTCTCCGTGGTTTGTTTTTTCACGGGTGTCATTGATCTAATCGACGCCCTTTTGCGCGAACATAATAGGCTTCGAGTCAGAGTGCATTCAGCGGTTCTCGAATAAATCGCAACAGCAGCCGCAATTCTAAGGCGTCTGTCTTATGGGCGATCGGGCGCGCCTGGATCAACACTATGGGGTATGTGGTTGCCGTTCGATAGCCAGCCCGGAACCAACAACAGCGCCAAGCAGGGTCGCCGCGTCAACGAGAGAAGACGGCACCCGCGATTGCCTTTCTACAGTCCGGTGACGATTTGCTGGGCGGAGTGCGAGCATCCGATTGTGCTCGATGCGAGGCTGATTGATGCGTCCGAGAGCGGCATGGCGGTGAAGTCCGCTTCGCCCGTGGCGGCCGGCACACGGCTCTGGATCTTGCTCGACGACGGTACCGATGGATGCGGCGAGGTTTGCTACTGCGACTCGGCGACACAAGGCTACCGGGTCGGTCTCAAGTTCATCGCCGAACGGCGCAGCGATCCGCTGGCCGACGGCCAGCAGCAACACGTACTGGAGTGGATCGATGCGTCGACCCGCTTGGTCGGCTCGTTCGTTTCGATTTGCAGCACGAGCTCGGGGGGGATCGAAATGATAGCCCCTGAGATCGTCCCCTGCCCGGAAATCGTGATGCTATCCGGGAACCAGCGGCGGCTTTTATGTTTCACACGGGACTGGCGCCCCCAGCAGGATTCCTACCTTGTTCATGCCGATTTGATCCGCGAAGTTGTTTCCACTACGCCGGATAGCCCGATTCTTCGCGAGGCGGCTGAAGCCGGCGACCCTCAAAAACAGCTTTGATTTGTTGAAGCGCCGCCACGGCCGCGACCCGCGGCATAATCGCGCCCTGGCCGCCGGTCTCCGTCAGCGGCGCGGAATTTCCGGCTTGGCAAGGGTAATTATCTGTTGGGGTCGCCGCCGCCAGACTGGCCCGAGCGGTCCTGAGGAGCTTGAAGGGGTTGGAAAAGGCGGGCGTTTCGGCGGGTATGGCCCAAATTTCACTATGCCGAAACGCCCCCTCGGAGGAGAACCATGCTATCCAGACCAGGTATTCCTACCTTACGCCACCCCGCATACGACTATCTCTCCAGCGTGTAGATGAAATCGGGGGCGGAAAAACTCTTAGAGACCCGGCGGGCCGCCGTGTTTTGACATGGGCTCGAGCCTCCCACGGATAAGCTGCCACGGTTTTCAGGGACGATGAGATGGTTTCGTTCCTCGTGTTCTCGCAGACGCCCGGAGCAACAAGCCTGGGAATTGAGCCGCTGCTAGGCGCGGTCCGATGTTCGGTTTTGGGAAATCGTCTCTCGCTTACGGACGAAACGAGGCCTGTCAAACCCCTGAAGGTTTCCTGCAAGTCGTTCACCACGAGTGAGTTTCGTCAGCGCTCGGCCTTTGGGCCCGCAGTTGCCCTAGAGACTGTGCGCCCCTAAATACGGTCGGCGCCGCAAGGGGCTGGCCCTGAGATTTTCAATGACCGTTCTCGCGCTGGAAAACGCTATGGCAGACTCGCTGGGGAACACTAGGGCTCGGCAGGCGGCGTCCGTTAGCGGGCTGTCAGGCCCTGATCTCCCTTACCGCGCCCTGGTCGCCGACGATCAGCCCGACGTAGTGACCGCGCTACGGCTGTTGCTGAAGGTCCAAGGGTTCGAAACCGTTGCGGCCAACAGCCCGGAAGGCGTCCTGCGGGCGCTCGACGAGCAGGATTTTGATGTCCTGCTGATGGATCTGAATTACACCCGGGACACCACATCGGGCAAAGAAGGTCTGGATCTGTTGGAACGGCTCAAGGGGATGGATCAGGCTCCGCCGGTGGTCGTGATGACCGCTTGGGGCAGCATCGAGCTGGCCGTCGAGGCGATGCGGCGCGGCGCGCGCGATTTTGTCCCCAAGCCTTGGGAAAACCAGCGCCTCGTAGCCACTCTCACGGAACATGCGGCGGCGCGGCGCCAGGCGGCGTTGTCACGGCAGCCAGACCACGCGGCCGACCAGGCGGCGGATGAGATCCGCATCGCCGGGCAGGTGCAGCGCAAACTTTTTCCGAACAAGATGCCGTCTCTGCGCACTCTCGAATGTTCGGCGTACTGCCGGCAGGCGGGGCCGGTTGGCGGCGACTACTACGATTTTCTCGACCTTGGCGTTGGGCGGCTAGGGCTGGTGCTGGCGGACGTTTCGGGCAAGGGAGTCGCGGCGGCGCTGCTGATGGCCAACCTGCAAGCGAGTTTGCGCAGCCGCGGACCGCACGCCTGGAATGACCTGCCGGGAGTGATCCAGTCGGTCAATCAACTGTTTTGCGAATCGACCGAGCGCGAGCGCTATGCCACCTTGTTTTTTGGCTGTTACGACGACAGCCGGCGGACGCTGCGCTATGCCAACTGCGGCCATTATCCGCCGGTGGTGGTTCGCGCCGGCGAAGAGGTCACGCGTTTGGACTCAACCGCGACAGTGCTGGGGCTGTTTGATCGCGTCGAGGTCGCCGTGGGGCAGGTGGAGTTCGAGAAGGGCGATTTGCTGGCAATTTTTTCTGACGGTGTCATCGAGGCTCGCGGCCGCACTGGCGAAGAGTTTGGCGAGGAGCGGCTGGTACGGCTGCTGCGCCGCCATCAAGGACGGGAGATTTCCGAAATACCACCCGCGGTCAGCGATTCGTTGATGTCGTATGCGGCCTTTGGGCAGGAGGATGATTTGACGCTGGTTGTCGCTCGGGCCGTGTAGGGGACGCCCTCAATCACTAAAGACCTCCCGTTGCCCCCGTTGCTGTTTGCTCGTTCTTGCCAAACTGCAAACAACTTTTCAGAGGGCCGCCAATAGTCTTAATTTGCAGAAGCGTGGCGGGAGCGCCTGTCACTACTCGTGTCGCTGCAACTCCGGTCTCTTGCAAAGCCCGCAGCCTCAACAGTGCAATCGGCAGCCTCAACAGTGCAACCGGCAGCCACGGCGGCAAACACGCCGCCACAACCACCAACGCCGCCTGCTCCAACCACAAACCTACTCGTCTGCGCTATCATGAACCGCTCGACTGGCATTCCCGTTCGTCCCCGCAGGAGGTTTTTTCATGGCCGAAACTCAGTCCAAGGGCCGCTTGATCGTGGCCATGATCCTGGCCATCTTCGTCTACGGCTCCATCGCCGCGCTTTTGGGGACGATCCTGCCGCAGCTCCAGAACAGGCTCGGCCTGGATAATGCTCAGGCGGGCTACGTGGCGTTGGCGCAGGCTATAGGCCTCGCCATTGCCTCCATTGCGATCGGCCCCATTCTCGACAACATCGGCAAAAAGGCCGGCATTGTCGCCGGTCTCGCAGGCATCGCGGTCTCATTGGCTGGCTTGGCCGTCGCCAACAGCTACATGACGGCCCTGGGTTCCATGTTCCTGCTAGGGCTCGGCGGCGGCATGCTGGTCACCGGCGCCAACACATTGATCAGCGATGTCGCCGACGAGAAACGTGCCTCGGCCCTCAACCTGCTGAATATCTTCTTCGGCCTGGGAGGCATGGTGACGCCTTTCATGGCCGCGAACATCCCGGCGTTGAGCAGCTCCTATGCCCTCTGCTTTGCACTGGCGGCGGTCACGGCCATCACGGTGGTAGTCAATCTGGTCACTCCCATGCCGTCGCCGACCCGCGAAGGCGGCTTCGCCCTCGCCCAGGCCGGCCCCCTGCTCAGCCAGCCGGCGCTCTATCTCCTCAGCCTCTATCTGTTTCTCTACGTGGCCTGCGAGGTCGGCGTCTGGAACTGGCTGGTTGCCTACCTGGTCTCGCAAAACGTGGCGGAAGGCTACGCGCAGAACGTATTGTCGTTCGGGTTCGCGTTCGGCCTTCTCGTCGGCCGCTTGATCGCCTCGCGCATCCTGCTGGGCGTGCCCGAGATCAAGGTCACGCTGTTCGCCTCGGTCGCCATGGCTGTCACCACGTACGGCATGATCAAAGTATCGAGCCCGTTCATGGTCGGAGCGTTGGTCTTCCTGGCCGGACTGGCGATGGCCCCGATGTTCCCGACCGTGCTCGGCATGGTGGGCAACGTTTTCCGCCGCATGACCGCGACCGCAATGGGCGTCGTGATCACCTCCGGCTGGATCGGCTTGGCGATCAGTTCGCCGATCATCGGCTGGATCTCGAATCAATCCGACCTGGCAACGGGTTTGCTTTTGCTGCCCGCCATGTCCGTGCTCATGGTGTTCACCAACCTGGCGCTGCGGCCGTATGTGAGCAAGCCGGCCGGGGCAGCCGCGGCTCGCGCTTAGCCCACGCCTAGACTAGCCCGCATATTTGTGAAATTTTTCCGCCCTAGAATCGTGCGGATTGTGTTCGTTGGTGGAGAGCCCTCCGCGGATTAAACGCTTCGTGGCGTGATGCCGAAGTGAGCCGCCGCGGCGAGCAGGTGGCGGTCATTGGTCCACAGCTCGGTTTCGCCCGTCTCCAGCGCACTGGCCACATGGATGGCGTCGCCGGCTCGCAACGAAATACCGGCTGGAACTCCTCGAATTAACGTTGAGGTTCTTCGCAGCAGCGAGCCGCTCACCGGTATCAGGTTCCAGATATCGCTCTCCACGTGCCTCCGAAAAATGTCGCTGAGTTCCCGGCCTTGCGCCAGCGTGAGCGATCCCTCCCGCACATGGCGATGGAAAACGCACGTCACTTCGACCAGCGCCCATGAGGACGAACAGAGTGCCGATGCCCCCGCAATCAATTTCCGGACCGCGGCCGCGCCGGGTTCGTTGACATAGTACTTGGCTATGTAAGCCGAATCGAGATACATCGCCTAACGGTCTTCTTCCAAAAACCGCCCGCTATCGGTCGTCACCGAGGGAAAACGCCGCCAAAGCGCGCCCATGTCAGGCAACCGCGGCTTTGGCCGCTTCTTAGACAGGGGACGCAATTCCGCCACGGGTTGCCCGCGGCGCTCAATCACAATCATCGCGCCGTCGGCGGCTTCGCGCACCAATTCCGACGTGCGAATGTGAAGGTCGCGAATCGAAGCCGACTTCATGTGCTACATTGTAGCACCACTCCAACAGGCCGCGGCCAGCAGCGTAGAGTGTCTTCAGGGCCGCTCTCCCGGTCGGGCGCAACTGCGCGGCCGGCTGCGCCCCTCTCTCCCCCTCGATCCCCTCTACATGCTTGGCGTACTCTTCCACGACGGCGCGGATTCCGTGATGCGTCCCAGCCGCGGCGTTGCGCGCGGCGCGGCGCCTATCTCAGCGACGATCAGGTCTTCGCTCATCTGCCGCGCCGTCCGCACGACCTTGCCGTCCGGGTCAACGATTCCAGACGACCCGTGGGACACCAACTCGGCGGTGCGGCCGGCGACGTCGGCGCGTATGACCCACATGCTGTTCTCGACCGCTCTGGCGATATCAACGTTCCTCGCCTCGGCAACAAGCTCCGCGTTAGCCCTGTCCGGCGGCAAACCGTTGTTGGTGGGTACGAATAGTGCCGTCGCACCGCGAGCGGCCATCAGCCTCGCCGGCTCGAAATAATTGGAGTCGTTGCAAATTACAATGCCGAACGTCAGTTCTCCAATCTGGAAAACCGGAGTCTCGCAGCCAGCCGCATAGACCGACTTGCGGATGGCGGGATATAGCTTGCGGTACAAGCCGGCGCCCGTCCCGCGATGAACCGCCCCGCGCTGAAACACCGCCGCGGAGTTGTGCAGCCGGCCTCCCGATGCCAGCTCCGTGAATCCAATGATTGTCGTGACCGTGTTGCTGGCAAGTGGCGCGAGCACCGCATCAAGCCGGCCGGCGTCCGCCGAGATCGCAAAATGATTGGGATGCGCGGCGTAGTCCGCCAAGCCGCCCAGGATCGCCTCCGGGCAGCATAGAATCGTGATGCCCTCCGCCTCGCACCATTTGACGCGCGTCCGTATGAGTTCGAGCGCCTCCATCGAGCCGGAGGCTAGCAGCGGAGCCTGATAGGCGGCGACCCTCACAAGATCATCCTGACGTGTGTCGGGCCTCAGCGGTACTCGACCGGTTTCGGTGGCGATAGTGCTATGCGCTGGCTTTGCCCTTCTTCGGCGCGGCCGCTTTCCGCTTCTCGCCCTCTTCGACTTCCTTTGCTCGAAGCTTCGCGATGTCTGCGATCAACTTCACGGGAACGCGCCCCGAAAGCGGGAAACGAATCGTGCCCTTGTTGACCTCATACGGTGCAAGCTTCTCGCCAAACTCCGCGAGGACACCCGAGGTAACGGGGTAGAGCGAGTAGTGCTGCTTCCAGCCGGCGAAATAGATCACCGGCCGGCCGCGCAGCTTGTACGTCGGGATCTTGTACGAGATCATCTCCTCGGCGCCAGGTATGGCCTTGCGGATCGCGCTCCGCACGCGCTCGAGAAACGCTCGCACGCCTTCGGGCTGCGAGGCGATGTACTCGTCCACGGACTGGAAGTCGGTCTTCACCATCACCCATTTCGTCCGGCGTTCTTTCAGCCCGCGGGTTTCGCTTCCGAACTCAATCCGAGCTGAGTGAGCGGCAGAGGACTGCGTATTATCTCACAGGGAATTTCGTCCAAGCCGTTGTCTGGCGAGGTGACCGTTGTCTGATGAGTGGACGGTTGTCTGGTAAGTGGAACGGCCTGAAAACCGGCCTCGGAAATTCAGCGGCGCGCCGTCGATGCCGTGCTGCATTCTCAACGGCGAAAATCGGGCATCACTTCCCATATACTGACCCCAAAGGAGTCCTCATGGCCCTGCGCGGCTTCCTATCGTTTTTTATCCTCGCGGTTAGTTGCCTTGCCCAGGACGTGGCAAGGATGGATGAGGTCGTCCAGTCCTACGTCTCCAAAGGCCAGTTCATGGGATCGGTGCTGGTGGCGCGCGGCGGCGACGTGCTGTTCAGCAAGAGCTACGGTTCGGCGAACCTGGAATGGGATATCCCCAACACGCCGGCAACGAAGTTTCGCATAGGTTCGATCACCAAGCAGTTCACCGCGGCCGCCATCCTGCTGCTGGAAGAACGAGGAAAGCTGAAGCTGGAAGACCCGGTGAAAACGCGACTGCCGGATGCGCCCGAGGCGTGGGATAAAGTCACCATCTTTCACCTTCTGACGCACACGTCCGGTGTTCCAAGCTTCACGGAGTTTTCGGAATACGCTGAGATGAAGATGTTTGATACGCGCGCGGAACAAATCGTTGGGAAGTTCCGCGACCGACCGCTCGAGTTCGAGCCCGGCGAGAAAATGGCCTACAGCAATTCCGGCTACGTGCTGCTGGGGTATCTGGTGGAGAAGGTCAGCGGCCAGGGTTACGCGGAGTTTGTGCAGGAGAACATTTTCACGCCGCTCGGCATGAAAGACTCGGGCTACGATTCCAACTCGGCGATCATTCCGCGGCGCGCCAGCGGCTACGCGCCCAGCCCAAGCGGTCCGGTGAATGCCGGCTTTATCCACATGAGCATTCCCCACGGGGCGGGCGCCCTGTATTCGACGACCGAAGATTTGCTGCGTTGGAATCAAGCCCTGTTCGGTGGCAAGCTGCTAAGCGCGGAATCCCTGCAAAAAATGACTACGCCATTCAAGGACGATTACGGCCTTGCGCTCCTCATCAAAGAGGTTGACGGCCGCAAGAGAATCTGGCACGGCGGCGGCATCGAGGGATTCAACACCTCGCTGGACTACTATCCGGATAGCAAGGTCACGGCCGTGGTGCTGGCCAACCTGAATGGCCGCACTCCGGATCAGCTTTCTCCGCAACTAGGCAAGCTCGCCCATGGCGAGGCGGTGCAATTGACCACCGAGCGCGAGGAAATTACGCTCCCTCGGGAAGCGCTGGCGGCCTACGTAGGCACATACGAGCTAACGCCGCAGGTCAAGATGATGATGACCTTGGACGGCGGCCAGTTGATGACCCAGCTTTCGGGCCAGCCAAAGTTTCCGGTTTTCGCGGAGTCGGAAACGAAGTTCTTCCTAAAAGTGGTGGATGCGCAGTTGACGTTTGTGAAGGATGACAAAGGCGCGGTGACCGAAGCCATCCTGCACCAGAATGGCCGCGACCAGACCGCGCGGCGCGTCAGCGGGCCCCTCAAATGAGGCAAAACGCCGTCTCAGTCCGGCGTCAGCACCGGAATGACCTTGTTCCCGTGCCGCCGGTAGATACGAAAATCAGCGTCCAGCGTGAAAACCTCTGCGGCGGCGTGGATCTCTGAGAGTCGAACCAGGCACGCATCAGCCAACGACATGGGCCTGTTGCGGTAGCGGTGCATCAGCGCACGCAAATCCGCCTGCTCCTGCTGCACTGCGAGCGCGACACGAATCACGCCCCGGTCCAACAGAGCAAAAAGGGGATCGGTTTCGCGGCCCTCTCGTTTTAGCAAGTATGCCGTTTCCGTCAGGACAGGCTCGCACGTCAACAGCGGCGGGCGCAGCCGCTTCCATTGCTCGACAACCCAATCATGATGCCTCAACCCGGAAGCAAGAAAGCTTACCAGCGGACCGGTATCGAGCAGCACGAGGCCTTTCTTCACTGGCCGAAGCCTTCCATGTATTCGGGATTGTCGGCGAGGTCCTCGGGCAAGCCTTTGACGGCTCCGGCAAGATCACGAGCCAAGTCGTAGCACGAGCCTGCTTCGCTCGGCGATTTCTTATGTAGAGCCCTTTCCAAGCTCTCCCTCACAAGCCAGGACTTCGTCACTCTCCGTGCCTTTGCCTCGGCATCGAGTTGCTCCAGGAGCTCTTCGGGCAACCTCAGGGAAATCGTCCGCACACCCATAGCGTATTACGCAACGTTCCGTGGCGCAATACGAAGTCGCGGAGGCGTTCTCGTAGCGTGTGGTAGCTTGGGAATGAGGTCATTACCTACACAGGCGCCCTCGAATCAGAATGCGTCGTCGTCTCGTGGCCAAACGCTAATCCGCGCAGCGATTCGATGCCCAAAAGCGGGAGCCTCAAGAATAAATCTGACCAAACGAACCCAATTAACTCCTTTGTTTTCAGTACTGGCCTGAATCCTTGGCGGCGAATAACGGACATGGCCCACCTAGATGTCGCACCATCCCAGCCATAGGGGACGCTGAAGAAAGGGGTGGCCCCGCAGCAATCCGTCACCCCAAGTGGGACGCCATGGAAGGCCACGCCGAGTTCCGAGCACGATGAACCTAACCGACCTGTTCGACCTTTCCCTCAAAAGTCGCGCGCCAGACACCGCCCTCGAATGCAGCGAGGAACACGACACCTTCGGGCAGCTCGACAGCCGCAGCAGCCGGCTGGCTCGCCGCTTCGCAAACGACGGCTTCGAGCCCGGCGACCGTCTGGCCGTCTACCTGACCAACTGCGCCGAGTTCATCGAGACCTACCTTGCCGCGATCAAGCTCGGACTGATCTTCGTGCCGGTCAACGTGCTGTACCGCCAGCTCGAGGTCGAGCACATCCTCACTGACGCCGAGCCGAAAGGAATCGTGGCCAGCCGGGAACTGGCGGCCTATCTCCAACCGGGCTTGAAGAAATTGAAAGAGCCGCTGCTCTACGCGGCCGATCAACTGCGGGGTCTCGCACGCCGCTTTACGGACATGCCCCCCGCCTGCCCAGCCGATGGGGATTCTCCCGCCGCGCTCGTTTACACGTCGGGAACCACCGGCCGCTCTAAAGGCGCCATCCTGACGCACAATAACTTCGCCGCCAACGCGGTCAATCTCGTCACTTGCTGGCAGATGACCGCCGCCGACCGTTTGCTGCTGTCGCTGCCGCTGTTCCACGTACACGGCCTTGGCAACGGACTGCACACCTGGCTGGCCTGCGGCTACCGCATGCGTCTGCTGGAACGCTTTCGCAAGGAGACGATCCTCGAGGAATTCCTGAGCTTCCGCCCGACAGTGTTTTTCGGAGTGCCGACGATGTACGAGCGTCTGCTCGAGGCGCCGCCCGGCACAGCCCGCGAAATCGGTTCTTTCGTGCGCTTGTTCGTTTCTGGTTCGGCGCCATTGCCGGCGCAGACGCTCGAGCGCTTCCACGATCTCTACGGCCACGTCATTCTCGAGCGTTACGGCATGAGCGAAACGCTGATGAATACGTCGAACCCTTACGCAGGCGAGCGCCGCGCTGGAACGGTCGGCAAACCGCTGCCGGGGGTTTCGATCCGCCTCGTCAACCCCGAAACCGGAAGCAGCGTGAACGAAGGCGACGTGGGCGAGATTGCGATCAAAGGCCCCAACGTTTTTCCCGGCTATTGGAAGCAACCCGAGGCGACCGCTGCCGCCTTTGCCGGCGATGGATACTTCCGCTCGGGCGATCTCGCAACGCGCTCCGCCGATGGCTATTACACCCTCCAAGGCCGCCGGCACGAGCTGATCATCTCCGGAGGCTTCAATATCTACCCGCGCGAGATCGAAGAATTCCTGATGGAGCAGCCCGGAATCGCCGAAGCCGCCGTCGTGGGAGAAGCGGACTCCACGAAGGGCGAGCTTCCCGTCGCCTACGTGGTGCCGAGCGAGGGTGCCAAAATCGACGCGAAAGCCCTCGAAGAGCGCTGCGGCGAGCACCTCGCCTCGTTCAAAACACCGCGGCGCTTCACGATCGTCGAAAGCCTGCCACGCAACGCCCTAGGCAAAGTCCAAAAGCACCTGCTGAAGGAGTGAGCCTGTTCTCGGCTGGTGGAGTGAGTTGCCGCCGCCATGGGGCGCAAAATCGCAAAATCCCCTGCGGCGATTCCCTACCGCCATCCTCGGTACAATCGAATCTCCCGTGTCTCCGTCTCCCGCCCCCGCACCCGACCGGCCGCCGAGCCGCCCTGCAATGAATCTCGAAACGCCGATCACCTACCTCAAAGGCGTCGGCCCGCAGCGCGCTCAGGTTTTCGAAGCTAAAGGCATCTCCACAATCGAGGACCTGCTCTACTACATGCCGTTTCGCTACGAGGACCGAAGCAACGTCAAACGTATTGCCGACCTCGCGCCCGGCGAAACCGCTACCGTCTTCGGAAAAATCTCGGCGGTCCAGACGTTCCAGCCGCGGCGAAGCCGGCTGCGGTTGTTCGAGATTCGCGTCAGCGACGGCTCCGGCCGCCCGCTGGTCTGCAAGTGGTTTCGCGGCGACTACCTGAGCTCGATCCTCGAACGCGGCCTCGAAGTCTCCTTCTTCGGCAAAGTCGAATGGGACGCTTACAGCCAGGAAGTCTCGCTGCTGCACCCCGAGTACGAGATCCTGCGCCAGGACGATCCTGAAGCCGCTTTGCACCTGGGCCGCATAGTCCCCGTCTATCAGGCAATCGGCAAGATGAACACGCGAGTGCTGCGAAGCCTGATCCACCGCGCTCTGGAGAGTTTTCCCAACGAGCCCGACCCTCTTCCCGAGACCGTGCGCGCGCGATTGGGCCTGCCCGAGCGCGGCCGGGCATTGCGCGATGCGCATTTCCCGCCGAAGGAGGGCATCGACCTCCGAACGCTCGAGTCGTTCCGCACGCCGGCGCAGTTTCGCCTCATCATTGAGGAGTTCTTTTTCCTCGAATGCGGCCTCGCCCTCAAGCGCCGCAAAGCGCGCAGCGTCGAGGGCATCGCTTTCGCGCTCAACGAGCGGGTGCGGGAAAAGATCAAGCAGATCCTGCCGTTCAAACCGACCGCCGCGCAAAAGCGGGTGCTCAAGGAAATCGCCGCCGACATGGCCGAGCCCACGCCGATGAATCGCCTGCTGCAAGGCGACGTCGGCAGCGGCAAAACCATCGTCGCCGTCGAAGCCGCCGTCATCGCGCTCGAAAACGACTACCAGGTGGCGGTCATGGCGCCGACGGAAATTCTCGCCACGCAGCACTTTCTCTATTTCAAGCAGCTGCTGGAGAAAAGAGGCGGCTACGTCGTCGTCGGGCTGACCGGCTCCTATTCCGCGCGCGAAAAAACCAAGCTCAAGCAGATGATCCGGGAAGGCATCGCGCACGTCGTTGTCGGCACCCACGCGCTGATCTCGAAAGACGTCGAGTTCAAAAACCTCGGCCTGATCGTAATCGACGAGCAGCACCGCTTCGGCGTCATGCAGCGCCTCGAACTGCTCCGCAAGGGCAAGCACCCCGACGTGCTCGTCATGACCGCCACGCCGATTCCCCGCACGCTCTCTCTGACGCTCTACGGCGAGCTCGACGTGTCGATCATCGACCAGTTGCCGCCGGGGCGCTCTCCGATCAAGACGCGCCACGTCCCGGACGAGCAAGCTGAAAAAGTCTACAGCTTCGTCCGCCGCGAAGCCGAAGCAGGGCGCCAAACCTACGTCGTCTACCCGGTGATTGACGAATCGGAGACCAAGACAGTCAAAGCCGCGCAGAAAATGTATGAGCATCTCTCGAAGGTGGTGTTCCCCGATCTCTCGGTCGGCCTGCTGCACGGAAGGCTCCCAACCGCGGAAAAGGAAGGCGTGATGGAGCGCTTCGTGCGCGGCGAGATCGCGATCCTCGTATCGACAACGGTCGTCGAGGTCGGCGTTGACGTGCCCAACGCGACCGTCATGGTCGTCGAGCACGCTGAAAATTTTGGACTCTCGCAACTCCATCAGCTTCGTGGGCGCGTCGGCCGCGGCCGCGAGCAGAGCTATTGCGTGTTGCTGACCGGAGACCTCAACCCGACGGCCAAGGAACGCATCGACACGATGGTTCGCACCCAAGACGGCTTCGAAATCGCCGAAACCGACCTGCGCCTAAGGGGCCCCGGCGAGTTTTTTGGCACCAAGCAATCAGGGCTGCCGGCTTTCCGCGTCGCCAACCTGATCCGCGACCGCGAAGCGCTGGAGATAGCGCGATCGGAAGCCACGGCCTATATCGATCACCCTCCAAGCGACGCGGAGCTGAAAACATTGATCGACTACATTCGCCAAAAATGGCAGCGGCGCTACGGGCTGGTGCAGGTGGGCTGAACGTGGCGGCGCGCGCCAAGTGGATTTTGCGCTTTGCCTTGTTTCTCTTCGCCCAACGGGCAAGCACGATATCAGGGTAGCCCGCAGGCCGCAGTTTGAACCGGCAACCATCGTCGTCGTGATGGACAAATTGCCCGCCGGCGAGGATTGCCTGCGCCACTCTACCCAAAGTGGTAGCGGCCTTGCTCCTGGTCCCAGAAGACTTTCTTGTCGTTGCGGTAGGAGAGCGTCGCCAGGTGGCCGGTTACCGCGGCTTCGTGGCCGATCTGCGCGTCGCAGGCTAGCGGCGTATCCCCTTTGATGGCGTCGATGAAGTTGCGCATGTGCTCGACGGTCGGGTTGCCCTGGCCGAAATCCTTTTTATCGTTGAAGTGCATCTCGGGTCTCGATGTGACCGAGCCGGGCAGGCCGCGCGCTGTTTCCGGGTAGACGTGCAGGTCGCTGAGATTCATGATCTCCATCGTGCCTTCGCTACCCAGAAGCTGCTCGCCGTAACCGTAATGCACGTTGGCGAACATCGAGCTGTAGTTGATGTGGAAGTGGTTGGGATACTCGAAGCCGGCCGTGACGGTATCGGGCACTTCGCGGTCGTCATCGGTCCAGTAGTGCACGCCGCCGGTGCACATCACCGATTTGCAGTAGGTGTGGCCGGTGATCATGTGGATGGCGTCGGTCTGGTGAACCAGCAGGTCGGTTGAGATGCCTCCGGAGTAGTCCCAATAGAGGCGCCATTGGAAGTAGCGCTGCTTGTTGAACTCGGTTTCGGGCGCGTCGCCGAGAAATTTCTGATAGTCAGTGTTTTCCGGCGTGGAATCCTCTGGGATGTCGTAGCGCCAGGCCGGTTCGCTTGTCGGGCTGTTGCGG
>JBBDWJ010000145.1:0-33320 GCA_040902925.1 Bryobacterales bacterium | reverse complement strand
AAAAAGACCCCCACTACCGACTAACGTGCCGCACGGCGTTGGGATATGCCGCCCGAATCCCCCGAGTCATACGGCGTTGGCAGATGTCTGCCTCAGGGCGGCAGGATACTCAACGCAGCGTATCCTCGCACCTCGACGCCGGGACGCAGCCACACCGCGCCCTCGAACAGATTTCCGTAGAGTTCGCGTTCTCCGGGCGGGCGGTTCTCATAGAGGGCTGTTGCTACCGCGTCCTCTTCGGCGGGTGACAGCAATACTACCGGACCCAGAACAACCTTCGCGGTATCGCCATTCCACCAGCGAACGTTCGGGTAATCCCGCAGATACCAAGGCAGCGGCCACCAGTTGTCCGTGGAAAAGATGTCGACCCGTAGCGCTGTTCCCGACGCGTGCCGCAGGGCTATTTCCTGAACGCGGTCGCGAATGCGATACACGTCCGGCAGCGTGTGCGCGTAGACGTAGGGGTTGGCAGGGTCCGAGGAAGCGCGCCCGCTGTAACGCCAGGACTGCGCAAGCAACCCCAGGGCCAGCACGGCCGCCGCCAGTGTGCCCCGCCGGCCCCAGCGCTCGATGAGTTGCGCCGTGGCGATCGCGGCGAGCAGCGTCCAGCCGTGTAGAAATCCGGCCAAACACCACGGCGTCTTATAAGGCAGGGCCGAATAGAGCAAAGTCAGCGCCGCGCTGTACCCGAACAGGAAGCGAACCAGCTTGTTCTCGAAGACAGGCAGGAACGGAATCGCGAACGCCGGCAGCAACAAGGCAGCCTCGCCACTGCGCAACAGTAGCCCGAAGTAGTGATGCCACGGGTGGGCATGACGGGGCGCCTCTATGCCGCGTTCGGCGTAAACGCCCAGCGCGCGCAGCGAATCCCAAACGCCCGAAGGGGAGTAGAGCGCCACACTCACCGCAACGGCCGCGGCTGCGCCGGCGACCCAATACCGCGCAGGCACGCGGGGACGCACCATCAGCAAGCCCGCCGCCAAGGCGCAGAATCCGAGCACCGCGGTTTCCTTGGTTGCGTACATCAGGCCCGCGCACGCTCCGGCGGCGGCGGCCCACGCCATGCTGTGCCGCCTCGCGAACTGCACGCCGCAAAGAAGCAGTGCGGCGGAGAAACAAACGAGCAGCGTCTCGGGAATGTAATAGCGGCTGTAGTAGACCAACGCAGGCGAAAAGGCCGTGAACAGCGCCGCCAGCAAACCCGCGGTGCTGCCCAGGCTGTTCCCGATCCAGAAAGAGATCGCGATCAGAATGAGCCCAAAAACGGCCGGTACGGCGCGGATTACGGTTTCATTGAGGTCGGTGTAGCGGCTCGCCCGCGAAAGCCAGGCGGAGGGTAGCGTCGCGTAGGCCAGCACGGGCCCGTGGTACTCCGCCGGATCGTAGTGAAACGCCCCGGTCTCGAGCAGTGTGCCGAAGCGGTCCGCAAGAATCGCCTCATCGGCATGCATGGGGCGTTCGGCGAGGCCCGACAGCCGCAACAGAGCCCCGGCCGCCAGCGCGCCAACGAGCAGCCACTTCATTCGACAGGCTTGCCGTAGACCTCGACTTCCACGTAGTGGTTGGCGGGCGATGCGTTGCTGCCATTGCTGTAGAGGCGCACGTATTGAGCTTCCACGCCTCGCGCGTCGATGAGTTTGCCTTCGGAAGTCCCGACGTAGTTCATCTGCGCGCCGATGCCGAGACCGGCCGTGTTGTCGTGGTCGTTGTTGAACAGCGTTTGCACGCCACCGATGAAATCGGGATCGTCGGCCACCTGCACGGCCACGTCGTTGTAAATGCGGGGCTGCTTGTGAAAGTGCCAGATCACGATGGCGTAGATGGTGTGCTTTGCTTCGAGATCGATCGTAATGTACTGCCGTCCGGGCCTCAACTCGACGTAGGTGCCGTCAATCCCCGCCTTCTCTTCGTCGGTGACCATGTCGAGGTCGCCAATGGCCGGATCGGTATCGCTGGATGAGACAAGCTTTCCAGCGGCGACATTCTCGGCGCCGGCGGGGGCCAGAAACGGCGGCCGCGGCTGGCCTAGCGGCTTTTCCAGATTCGGCGCTCGCAGGTTCTCGGGCGTGCCTTCGAACAGCGGCTTCGGCAAGGCGATCGGCAGCGGATCCAAGCCTTGGGCAAGGGTCGCGCCACCAACAACAATCAAGCCGGCGAAAAACAGTCTCAACATCAGAGCGTCCAGGCTATCGTACCGAGCGCTGCAGCCGTCTCACCGCCATTTTAGCTTCCTCAGCCACGGCAGGCTCAGAAACCGCGCCTTCGGCGATCTTCAGCGCTTCGCGGGTAGGATAGCTGGGCAACTGGGCAAGCACGGCCTTCTTTTCGTCGGGCTGCTGCGCCAATTGCATCACCGCCGCCAGAACATCCACGGACTCGCCGTGCGGCCGGTCGGTGGGATGCTCCAACAGCTTCAAAGCGCCGCGCAAGGCGAGGATCTGGTGCGTGGGATTCTCAACCTTCCCAGCGAACGCCAGCAGCTCTTGCAGCGGCTCATCGTTCGGCCACTCGGTCAAGCCGAGGATGGCCGCGCGTACTAACTCCGGGTCCTCGGCGGAGAGTGTGGTTCGCAGAAGCGGAAGAACTTCGGCTGTGCCGCTCTGTCCCATCACTTGCAACAGCGATACGCGCACAGCCGCCGTATCGGCTGCCTGGTAGGCCGCAACCACATCGGCGCTGCGCCCAGCAGGCGAGCGGCTCAGAGCCGCCGAAAGCGCCCGCTCGCTATCCCGCCGTTCCGCCGCCGATTTGGTGGCAAGCAGCAGCTCGAGCAAAGCCGGCACCTGGGCTTCCCCAGCCGTCTCGCGGAGGGCGCGGAAAGCGGCGCTGCGAACCCCGCGCTGAGGGCTGCGCACCTCGCTCAGCAGCACATCGGATGCTTCTACGATCCCGCGCTCTCCCGCCGCGCGGACCAGCTCGATTTTCACGCCCTCGACGGCCGGGCCGATGGCCGAGACGATCGCGCGATCGACGTCCTCGCCCTGCATGCGGTCCAGCGCGATGCGAGCCGCGTCGCGCTGCGCTTCGTCCGAGGAGCTTGACGCCGCAATCTCCGCGAGCGTAACGACCGACCCGGAATCTCCGGCTATCGCGAGCGCCTCCGTGGCGGCAACACGCACCTCAGGAGCAGAGTCGTTGAGCGCTGCGCGCACGGCCGGAACGGCGCTGCGATCGCCGCGTAGCGCCAGCGCCGTGACCAGGCGAACCCTCCCGGGCGCGCTCAGCTTGGGCAACTGCTCGATCATTGTGGACGTGATGGCCGGTCCGGGGACCGTCTGGAGGAATTGAATCGCCGCGGCCTGCACTTGCGTGTCCGAATCGCTCATAGCGGCGACCAATTGCGGCGCCGCCTTTTCCCCGCTCAACGTCGCCAGCCCGCGCAAGGCCCCGATGCGCGTCACCGCTAGAGAACTCGATGCGTTCAGCGTCTCGAACAGTTTCAGCGCCTCCGCGCGGTTGCCGTCCCGGGCAAGGTTCTCTGCCGCAATCACCGAGGCCTCCAACGCGGCGCTTACTCCTTTGTCACGCAGGGCGCCGAGCGCGGCGACCGCTTCCGGCGATGCGATGCGGCCCAGCGCCGCCGCGGCGGAACCCACGAGCACCGCGTCGGAAGACGACGCGAGCTTCTCCAGAGCCGCAACGGCCTTGGTATCCCGGCGGACTCCGAGCGTATTCACGATGCCGGGCTTGGCATCCGCGGGCGCTTTGTCGAGGCCATTGCGCAAGGCGTCGAGCGGCGCCGAGCCGGGAATCCGCTCCAGGGCGTAGCGCGCCATCTCCACGGTGTCGGCCGAGGCAAGCATGGATTCCAGAACGGGTACGGCTGCTTCCGAGCCGATCAGGCTAAGCTGCCGGCAGACAAAATCTTTCGCCGCCAGATTGGCGTCCGACTTGAGGAAGGCGGCAAGCTGCAGCTCAACCTCCGCCGCGGGCAGCGTGCGGACCAACTCCTCCACGTCGAAGAGCGGTTGCCGGTTCTGGTCGTAGTCGTATTTGACCACCCCTGCCAGCGCCGCATCGAGCTTCGGGTCGGCGGCTTGGACGGAAAGAGCAAGGATCAGCGGGAGAAACAGTCCAGCTTTGCGCATAGTATTCCTCAAAGGCGCCATGGGCTTCGCATCGGCCGTGAGAGAAACCGCTCGGCTACAGCATCGCCGACGATTTTCTCCTTTTTGGGATCCCATCGAATCGTGCGCCCCGTCAGGATCGAAATCAGGCCCAGATACGCGGGGGTTGCCGAACGCAGCGCCGTTTCCGCCGCCGCAACCGGCGCGCGGCGGGTCTTCACGCAATCCAGAAAATTCCTAAAGTGGCCGGGAGAGTAGTAGAGGCGCGTCTCACCACCGCGAATCTTGCTTTGCAGCAGGCTTTTGGGTTCGGCTTCCAATCCGGCGCGATCCACCCAGATCCAGCCTTCCTCGCCGATGAACTTGGCGCCCAGTCGAATGTCATCGTGGCCGCCCGAAATCAGTACCTCAGCGCCGCCCGGATAGCGGGCCTCGACGCGAAACGCTACGGGGGTGTTCCAGATGGGGTTCTGTGTGGAGAACTCCCCTGTTGCGGACACTTCTTCGGGGCCGCTGTCGTCCATGCCGAGGCCCCAATGGGCGATGTCGACGTGGTGGCCCACCCAGTCGAGCAGCATGCCGCCGCCGTAGTCGAAGTTCCAGCGCCAGGTGCGGTGAACCCGCGCCGGAGCGTAGGGAGCGAAAGGGGCAGGCCCCAGCCAGCGGTTGTAGTCGAGTTCGCGAGGCGGCTTCTCGGGTAAATTCCGATGGCCCAAGCCGTCGAAATCTTCGTGGCCGCCGGGCAGTCCCACCTCGACGCGAGTTACTTTGCCGATGCGGCCGTTGCGCACAAGCTCACAGGCAAAACGGAATGAGGCATGCGAGCGCTGCCAGCTTCCGGTCTGCCAGACGCGACCGTAACGGGCGACGGCGTCGGCAATCGCGCGGGCTTCCGCCCAGTTGTGCGAAAGCGGCTTTTCGCCGAACACATCTTTGCCCGCTTGCAGCGCCTGCACCGAGGCAATACCGTGCCAATGGTCGGGCAGCGACATCACGATGGCGTCGATATCGCTCCGCGCGAACACCTCTTCCATTTCGTGGTAGGTCCGGCAATCTTTGTTGCCATTGTGCGTGTTTGCGGTGTCGCGCGCCCCGGCAAGGTGGTTTTGATCTACGTCGCAGGCGGCCGCCACCTGGCAGCCGGGCTCGGCGAGGAAGCTGCGCATGTTATTGACGCCGCGCTGGCCGACCCCGACAAAGCCAAGCGCGATGCGATCGCTGGCAGGAGTCGAGCCGTTCAACCCTAGCGCCGCGGCTGGAACGAACAACGGGGCTAGCCCCAGCTTCGCCGCTGCCCGCCTTGTAATTCTGCTCCGCATGTCGAGGGTCGCCTGCTATCGCCTGGCGCTGGGCGTGTCGTCCGCCGGCAAATCGCCCAGGGCGTACTGTATGCCGGCCAGGAAATGCTCGAGCAGGTTCGCTTGCCAGAAGATATGCGGATTGTGACCCATCGTAGTGTAGTAGACGCGGCCCTGGCCGTGGGCCTTGATCCATGACACCGGGAAGTCGTGGTCCTGTTGGCGAGCCGGAAAAATCCTGCGGCCTTCCAGGGACATCTTCTCCATATTGATGCTCAGCAGAACGCGCAGCCGCTCGCGTAAGTTGCCCGGCTCCTGAAGCTGAAAGGCCTGGCTGGTGACTTCAAAACCGCGCCCCTGGAAGACGGCGTTGAGCGGACTTTCCGGGTCGTCGATTTTGATATGGAGCACCTCGTGCGCCTGCCACGGATGGCCGCCGTTTTCGGTGCCGCCCAGCATGCGGCCGAAGGCCGGCCACTGATCGTAGACCGGATACTGCACAAAAGTCGCCAGCGCGTCATGGATTCCCACGAAGCCTTTGCCGCCCGCGATGAAACCCAGCAGCGACTCCCGCAGTTCGGGATCGTCGAACAGCACGCCGGCTGTGTTGTTGAAGCAGATGGCGTCAAACTGCTGGATGGCGCCCGGCCGGAACATTTCGACATCGTCGCTGAATACTGCTTCGTAGGCGCCGGTGCGTTTGCCCATCTGCTCGATCACGTAGTTGCCGAAGGGGGTGGAATCCGGACCCTGGGCGGGTTTTCCGTCCCGCAGGCGAAGGTTGCTCACCAGCATCTTGCGAGGCTTCTGGGGCTTCGCCGGCGCCTGCTCGGGAAACGCCGCGTCCATCACCTTCTTCTGCTCCTCGGTGAGCGGAGGAAAACCAGGCTCCTGCCCGCGCTGAGCGGCGGCAACCGCCGCCACACACAAGGCAATAAGCAGCCGGACTACAATCCGGCGGCGACTGTTCGCAGTCTTCCGGCGGCCACGGCTCGGGGAAAATGGCTGGCCGTGTGGCATCTTCATTTCGAGGAACCGCTCCTGGCAGGCTGCGCATCGGGCGAATCGTCGGCTTGCAGGTCTCCCAGGGCGTATTGAACTCCAGCCAGGAAATGCTGTAACAGCTTGGCGTCCCAAAAGATGTGCGTGTTGTGGCCGAGCGTGGTGTAGAACACGCGGCCTTTGCCGTGAGGCTTGATCCACGAAACGGGGAAATCTTTGTCGTCCCTGCGGATTGGGAGAATTCTGCGGCCCTCGATGCTGCTTTTGCCGGTGTCGATGCTGATCAGCACATGCAAACGCTCGCGCGGGCTCGGCTCCTGCAGTTGATAGGCCTCGTCGGAGGTTTCGAACCCGCGGCCTCCGAAACCGGCGTTAATCGGGTTATCCGGATCGTCCACCTTAACGGTGAATGGCTCGTCGGGACCCCAGGGATGCCCGCCGTTCTCGGTGCCCCCGACCATTTGGCCGAACTCGGGAAACTGATCATACCGCGGGTGTTGCACAAACGTAGCCGCGGCGGCATGAAAGCCCACGAAACCGCCGCCGCCGGCGATGAAGTCCAACAGGGACTTTCGCAGCTCCGGGTCGTCAGTCAGCACGCCCGCGGTGTTGTTGAAACAGATGGCGTCAAACTGCTTGATTGCGCCGGGGCGAAACATTTCGACGTCGTCGCTGACGACAACTTCATAAGCACCGGTCCTTTTGCCCATCTGTTCGATCACGTAGTTGCCGAAAGGGATCGAAGGATGGCCTCGCACGATACGCCCATCCCGCATGGAAAGGTTGCTGACCAGGAGCTTGCGCGGCTTGGCTGGTTTCGCCGGCGCTTTGTCAGGAAGGGCAGCATCCATGAGCTGCTTCTGTTCCCCGGTGAGGGGACCGTATTGGGGTTGCTGGCCAAGTAAACATGCGGCTGATGCAAGCAGTGAGACGACAAGGATAAGAGTTCGAAAATGCATAACACACACAAGAATCCATTTGCGGCGGCGCCTTTGAGCCGCATGGACAGAAGCGACTAGGGAAGTTCGCGCCCGTTTAAACGCTGCTCAAGTCCAGCCGTGCGCGGCTCTCCAACTACCACTCCGGCTAACTACCACTCCAGGCGGATATGCGCCAGGATTTCGCGCGGTATCGCGGAATCGAACTTCGAGTTCCGGTCCGTGACGTTCGTAATGACGCCGACGCCACCCACGTTGGAAATGGACGTGTTGGGCTCCGCGAAGTTGGGATGGTTGAGCGTATTGGTCGCCAGGAACTCGAAACGCAACGTTGCACGCTCCCGGATACGGAAGTCTTTCGAGATCGCATTGTGCATGACCTGGGTCGGAACACCCCAAATCACGCCCGGCGCCGAGGTGCCGAAGCGGCCGGTCGCGGGCGCGCCGAACGCGGCCGCGTCGAACCACCGCTCGACCGTCGAGTTGTCGATGTTTGCGTTGCTGAGATGATCCGGCCGCAGCGTGACATTCGGCCGCGTGCTGTTTGCAGTAAACCTGGTGCCGGTGGGATCCGGGCCTGTCCAGGTCGGAGTTAGCGGACGGCCCGTTTCGAGCGAAGCGATCGTGGCGAGCCGCCAGCCGCCGAAGATGGCGTTGACGACCCTGCCGGAGCTGTTCATCCACTTGCGCCCGGCGCCAAAGGGCAACTCCCAGACCACGTTGGCCGAGAAGCGGTGCGTGGGAACACGCGACACCAGACCGATATCGCGCGTGCGGTAATGGGCGTCCTCCGGGCTCCCGCCATCCTCGAGATCGCCGATGTCCTTGGCCCAAGTCCAAAAAGCCTGGTAGTGTACGCCCCTGGCCATTTTGCGCTGCGCCTGCACCGTCAAGGAATGATACTGATGGCCGGCTCCATTACCGAAGTAACCGATGTTCGGGTATCGCGGGAAAAGGCGCGGCTTGTCGATGAACAGGCCGGGGCCAACCAGCGGCTGATTGAT
This sequence comes from Bryobacterales bacterium, assembly GCA_040902925.1. Taxonomy (GTDB): domain Bacteria; phylum Acidobacteriota; class Terriglobia; order Bryobacterales; family UBA6623; genus JBBDWJ01. Next base: position 25,011 of record JBBDWJ010000145.1, on the reverse strand, counting down.
GTTCTGGTTCCAAACGCCCTGGCGGGTGTTGGCTCCGTTGTAGGTGGCTCTGAACCCGGTATCCCAACGCTGGTGTTCGATGGTGAAGGAGTACTGCATGTACTTGGCGATGCGAATATCCGTCTGAACGCCGTTGGGTATGCTGACGGTTGAGGGGCCGCCCGAGCCGGAAGAGGGGAAAACCTGAGGCAGCACGAGCGGGTCGTCTTCCGGATTCGTGAACGCAGGCTCACTGATAACGAACGGCACGCCCACGGCGCTCGCGCCGCGCGGTGAGATATTGTAGCCCAAGCCCCACCCGCCGCGAATGACGGTGTTGTTGCTGCCGGTGGGTCTCCACGCCAAACCAAGACGGGGTTGGAAGTTGTTCAGGTCGGCATTGATCAGAGTCCGTTCTGGACGCCCGGCCTGCGAGGCGCCAATCACATCCACGTAGCCGAGCGGCATCAAGGGGCTAACCTGGGAAAGCGCCGAGTCGGGAACGACGATGCTTCCGCTGTCGATGTCAAACACCGACATCAGGTCGTTTGCTTCGCTCCACGGGAATTGCGCATCCCAGCGCAGACCTAGAGTGAGCGTCAGGTTTTGACGGATCTTCCATTCGTCGGTGAAGAACAGGCCCATGCTCCAACGCGTCTGCCTTTTTCGGACTCCCGGAAAGGCGCGCTGCATCGTGGTCGGAACACCGAGCAGAAAGTCGCCGTAATCGTGTCCCGTGAAGCGGTCGCTGAACTGCAGGTCGCCAAACAGCGCGTTCTGCTGCCGGAAGTCCTCGAGGTCGGATTTCCGCATGTTCACGCCGAACTTGAAGGAGTGGCTGTTGTGGAACCACGAGACGTTGTTGGTGAAGTGATACACATAGTCGGTATCGCAGGGGTTGCACTCATTGCGGGTGTCGATGCCACTGAGCGCGAGACCGGCAAACGAAACTCTTGGCATGCCGCCGACGTCGGGCAGGTTCGGCGCCAGTCCCTGAAGCCCGAGCTCGCTCACGAGCGCGTTTCCATCGATGGTAGAACCAGCCGGCGAACGCTCGGAAGACAGCCCAAAGAGAAACTCGTTGGAAATCACTGGCGAGACGGTATAAGTGTGGGATACGGTCATGGTGTCCATGTTGCGCTGGTTGAACTGCTGATACCCTTCATCGCCGTAGACGGGGAAGGTGCGGGCCGGACCATCAAAGTTCCAGCGAACCGCCGTCCAGCGCCAATACACGAACTGCTTATCGGAGATGCGGTGGTCGAACCTGGTCGTGATTGTCGGTTGATGAACAAACGGGTTCAGGAAGGCAGGCCCCCGGAAATTGTTCGCAATCAACGCGCTCTGATCGCCAAAATTCGGACGGAACATGAAACGCTCTTGATAGACCGAGGCAAAATTGTTGATCATCGAGGCGGGAATCTGATTATTGGGGAATGGGTCGCCGCCAGCGAAGGGATTTCGAAGCATCGCGCTCTCGCCGCTGAAGTTCCCGCCCCGCCAGGCGTCCAGGGGCACGGTGCGGTTGGTGATGCTGTTGCTGCCGTTGCCCAAGGCGATCTCGGTGGTATGAAAGAGGAACGTCTTGTTCCGGCCGTTGTAGATCTTGGGAATCACGATCGGCCCTCCGGCGGACAAAATGAGCTGGTGCGAACGTCCCGTGCCGCGGTTATTGTTGAACGGATTCCGCGCGCGGAAGGAGGGGGTCGTATAGTAGTCCGCCAGCGTGCCGTGAAAGTCATTGGTGCCGGCGCGGCTGACCAGGGCGACCTGGCCCATGGTTTGACTCTCGGCGGAGGCGCTGGAGATCTCGATGCGCATCTCCTGGGCCAGCTCGGTGCGGTCCAGCAGCGGCCCGATCGGTCCGCCGCCAGCGCTCGCCACCGAAATGCCGTCGATGGTGGCTTCGCCCTGGTTGTTGCCCGTGCCGCCGAAGCGGATGGCCCAACCGTCGGTGCGCTCGATGGTCGGCGTCATCGTGAAATAGTCCCAGGCCCGGCGCAGCGTCAGCGGCAAGGCGCGGAGGATCTCGCGGTCCTTGGTGTCGGCGATGCGGGCCGTTTCGGTTTCGATCAGCGTTGCGCCGCCTTCCACGGTGATGACGGTGTCGACGCTGCCTACGCTCAATGGAAAGTCGACGCGCCGGTTGTCACGGCCGGTGACGATGACGCTTTCGACGCGATACGGTTCGAAGCCCTCGGAGCGGGCCGTCAAGCGATATGTACCGTCCCGCAGGTTCGTAATCGTATATTGGCCCTCCGCGTTGCTTTGCACCGTATAGGTGAAGTTGGTTTCGATGTGTACGACTTCAATCGTTGCAGCCGGAATCACGGCGCCTGCCGGGTCCGTAACGATTCCAGTGATCGTGGCAAAGGTACTTTGGCCGGTGACAATCGGGGTCACCAAGCAGCACAGGACAACGACGCCAGCGGCGGCCCTGCTAATCAAACTCAACACGATTGTGCCTCCTCTTTCTACTCTCGCGGGTACCAACTTTTGGCGCACGGCATCGGGGCTTTCGGCGGGTCTGCCGAGTCAGCTACTGAGGGACTCCTATGGTTGTCGGCGCTCTGGCCGCAAAATTCCTCAGCAAAAAGCAGAATGCCTGCCTTGCGCGGACAACCCCTCTCCACTGAACCCGGTACCTGGCACCCACTTGTTGCGAGGAATATAACGTGCTTTTCGCCAGATCGAATGCCCGTGTCCTATTAGTTGGATGATTTCCAATCCCTTGCCGCCGACCTTCCGCCTACCGGGCTCCGTGGCAGCGGGTTGTGGCTATCTCACTGAGATAGAACACGATAGGGAATAAAACCGTTCCTGGAGGCGGGCCTGGGGCGGGTTGCCTCCCACCTGCCGGAGGAGTACACTGTTCTCGATTGTGGGCATGTCGGAGTTGAGGACGCCATCGCCACCAGCAGTCGACCGGGCTCTCGCGATCCTAGAAGAGGTTGCGCAGTCGAAGCACGGATTGCGCCTTCCGGAACTCTCGCTGCGGTTGGGACTACCCAAGAGTTCAACCCATTCGCTGCTGGTAGCCTTGGAGCGCCAGGGATATCTGCAGCGCAACAGGGCCACCCGGCGCTACATGTTTGGGCCCAAGGTCTTCCTGCTCGCCAACCTCGCCCTCGATGGAACGACCCTACGCCAAGTCGCCTATCCGGCTCTTCGCAACCTGATGCAGCGCACCGATCTAACGGTGCATATGGCCGTACTCGACCGGGATCAGGCTGTATTGATCGAGCAACTGGGGCCCCCTTTGACGCCGGCCCCGATGAACTGGCTCGGCAAGCGCATCGACCTGCATTGCACGGCGCTTGGCAAGGTTCTGGCCGCGTCTCAACCTCAGGAATCCTGGAAACGTTTCATCACCGAGCACACACTCACGAAGCACAACGACAACACTATTTGTACTCCTAAGAGTTTTCTTTGCGAGTTGGGACTGACCCGCGAGCGGGGCTTCGCCGTCGACAACGAAGAGCTGGACCTCGGCATCCGTTGCCTGGCCGCTCCTGTTTTTGACCCTCCCAGCGAAACCATCGCGGCGATCAGCATTTCAGGCCGCACTTCCGAAATCCACGACGGAAACATGGAAGGCCTCGTCCGGTTGCTCACAGCGGCAGCCAGCAGCATCACACAACATCTCAAGGCTCAACGCACCTAGCCTGCCTGCCCTCATTTTTCATTGGCTTCAACGTATCGTTGGGCCGTAGGTCCACTAGCCCGCATTGCTCACACAGAATCGTGGCGAGCCGCCTTATCGCGCCTCACAGCCGGGTTCTGTATGAAGGAATGCCGCTAGTGTCCCATTAGCTGGATGACAGTTTGCCCGCTCCCAGACCACCGCATATACTAGACGGCCAAGTTAGAAGGCGGACACGGAGTACGAATGCAGATCACGGTCGACGGCCATCCCACCTACGTGGAGTCGCGTGGGCAGGGGAAGGTCATCCTTTTTATTCATGGTCTCGGAGGGACTTGCTCGATCTGGTTTCCCCAGGCGCAGAGCCTCGCCGCTCACTACCAAACCATCGTCTACGATTGGCTCGGCTCGGGAAACTCTGACAAGCCGGCGGCGGAATACACCATCGAATCGTGGGCGGACCAAGCCGCGCAGCTTTGCGCGGCCCTCGGCGTCTCGGGGGCCGGTGTTGTCGGGCATTCGCTCGGCGCGGCGGTCGCTGTCACACTCGCGGCGCAACATCCTGATCTGGTTCGCGCGGCCGCGCTCGTCGGCCCGGTGACGAAGCTTCCTGACGGCGCCGTTGCGGTGATCCAAGACCGGGCCGCCAAGGTCCTGACCGATGGCATGGGGCCGCTGGCGGATGCCTTGCCCATGGGCGCTCTTTCCGAGGCAACGCGCGCGAGCAGTCCGGTTACCCACGCCTTCTTCCGTGCGCTGGTCCTGGGCAACGATCCCAAATGCTACGCGGCCCACTGCCAGGCCCTGGTGCGGGCGGACGCCGACCGGCTGCTGGGTCAGGTTCCTTGCCCGGTGCTGCTGATCGCGGGCGATAAAGACCCGACGGCCCCGATCGCCCGCGTCGAGACGATTGCCGCGCAGCTAGCGAATTCCAAACTGGTTGTCGTTCCGGATGGCGGGCACGCCATGCAGCTCGACCAGCCGGATCTTGTCAGCGATACGTTGCGCGACTTCTTCGATGCCGCGCTACAGCGGAGTTGAGGTGCTTATGCCACGAACCGAATGTGACCTCGTTGTTCGCAACGCTCTGATTATTGACGCCACGGGCGCGGATGCCTTTCGCGGAGCGCTTTTCGTTAAGGACAAAAAGATCGTCGACGTGCGGCGTGATCCGGTCGGTAGCGAGGAGTATGCCGCCCCGCTGGTGATCGACGCCAAGGGCGGAGCCGTGATGCCCGGCATGACCGACGGCCACTGGCACCCCAGCTACTACAACGCCCAAACGATCTCTGACCTCGATATTCACTCGCCGCTGGAAGAGACCGTGATTCACGGCGTGCGGCACTGCCAGCTCATGCTGGAGTGCGGCTTCACGATGGCGTTGTGCGCGGGAGCGCACCATCGCATGGACGTGGCGCTGCGCGACGCCGTCAATTCGGGCGAGATCCCCGGGCCGCGGATGCGCGCCGCGGGCCGCGATATTTGCTGCACCGCCGGCCTGGCCGACTGGAATCCCACCTGGTGGAAGCTCGGCGCCGAAGGATTCACCATGGTTGCCGACGGCGTGGACGAAGTGCGCAAGGCCGTGCGGCTCAACGTGAAAGAATCCGCCGACGTCATCAAGTTTTTCGTTTCCGGCGAGGGCGTCGCACTCAACTGCAACCAATATCAACTGACGTGCAGCCGGGGCGAGCTGGAGGCCTTCGTCGAAGAAACCCAACGGCGCGGGCGGCTGGCTTCGACGCATGTCCGCGATCCACTCGGCGCCCGCTGGTGCGCCGAGGCCGGCGTCGATATCATCAACCACGCCACCTACGCCGATGACGAAACGCTTGCGATCATCAAGGAAAAGAACCTCTTCATCGTTCCGGCGCTGAGCTATGTCGGCGGGATGCTCGAAAGGGGCAGCGAATTCGGCTTAAGCCCGGAGTTCCTGAATCTCGCCCATGCCGAGTCCGACTGGAAATCCGGGTGCGATGTGATCCGCAGGGCGCACCGCATGGGCATCCGCGTGGTTACCGGCGGCGACTTCGGGTTCGCCTGGTGCCCGCACGGCGACTACGCGATCGATCTGCAGCGTTTCGTTGAAAGCATGGGGTTCACGCCGATGGAGGCGATCATCGCTTCGACGCGTCATGGCGCGGAGCTGCTGCGCGTCGGCGATCAGTGCGGCACCATCGAGGCCGGCAAGCTCGCCGACTTTTTGGTCGTCGACGGCAACCCGCTCGACGACATCTCGATGCTGCGGGACCGCAACCGCCTGTCCTACGTTTTCAAGGACGGCAAGGCTGTGGCGCAGCGTGGCCGCCCGGCCTGCCACTGCGGGAACGGATTGCACTGACTCGCGCTGTTCATGAAGGCCGCGCCCGTTGCGAATCTACAGGCAGCGTAGAAACGCAACGAGGTCGGTCTTTTCTTGCTGCGTGAGTTTCGTCCGCAGGATCAGATTGAAGAACTCCGCGGTATCTTCCAGCGTCAGCAGCCGCCCGTCGTGAAAGTAAGGCGGCGTGTCTTTGATGCCGCGCAGGCTGAACGTCTTCGCCCATCCCTCGGCGCGCCCGATATAGAACTCCTCCACCTGTAGGTCGTGCATCTGATTGTCGAGGTAGTAGGGGGCTGGATGGCAGGCGCCGCAGCGCGCTTTGCCGAAGAACAACTCCTGGCCTCGCATTTCCTGCGGACTCGACTTGGCGGGGTCGAGCTTGCCGAAGCGGTCGAGCTTGGGCGCGGGGGGAAATCCGATGATCGACTGAAAATCCCCCATGCGATTGGTGGACACCTTGTCGAGCTGGCGTCCGCCGATTTCCGGCTGCAAGCTGATGTCGCCGTCGAAATACTCCTCGACTTCCGCAAAGTGATCGAGCGAGCGGATCGAGCGCTTGAGACTGAAAATCTCGTTCGTATGATTGCCGCGAATGCTCGGCGTGTCGAGCCGTGCCCGCGCCAGAGTGGGGCGCGTTCCCGGGTCTAGCTCGATCGCGCCGTTCGTGTGGCCGTTCACATGGCAATCGAAACACGCCACGCCGCGCGAAGGCAGCTCGGTGACACGCCGCTTGGTGAAGTTGAACCACGACGTAGGGAACTTGGTGACCAGCAGGCGCAGCCCTTCGAGCTGCTCGGGCGTCGTGATCGCCTCGAACAATTCGCGGAAGTTCGCCAGCGTGATTTCCTGGCCGCGCGATACGTCGCCTAGGTCCGGGCGGGTCGTCAGAAACAGCGGCGGCGGGAATTCCGGCAGGTAGGCTTCCGGGATGTCGAGGTCCACATCGAAGCGCTCGTGCTCGGGATGGACGGCGGTCCACATCTGCGGAAATAGCATGTGGCCCGTAGAGTGAAGCGGGTGGGAAAGCGGGCGGAAGCCTTCGGGAAACAAACCTTTCTCTCGCATCACAGCCGGCTCAAGTGAAGCCAACTCCTCCCACGACTGCGTTCCCTCCGGCAGGCGCGTGACCGGCCCAACCGGAATCGGCTTGCCGCGCGTCATGGTCGCTGCGTCGGCGGTTTTGCCGCTCAAGTCGTAGCGCTGCGCCATGTAGCGGCTGCGCTCCGCCATGACCTGCGGCTTTAGCTCAGTGCAGCGTCGAAAGAACTCGTCAAAGTCGCGGACGTCATCGACCGAGGCGTAGATCTTCGATCCGTAGCCACCGTATTTGTACAACTGCTGGGGTACGGGTTCGCCCGGCGCGGCGTTGGGGAACGGCAGCAGCACCTTGCCAACAGGCTGGTATTGCGGGTAGGCGCGCTCCCAGTCCGGGGCGTAAGCGGCTGGAGAGTCCGCATGCGTGCGGGCCCTTTCGTTCGTCTGATACGCAGTCGGATTGGCAGGAGCGGCGGCAGCTCCGGGGGCCGTGGCTTCCTGTGCCAGCGACCAGCCTCCGATCGAGAGCGCCGCCGCGATTAGCGCAAGCCTGCTACGCACAAGACGTGCCAACCGCATCGTCACCTCTGCTTTCGAGATCCTCTACGTCGTGAAGGCAGGCGCCCGATCCCTGCGTCCTGCCGGTCTATATTGTCGATCGCCTCAACGGGCGTGGCGAGTGCTTCGACCAGCGCCCTGATTTCTCGCCCCGGCACAGCCACGGCATACACCCTGGGCTGGTTCCAGCAACACGTCCGCGGCGCGGTTCACCGCCCACCAACCGTTAGCTTGGCGCTAGGCGTGTCGTCGGCGGAGAGGTCCCCGAGCGCATACTGGATTCCCGCCAGGAAGTGCTGCGCGATCGCCGCGTGCCAGAAGATGTTCGGGTTGTGACCCAGACTGGTGTAGAAGACGCGGCCCTTGCCATGGGGCTTGATCCAGCTCACGGGAAAGTCCTTGTCCTGCTGGCGAATAGGCAGAAACCGGCGGTCGGCCGTGTCGGTCCTCACCGTGTCGATACTGAGAAGCACGTGAAGCCGCCCGCGCAGATCGGGCTCCTGGAACTGATAGGCCTCGTCCGAAATCTCAAAACCTTGGGACCCAAACATGGCGGTCAAAGGGCTTTTCGGGTCATCGACCTTGACCGTAAAACTCTCGGTCGGTTTCCAGGGGTGACCGCCGTTTTCGGTGCCGCCGAGCATCTGACCGAAAGCCGGGAACTGGTCATAGACCGGATACTCGACAAACGTTGCCGCAGCGGCGTGGATGCCCACAAAACCCTTCCCGCTGGCGATGAAATCAAGCAACGCGGCCCGCAGTTCCTTGTCGTCGAACAGAACCCCGACTGTATTGAGAAAAACGATGGCGTCGAACTGGTCGATTACCCCGGGCTTGAACACGGCGATGTCGTTGTTGAAAACCGCTTCGTAGGCTCCGGTGCGCTTTCCCAATTGCTCGATGGCGTAGGCGCCGTAGGGAATCGAGGAGTGCTCGCGCTCGCCAAGCCGGACGCTGCCGCGCCGCACATTCAGAGTGCTCACCAGAACGCGCCGCGGCTTCTGGGGCTTGGCGGGCGCCGCTTTCGGCATCGCGTCATCGATCGGCTTCTTCTGCTCCGGGGTCAACCCTTGCCCATAGAGCGGCGCAAGGAATGCCAGCAGGCTAAGAACGAGAATGCGTTTGGTCATCAGGCTTTTGGGGCTCACTCAAGATGTTGTCGGACTAGGCTCTTGGATCAGTAAACCGGGCGGCTGTGGCAGCCTACAGGCGCCAGGGGCTGCGCATCGGCCGCGAGAGCATCCGATTGGCTTGCTCATCGCCGACAAACCGCTCCGCCACGGGGTCCCACTGCAGTTTTCGCTTGAGGCGCATGGCGATATCAGCCTGCTGGCAGATGGTGTCGGCTCGCACGGCGGACTCAATGTGCGATATGGGCCGCTTGCCGGTGCGGATCGCATCAAACAGGTTGCGGCGATGATCGTCGCTGTGAAACACGCGTTCATCGTTGGGGCCGAACTTCTCGCGCGCCAGCGAGGCCGGGTAAGTGCGTAGCGTGCTGCGGCTCACGTAGACCCAGCCTTCCGTGCCGATGTACAGGGAGGCCATGTTCCCGAACTGGAACTGCTCCGCCCGCTCTTTGGCGGTGCGGATGTCCATGTGGATCAGCTTTACGCCGTTCGCATAGGTATGTTCGACCTCCCACTTCGTCGCCGTGTCGTAGAGGCCGTCGACCGGAAACTCGCCGGTGCCCTCAACCGAAATGGGGCCGGTATGATCGCTGTTGTTGGCCCATTGCGCCGTATCCACGTCGTGTACGCCCCAGGCTCCGCTGATGCAGCCAAGCGAATAGTCGTAGATCAACGTGAAGTTGCGCGTGGTGCGTTCGGCGGAATAGGGCGCCCAAGGGGCCGGCCCCAGCCACAGGTCGTAGTCGAATCCTTCTGGCACGGGCTCTTCCGGCTGATTGGGCACATACTGCGAGCCGGCGCTGCCGATCATCAGCGTTTTCAACTGGCCGATACGCCCATTGCGCACCAGCTCGACGGCGTGGCGGAAGGTGTAGCTCGAGCGCTGCTGCGTGCCGAACTGAAACACCACCCCCGAGCGGTTCACCGCATCGCGCATCGCCGCGGCTTCGGCGAAACTCACGCCCATCGGCTTCTCGTAATACATGTGCTTGCCCTGGCGGGCCGCCTCGAGACCGATCAGCGCGTGCCAGTGATCGGGAACCGCGATCAGGACGGCGTCGACGTCGGGGCGCGCCAGGAGTTCCCGGAAATCGTTGTATCCGGTGCACGAATTGTCCTTGTAGGCGGTGTTGACCGCATCCGCCGCCTGGCTGCGCCGCGATTCGCGGACGTCGCACACAGCCGAGACGCGAACCTCGGGATAATTCAGCAGGGCGCGAAGATGGCCGCCCCCCATGCCGCCCACGCCGATGACCCCCATCACGATGCGGTCGTTGGCGCCGCGCGCCGAAGACGGCACGAACAGCGGAGCGAGAGTCGCGCCTACGAACGCGCGTCGAGTCAATTTGTTCATTGTCAGTTCCGCACGAAGTTCGTTGCCCTGCCGCCAGGTGGCTGAACCAAGCTTCCCGCCCGCGGCGCGGCGTCGATCCGGGCGACCTTGTTCCCGCCGCCGAATGGCCTGCGGCCCGCGAGCCCGCGCACTTGCACAATGGGTCGCGTTCGCGCCACGCTCCGCTCAAGGCTAACGCCGCCGGCCACCCGGTTCAACGCTGTGTCCAATTACCGGGACATTTTGTGGCGGACGGAGATTTGCTGCGCTACGGTAGCGATCGGGTCTCTCTTCAGGAGCGCAAAGCATGACTTCGCCTATCCGTTTGGTTGCATTCTATATCTTCACGCTGATGTTTGCGGGCCTCGCCTGGGGACAAGCGCCCGAGGGGCAGCCAGCCCCGTCCACGGTTCACGGCAAGCAATACCCGCGCATCCTCCCCGGCCAGAGAGTGGTTTTTCGCGTCGAAGCGCCCGCGGCCAAGCAGGTCGCCGTGGCGGGCCGCGGCAGCGACAGTGGCATGAACGGCAATACGCCTTACGAGATGACGGAAGTCGAGAAAGGGATCTGGCAGATCACCACCGGCCCGGTCCGCCCCGGCTTTCACTATTACGAGCTGATCATCGACGGTCTGCACACCAACGATCCCTCCAGCCGGACCTTCTTCGGCTGGGCCCGGCCCACCAGCGGCCTGGAGGTTCCCGACGAAGCGCTCGACTTTTATTCCGAGCAGCAGGTCGCGCACGGCGAAATTCGCATCCGCCCCTACCTTTCCAAAACCACCGGGCAGTTCCGCCGCGCCTATGTTTACACGCCCCCCGGCTACGACGGCGATAACCGCACCCGCTACCCGGTTCTCTACCTGCAGCACGGCTCGGGGGAGAACGAAACCAGTTGGACTTGGCAGGGCAAGGCCAACCTGATCCTCGACAATCTCATCGCCGCGGGTAAGGCTCTGCCGATGATTGTCGTGATGGACCAGGGCTATGCCACCAAACCCGGCCAGGAAATCGGCCCGGGCAACCGCAGAAACGATGCCTTCGAAGAGTTGGTCCTTGGCGATCTGATCCCGCTGATTGACGCCAGCTACCGGACAAAAACGAGCCGTCACGACCGCGCTATTGCCGGCCTCTCGATGGGCGCCGGCCAGGCGATGCGTATCGGCCTCGGCAATCTCGATAAGTTTGCTTCCGTGGCGGCGTTCAGCGGCGGCAGCAGGAACTTCGACGCCGCCACCTCTTACGGCGGCGTGATGGCCGACGCGGCGGCCTTCAATACCAAGCTGGACCTTCTGTGGATTGGGTGCGGCGCCGAAGACCGCCTCTATGCGGGCGCCAAGTCGCTCCATGAATCTCTGCAAGCCGCCGGCATCGAGCACGTCTGGTTCGAGGGGCCGGGGTCGCACGAGTGGCAGGTGTGGCGAAAGCATCTCCATGCGTTCGCCCCGCTGCTGTTTCGCAAAAAAGCTTCTCAGTAGCAACTGGGATGAACCCGGCCGGCCGTGGGCAAGCCGTCCGCCTACTTCGATCCGCGGGACCTGGAAAAGAAGGAAAATGGGCTCATGATCCGGCGGCTCTCGGCGATCCTAGTCGTGCTGGGTTTGTGGCAGGCTCTGGCCGCGCAAGACTACCGCGTCACGCCGCCGGGTGGTTCGCCCGACAAGCTCGAAGCGGTCCTGCAAACAGCGCAGCCGGGCTCCGACGAGTGGGATTCCGAAGCGCGTTTCGCCGAGTGGGACCAGGCTCTTTCGCAGTTCGCCGCCCAGCTAAAATCCAACGGCGACCTTTCGCCGTTCCTCCACGTCGATTTCGAAGGAACGCCGCTGCTGCCCGCGCAGTACTCGTTGGCAAAACGAGGGGCGGTCCATGTGCAACGGGGTGCGCCATCCGCCGCCATGAGCGCCGGCGTGCATTTTTTCCTCAAGGAAATCGGGCGCTGGCGCAATGAGCTGGCCACCATTGACGGCGCAAAGTTCAAGATCATCTCGGTGGAACCCGCCGCCTCAGCCATCGTGTTCTTCGTCAGCGGTTCTTCCGCCGAAGGCCTTCCGGTACAGTTTCGCGGTGAGTGGCGTATTGAGTGGATTCGCGGCCAGCAAGGCGATTGGAAGATTATGCGGTTGCAAGCTGGGCCGCTCTCCGTCGCGCGAATGCAGAAGAAGGCCTTTCGGGACGTGACGGCCGAGGCGCTTGGCGGAAACGACTCTTACAGGAAACAGCTCGTTCCCGGAGTGGACCGCTGGCGAAAACGTCTCGACGCCGCGTTGGGCGTGGCGCTGATGGGTCATCACGGCGTCTCGGTAGCCGACGTCAATAGCGATGGTTGGGAGGACATCTATGTTCCGCAGCCGGCCGGCCTGCCCAATCTGCTCTATCTCAACCGCGGCGGCTGGCGCTTTGAGGATGCCACGGCCGACTCGGGTCTCGACGTCCTCGATCCAACCTCGCAGGCCCTGTTCGTGGATTTCGACAACGATGGCGACGAGGACGTTTTGCTCGTGTCGTCGAAGCTGCTGCTATTCCTCAACGACGGCCGCGGCCGTTTCTCGCCGGCGGATAACGCCGGGCTCGACCGGTTTGGCGAACGCGATGGGTCCTGGATGGCAGCAGCAGCCGCCGACTACGATCGTGACGGCTGGATCGATGTTTACGTGGCGGCCCATACGCAGTCCGCCTGGATGGAATCCCCCGGCGCCGACCTACCCGAGCCCTATCACGACGCCAACAACGGCGCTCCCAACCTGCTGTTGCGGAATCTCGGAGGCCGCTTCGCCGAGATCACCGATCCCGGCATCCATCAGAACAACCGCCGCTTCAGCTTTGCCGCCGCCTGGGGCGACTACGACAACGACGGCGACCCCGACCTTTACGTCGCCAACGATTTCGGCCGCAACAATCTGTATCGCAACAACGGCGACGGCTCGTTCAACGATGTCGCCGCCGAAGCCGGCGTCGAGGACCTGGGCGCGGGCATGAGCGTCGCCTGGGAGGATTTTGACAACGACGGCCGGCTGGATCTCTATGTCGGCAACATGTGGTCTTCCGCCGGACTGCGGGTTACCGGGCAGGACCGCTTTCACAGCGCCCGGAACGATCTCGAAAGCGCAGCGCTGCGGCGTCACGCGCGCGGCAACTCGCTGTTTCGCAACCAGGGCGGCGGCGTTTTTGAGGACGTGACCCAGCAATCGGGCGCCGGGTTGGGACGCTGGGCCTGGAGCAGCGAGTTCTTCGACTTCGACAACGACGGGCTCGAAGACATCTACGTCGCCAACGGCTTCGTCACCGGGGAAGACACCGGCGACCTTTGAAGTTTCCTCTGGCGGCAGGTCGTGTCGCATTCATCCGAACAAGACGACTCTTACAGGGATGGCTGGCGCGCCCTGAACCGCCTCATCCACGAGGGAGGTTCCCTCAGCGGACACGAGACCAACGTGTTTTACGTGAACTGCGGCGACGGAACGTTTTCCGATGCTTCGTCGGTTGCGGGGCTGGACTCGGATCTGGACGCGCGCGCGTTCGCGGTTGCCGATCTCGACCACGATGGCGATCTCGATCTTGTGGTGAAGAATCGCAACGGCCCGCAGATCCGCATGCTTCGCAACGAGATTGGGAATGCCGCCGCCGCCGTTGCCTTCGACCTGGGGCCGGGCTCGGCCGGCGCGCGTGTCACCATCGAGACAACCGGCGGCACAAGGTCCAAGACGGTCGAGAGCGGTTCCGGCTTCCTCTCCCAAAGTTCGTCGCGGATCTGGTTCGGATTGGGGGAAGACGCGGAAATACGATCCGCAAGAATCGACTGGCCCAACGGCTCCCGGAAAGAGTTTTCGGATCTCAAGGGAGGACAAACGTACTCGCTGCGGCCGGCGCGGCCCGCTCTGGTCAGCGCTGCTTTCGTTCCCCAACCTGGTTTGCCCGAGCCCGCCGCCACTGCAGCCTCCCTTCACGATGGAGCGCGCCTGGCGGAAGCCGCTGAAGACCCCGGCACGTGGATTCTCCAGCCCCCGCCGGCGCCCGATTTCCGGCTGACCGCGCTGGATGGGAAACAGCATCATCTACGGCAGCAGCGCCGCGGGCCCGTCGTCGTCAATTTCTGGGCGACTTGGTGTCCGCCGTGCCGCAAGGAGCTCGGTGATTTCGCAAACCTCTACCCGCGCTTGCAGCAGCGCCAAGTGGAACTGCTCGCGATATCGCTCGATAGCGGCGAGCAGCGCCAGAGCGTGCGGCAGTTTGCCGCGGAGCAGGCTCTCACGTTTCCCGTCCTGCTCGCCGACGACGGCGTGATTGCCGCTTACAGTCTTGTCTATCGCCAGTTGTTTGGGGGACGAAGGGAACTGCCGCTGCCCATGACCTTGTTGATCGACCGAGACGGCGCGATTGCGCGGGCCTACGTGGGCGTCGTCGCCGCCGAGCGGCTGCTGGCGGATCTTGATGCATTACCCGACAACCGAAAGAATTCGCTTCGCGCCGCCTCACCCTTCGCCGGACGCTGGCACGGCTTGCTCCCCGGGCGCGACCTCACCGCAGCGGCAGACGCCTTCCTTTCCGCCGGGTTGCCCGAACCCGCCCGGCTCTACTACGAGACGAGCCTGCAGCAGGGCGAGTTGACCGCAAAAGCGTGGAACAATCTGGCCTTTGCGAGAGGCGCCACCGGCCAGGACCAAGAGGCCGAAGCAGCCCTACGCCGGGCGGTCGCCATCGACCCGGATTTCGCCGAGGCCTGGCAGAACCTCGGCATCGTTCTGTTGCGCTCCGGGCGCCTCGAGCAGGCGCTGCCGGCCTTACAGCGCGCAGCGGCGCTGCAACTGCAAACGCACCCGCTATTTCACCACCTCGCTCTGGCCCACGCTGCCGGCGGCCAAACCGATGAAGCCATCGCGGCTTTTCGCGCGGCGCATCGCCTCGATCCGCAAGCGCCGGAAACCCTGCTGGAGTTGGCAACGCTTTACCTACGGAAGAACCTGGGACATGATGCGCTGTTCGTCCTCAAGCGGGCAGCGGAGTTGAACTCAGCCGGCAAGATGAATGAGGCAGACCACGCGCGTTTTCGAGAGCTCGTATCCGCCGCCTACCGCCAGGTCGGGATTCCCAGCGAGCCCGCCCGCGATGGCGCTGCGACAGCGCCATCGGCTCCCAGATAGTGACGGACCGCCGACGGTTGCTCCACGATTTCGTATGCCGACCGGTCTCGTCGTTGCCTGCAGGGCGTAGCACGCTTCCCTGAGCTACTCGTTGGCCTCTCCGTTGGTAGGGTGTCTCTCGCAAATCCCGATCAGACTGAGAAGAAGGGGTTGCGCATCCAAGGCGATGCCGCAACATGGATGAACCGGCCGCACCGAACGAGACGGCGGGCCAAGGCGAGCCTTCCGAATCCGGGGGCCCGAGAGAAGCTGTTTGAGCTCGCCTTCGAGATCGTCGCCCGCCGCAAGAGCGGCGACGGCGAGGAGTAAATTTGCATGTGTCTGGCCATTCCAGGAAAACTGATTGAGATGCTCCCGGGCGACGTTGCCCAAGCCACGGGGACGAGCGCATCACGGAAGACTACGAAAGCGTTCAGGAGCCCCAACCGAGCATCGTCTTTACGCAGAACACAATGGCCAGCGCGAGACTCTCAACTACAAACACCAGCGCACTCTCAGGTTGGTCTGTCAACGGAGACTGGGGGCAGTCATGCGTCCCAGGAACTGCTCGACCTCTTTCCGCGTGGGGACAGAGTTTTGCGCGCCCGGTCTGGTGACCGAAAGCGCTCCCGCGGCGTTGGCAAAGCGCGCCGCTTCAACGATGGACCTTTTCTGATCGAGGGCACAGGCGAACGCTCCGTTGAACGTGTCCCCGGCCGCGGTAGTATCCACCGCGGTGACCTCATGACCCGAAACGATCGTCGAGATCTCTTTGTTGACGATGCAGCATCCCCGGCTGCCGAGTTTGAGGACGACCGTTGATGCGCCCTCGTCGCGCAGCTTGCTCGCTACTTGTAGCGCCTGATCGTCGCCGTCGATGGCGCCATCGAGGCCGAGCAACTGCATGGCTTCCGTTTCGTTGGGCGTGAGGAAGTCGACGTGGGGAAGCATCGCGAGGCAAGCAGTGTTCGCGGGTGCGGGGTCGAGAATCGTCGTCGCTCCCTTGCGCTTGGCGACGGCGAGAGCGCGCTCGACGGTCTCAATCGGGATCTCCAACTGGCAAAGCAGCAGGCTGCCGGTTGCGAGGTGTTCCAGGCTCCGAGCAGCTTCGCCGGGCGTCAATGTGGCGTTGGCCCCCGATGAGATGACGATGGCGTTCTCTCCGTTCGGCAGGACGAGGATCATTGCTGTCCCGCTTGAACCCTCGACGACTGCCACATGGTCCGTGTTTACGCCAGCAGACCGCAGGCTGTCGAGCAGGATAACTCCGAAGCCGTCGCTGCCCACCTGCCCGACCATGGACACACGGCCGCCCATGCGCGCCGCGGCAAAAGCCTGGTTGCCTCCCTTGCCGCCGGCGAACGTACGCAGGTCGTTTCCCTGGAGGGTTTCACCGCCCTTGGGCAGTCTTGGAACCTTCTGCACAAGGTCGGCGTTCAGACTGCCGATGACATAAATGCGGGATGATTCACTCATGAGAGGTTGGAATGCCAATCATTCCCTGCTTGGGAGATTCGGGCTCGCTTCTCGGTCTAGCGAAATACGGCCAGATCGGTGAGCTTGATATGCGATCCCTTTGACTCCCGAATAGCGTTCTCCGCCGCCCGGCGACACGCAATACATGCTCGCCGGGCGGGCCGAAAGCGTGCTACAACCGCCGCTCGATTGTTTGCCAGGACCGACACCAATGGCGAACATATTGCGAAAGCTCCTTTCTTGATTTCGCCTTGTGTTCTCCTGTCTTTCGGGCCCGATCTTGTTTCGCTTCAAAGAAATGCAGCCAGAAGCCCTCAAGAATTAAATTGGGTTCGTTTGGCCAATTTTTTTTGCTGACTCTCGGCAGCTACCGTCCGCACTGGATGGGCGTACCTTCGATAGCTTGCGCCTCACTTACAGGGTAGCGCGGGCCACCAAGCGAGCAGAGGCGGCGACGGACCGCAGCGCCCACCAGCCCGTTCCAAAATAGGCTGCAGCTCGCCTGGATAAACGGACAAATTGTCGTCTGGCGTTTGTCTGCCAACTCCTACCTGGCGGCCACGGTAGGCGATCTCATTCCCAGGGCTGGTCTTTGAGAAATACCGCGTGCACGGGAAGCGGCGTTTCGGTGCGGAAGTACTTTCTGTAGGCGGCGATCCAATCTTTGGCGATATCTTCTTGCGCGGTTTCGAGATCGAGGTTCCCTTGGCAGACGAGTCCGTGAAGATGATCTTCTAGCGCGTCTTTGGCATGGGCATCCCACGGCAGCGTCCGGTAGGGCTGCGGCCACAGGTTGCGAATGTCGTTGGTGCCGCCGAGTTCGGGCGCGATCAGGTAGTCGAGCTCATACGCTCGCGGGCGTGGATCGCTGACGCCGTACGCCGCAAACACCTTGAGGGCGACGGCACGCGGCACCGCGGGGGCGCTATCCTGATCACCCAGAGAACAGAGCTCGGCCTTCGACAATGGTTGGGCCATGCCAGGAGTGAGCCGCGGGTCGGGCGCGGCAGGGTTTCGCTGTTGGGATCGTTGTGGATCGGGCCGCGGCAAGATGCCGAGCGAGAACATGGTCAGCGCGACCAGAGCCAGCGCAAGGCCAACCAACGCCAGTTCTCTTTTGTGGATCAGCGGCAGCAAGCTGAGGCGCCAAGCAGGCTCGGGCGAACTGGCGGCTTCCGCCAGCCTGGCTTGAAACAGACTGCGAGACCCGCCCTCGGGAGGCACCTTTCCTTCCGAAGTACGCTGGTGGACTTGCACGAAATTTACAATCGTGGTCTCGATCTGGCGCATGCGCGCCCGGCAGCTCCAGCACGCGGCCAAGTGGGCCCGCACCTTTGCCATTTTTCGCGGAGACAGCTCCCCGTCGGCCGCTTCGAGAAGCTGCTGATCGGAAACGTGAAAGTTTGTGTGCCGCATGTCAGTACCCATCGGCGCGGGTGAGGCGCGCCAGAGCTCGTTGCAGCGAGAGAGATACAGCGCCTAGAGACACGCCCAATACTTTGGCGATCTCGCGGTAGCGGAGACCTTCCGCCCGCAGGTGCAGGCAGCAGCGGTCTTGTTCCGGCAGGGCGCGCACGACAGCCAGCAGGCGCGCCTGTCTTTGGCGCTGGACCGCTTGCTCCTCCGGATTGGGTGCAGCGTCGAGATGGCCGGCGGCATCGCCGGCGTCCGCCAGAACCGTCTCTCCACTCCGGTTCGCGTGGCGTCGTTTCAACGCCAGATTGTGGGCCACTCGAAACACCCAACCCGGCAGGTTCGACCGCGGCTTGCCGCGCCGCAAATGCTGAAACAGCGCCAGAAAAACGTCCTGGACCACTTCATCCGCGTCCGGAGGAGACAGACCCAAAGTCATCAGGTAGCGCAGAACCGGCACCCTCAACTCGTCGAACAGGAGCTTAACTTCGGCCTCGAGCGGCGATGGGTTCGAGGCCGGCGTGGAGCGCGCCTCGGTTCGAACGGACAGCCGCGCGGACGAATCTGCTGGTTGGACCAGATCCATGGATGAATTGCCGTTCTGTCTGAATATTCCCCGAGCGCGTTTCTTGTTCAGGCTTTTTTGATCGCGCCGAGCGATTCCGACCCTCAGGATGGCGGGCGCACCCGCCGCGATGCAAGCCGTGGCCGGGTTCGGAGCCCATGGAAAATACTCTGAACAGATGGGGGCCACGAGGAATATACAGATATACGCCCGACGCCACGCCGATGCGGCCATTTGCCGCCGTGGCCGTTTGCCGCCGTGGCTGTTTGCGCCCGTTGAGTTTCTCGTTCGCCCGGATTGAGGGCGCAGCGCAAACCGGCTGGCGCCGTTGGCCCGCCGAGTCGAAGCCCAGTTATCTGCTGATGTTTATTGAGCACCGAATGATGTTGAGTACCGATTGGCTACCCTTTCCGTCCTGCAGGATATCGATGCGGAGCCGTTTGCTGTTGGCCCTGCTGGTCCTCTCAACCGCCGCAGCCGCGCAAGTTATGGACGGGCAACTGCGGGTCAACGTCCACGATCCTTCCGGCCAGGCGGTTCCGGCACGAGTCGAGCTGGCCGGCCGCAATCCTCCGTTCTTTGCCGAGGCGCTGGCGGACGCGGCGGGGGAGGCGCTGCTGCGGCGGCTGGCTCCGGGCGTCTATCAGCTTCGCGTGGCTCACAACGGGTTCGCCGATTTCACTCGCACGATCGAAATTCGTTCCTCGGTGCCGCAGACGATCGAGGTGACGCTGCAGCTTGGCGTGGTGCAGTCGGAAATCACGGTGCGGGATGCGGCGCCGTTACTGGACCCGTCGCAGCCGTCGATCGTGATGCACGCCGGGCGTTCGCAACTCGACCAGGCGCTAGGGACAACCCTGGGCCGCAGCGTTATCGACGTCGTCACAACCATGCCCGGCTGGCTTCTCGAGGCGAACGCGGTGCTGCATCCGCGAGGGTCTGAATACGACACCCAATACGTGATCGACGGCATGCCGCTCTACGACAACCGCTCGATAGCGTTCGCGCCGGCGTTCGAGAGCAGCGAATTCGAAGCGGTCAATGTCCTCACGGCCGGCCTGCCCGCCGAGTACGGCCGCCGCCTGGGCGGAGTGATCGTACTGGACACGCGGCGCGTCGGTTCCGTGGGGCATCGCTCGGAGGCGGACTTGCAGGGCGGCAGCTATGACACCTACCTGGGGTCTTTCTCCCACCAGTACGGCAGCGACACGACGGCGGTGTCGGTGGGCGTCCTCGGCGGGCACACCGGCCGCTATCTCGATCCACCTTCGCTCGAGAACTTCACCAACAAAGCGAGCTCCAGCGGCCTGAACGCGCGTTTGGGGCAAGACCTCGGCGACCGCGACCGGCTCTCGTTCTACTTCCGCACGAACCGCACCGGCTTCCTCGTCCCGAACGATCTGGTGCAACAGGCAGCCGGGCAGCGGCAGGACCGCCGTAGTCAGGAAACGGCGGGGCAGATCCACTACCAGCACACTTTTTCCTCGCGCGCCCTGGGCTCGCTGCGCGGCATGGTGCGGGATCTGACCAGCGAGCTGTGGAGCAACGAGTTCTCGACGCCCGTCTATGTGCAGCAGGATCGCGGCTTTCGCGAAGGCGCCGTGATGGGCGACATCACCCTGGAAAACGAGCACCATACGCTGAAGTTCGGCGGCGATCTGCGGGTCAACAGCGTTCGCGAACAGTTCCTGCTGGCCGAGCCCGACGAGCTTCCTGACATCGACCTCGATTTTCGCGACAACCGGCGCAGCACCGAAGCCGGCCTTTTCGTCCAGGACCAGTTGCGATTTGGAAACTTCGCGGCGAATATCGGGCTGCGGTTCGACCGCTACGACCTGCTGATTGAGGACAACGCGGTGAGCCCGCGCCTGGCTCTCAGCTACTACGTGCAGCCGGCGGATCTTCTGCTGCGCGCCTCCTACGACCGCATTTTTCAGCCGCCGCCGCTGGAGAATCTCCTGCTGAGCAGCGGCGCGGGGCTCGACCTCAATGAGGTGGAGGATGCGGTTCCGGTACCGGCCAGCCGGGCTCACTTCTTTGAGGTCGGTCTGCGCAAGCCGTTCGGCAACGTGGTACGCCTCGACGTCAGCCACTATTGGCGCACGTTCCGTAACTACATCGACGATGACGTGTTCCTGAACACCGGCATTTCCTTCCCCATTACGTTCGATACGGCGCGCATCGAAGGAACCGAGGTTCGCGTCGAGCTGCCGCACTGGCGGGGCCTGTCGTCGTTCGTTAGTTATTCCAACATGCTGGGGCGGGCGTCTTCGCCGGTGACCGGCGGCCTGTTCATTGAGGGGGGAGAGGCGGAAGAACTGCGAGATGTCGTCGAGCACTTCGCGATCAGCCAGGATCAGCGCAATACCGTGGCGGCCCAGATTCGTTTCGAGCCGCACCGCAGGGTTTGGTTCATGGCCGGAGCACGCTACGGCAGCGGTTTGCCGGTGGAGCTCGAGGGCGACGATGACGACGATGAGGACGAAATGGGAGAAGAGCCGCCCGGGCAGGAAGACCCGGCCGGCGAGGATGACGATGACGACGATGATGAGGATGACGACGATGATCACCTGCAGCCCATTCCGCCGGCCATCCTCGACAAAGTGAACTTCGAGCGTGGGCGGGTGCGGCCGAATTTCAGCCTGGATTTTTCGGTAGGAGCGAGGGTGTGGGAGCGGGATGCCCGCTCGCTGACGCTGCAGTTCGACATGCGCAACGCGACGGACAGGCTCAATGTCATCAATTTCAGCGGGCTGTTTTCGGGCACGGCGCTGGCGCCGGGGCGGCAAGCGACGGTTCAAATGAAGCTGCGATTTTGAGTCTGCAGGCAGCATGACCCGGCTTGAAAGCGGCCCCAGCACTGCTCTCGCACCTGGCGGGAGACTCTTGCGTGGCAAACCCTGCGGACGCCGCCAACACCTGGCGCCGTTTTGCGATGATTCCCGCAAAGCGAAGCCTGGCCGCAATAAGTCTGACGGTCATCGACCTTGAAACGCAGACTGGACGCTAGCCCTGAACTGGCCGCTGATCCTTCACCGCCATGACGCCGGAGCAGGCTTTCGATGTTGCGGACTTACGCCAGCCGCGGTCACGACGAGGTCCGCAACTGACTTCGCCGATCTGTTGAAGACGACACATTCGTGATGCCTCTTGAGAAGCCGGCGCGCCATGCTGGCGCCCATTCCGCCCAGTCCTACCATTCCTAGTTGCATGGTTCCTCCTTGCTTCGGGAATGACTGCTAAACCGCTTTCAGCTTCCGATAGCGTCGAATTAAGTTGTTTGTGGAACTGTCGTGCTTCAGCTTTGGCTCGTCCTTCGCTTCGAGTTCCGGTATGATCCGTTGGGCGAGAACTTTGCCAAGCTCGACGCCCCATTGATCGAACGAATCTATGTTCCAGATGACTCCTTGCGTGAAGACACTGTGCTCGTAAAGCGCAATGAGCTTGCCCAGGATATCGGGGGTCAGGCGCTCGGCAAAGATCGTGTTCGACGGACGATTCCCTTCGAAGACGCGGTGCGGCACCAGCCAATCCGGAGTGCCCTCCTTCTTTACCTCTTGAGCAGTCTTGCCGAAGGCAAGAGCTTCGGCCTGCGCGAAGACGTTCGCTAGTAGGATGTCGTGATGCCGCCCCAAGGGGTTGAGCGAACGCCCGAAGGCAATGAAGTCGCAGGGAATGAGCCGCGTGCCTTGATGGATCAACTGATAGAACGAGTGCTGGCCATTGGTCCCCGGTTCTCCCCAATAGACCGGACTCGTCTCATAGTCCACCGTCGCCCCATCCAGCGTGACGTGTTTGCCGTTGCTCTCCATCGTCAACTGCTGCAGGTAGGCGGGGAATCGTTTCAGATACTGGTCGTAGGGCAGAACCGCGACTGTTTCAGCGCCGAAGAAGTCGGTGTACCAAATGGACAGCAGCGCCATCAGGACCGGCAGGTTGCGATCAAACGGCGTCGTGCGAAAATGCTCGTCCATCTGGTGGAAGCCGGCGAGCATGGCGCGGAAGTTCTCCGGGCCGATCGCGACCATTGTCGAAAGGCCGATCACGGCATCCATGGAGTAGCGTCCACCGACCCAGTCCCAGAACTCGAACATGCTAGCGGTGTCGATTCCAAACTTCGCCACTTCCTTGGCATTCGTCGAGACCGCTACGAAATGCTTCGCCACCGACGTTGCATCTCCGCCCAATCCGGCAAGCGACCAATCGCGGGCGGTGTGCGCGTTGCTCATCGTCTCGAGCGTGGTGAAGGTTTTGGAAGAGACGACGAACAGCGTTTCGGAAGGTTCCAGATCGCGGACCGCTTCTGCAAAGTCGGTTCCGTCGACATTCGACACGAAGCGAAGAGTCAGATCGCGTTGGCTGTAGTGCCGTAGCGCCTCGAAGGCCATGACCGGCCCCAGGTCGGACCCGCCGATGCCGATATTGACAACATTGCGAATGCGCTTTCCGGTGTGCCCTTTCCATTCGCCGCTCCGGATGCGGTTGGAGAAATCGGACATCTTGTCGAGCACCGCATGGACCTGCGGAACAACGTCCTGGCCGTCGACGAGGATCGATACCCCTTTGGGAGCACGAAGCGCTACGTGCAGAACGGAACGATTTTCGGTGACATTGATCTTGCCGCCGCGGAACATCGCATCGATTCGCGCTTGCAGGCCGCACTCATCGGCGAGGTGAACCAGCAGTGGCAGCGTCTCGTCGGTGATGCGGTTCTTCGAGTAGTCCAGGTAGATGCCTAGAGCTTCGGCTGTCAGCCGTTCACCCCGGTCGGCGTCTTTCTTGAACAGTTTCCGCAGATGGAGCCTCTTGACCTTCCTGTAGTGAGCCTGAAGGGCTTTCCATGCGGGACGTTGCGTCAAGCGTTGACCCGACGGTGAGTTTTCGACTGTTTCCATTCTCATTCTCCTTTTCCCAAAGCCGGAATCCTCCGGTGAACGCATTGGCGTTACTGCCCGCGCGGCAAAGAGGGGGAAGTTTGCCCAGTTCCTTGACGTTGCCGCCGCCAAGAACGACACAAGGGCGCTCCAATTCTAACTGTGAACTGACTGGCGGAATGATCGCCAGGCAAGATCGTGGGCGGGCAAGAGGCCCGATTTCTTGATGATTCCCTGGTCTGCGACCATCGGCTGCTTCGATGCGGCACAGAGGACAGTCCCGATGGGTTCGGGCCTAGCCCATATCGGACCCGTCGGGGCGCTCCTCTGAGTCACATCGACTCCGGGTTCTCCCGCCGGATTGGAGGACGCTTACCGAATTCCTGGCGTCGTCACCGTGGCCCGGTACACGTAGCCGGTCACGCGATCCATATCCGAGCTGCTCAAATAGAGGCTGTTTTTGTCGTCTCCACGCCCGAAAACACAGTTGGTCAGCGCCTTCTGCTCTGTAGTGATGCGCTCGATGACGTTTCCGGTCTTCGCATCAATCAGGTGAGCCGTGCCGTAGGAATAGCAGGTTAGCCAGACGTTGCCGTTCTCGTCGACCGCCATGCCGTCGGCGATGCAAGGCTCTATCCCGGCAACGATCTGTTTGTCGCCGGCCTTGGCGCCATTGTCGTCCAGCGGGAAACGCACAAGGTTGGATTTCGCTTCCCCGATGTTGTGGGCGACGTAGAGCGTTCGATCGTCGCCACTCAGAACAATACCGTTCGGTCCAACGACGGAATCATCAAAGACCGTGACTACGCCGCCGGGGTCGATCCGATATATGGTTCCCGGGGCCGCTTCTCCCTGATACCCTTTTGGATCCGTGAAATAGACATTACCCGCCTTCGACACGGTAATATCGTTGGGTCCCTTGGCAACGGCCGGATCGCTCTCAAACCCTTTGGCGACGACGGTCAACTCACCGTCCGGCGAAAGCTTCTGGATTTCCCGCTCATCGGTTGCCGTCAGGTAGATGTGATCGGAATCGTCGATCCAAAGGCCGCCTGGGCCGGCCTTCGCGGCAGCCGCTGCGTGTTGTGTCGCGCCGGCTTCCCTGGTCCATTTCACTATGCCTTTGTATGTGCCGCGGGAAGTGAAGTACAGAGCGCCTTGTGAGTCGACGGCGGGCCCTTCGGTGTTCCCCCACGACCCGTCGCTAGCAATCAGTTCGGCTTGCGTGGTCTGAACTTCGGCGGTTTTCGTCGATGAATCTTCAACTGGCGGCGGAGAGGAGCAGGTGCACAGCAATAACGCAGCCGGGATGCAGGCTACGAAAAGATGCCGGAATGCCCCGTTCTTGTACCTCATCGACCATTCTCCATTCTTTGGCTTGGGGAAGAGCTACTTGTCGCCTTCAAGGTTTGACGATTATACCTTGATGGTGTCGAGCGGCCTGGATGAAGGGCCTCATCGGAAGATAGCCTTTTGAAATTTATACAGCGATGGTTGCTCCGCGACAGTATGTTTAGTTCAATCACCAGGTCTAAACCCACCGCCTTTCAGGCGGTGAGCTTCGAG
>JBBDWJ010000144.1:3821-33336 GCA_040902925.1 Bryobacterales bacterium | reverse complement strand
AGCAGGCTGTAGACGTCGACAAATCGTTTGGCCTCGGTCTCCAGCTCGTCGGCAGGAGCGCGGAGAGGCAGGGCAAGTAATAGAAAAAAGAGCAGAAAACGCATCAAGGCGCCGTGGGATGGAGTGTCTGTCACCTGATTATATCCCGCCGCCGGTTCAATGGTTTCCCTGGGAAAGGCGGCGTTTGGCGAAGGTTTTGGCTCGACGTAAGGGCGGAAACTCGCCTGTACCGCCTGACCCGGCATTGTTGGGTGTTTGGACGGCAAGACCGTCCCGGCCGTTTCGGGCTGAATTCGGCAGGGCGGTGGAGGAAGGCGCCGACCAGCGCGGCTAGGGAGCGTGTCATCATGGCTATGGAACGCGGTGCCTGAGACCCTTCGCTGGCGCTCAAATTCCGCCGGTCGGGAGATTAACTGAATGAAAAAGCACGACTTAGTGGTCATCGGAGCGGGTCCGGGCGGGTACGTGGCGGCAATCCGGGCGGCGCAATTGGGCCTCGATGTCGCTTGTGTGGAGCAGGAAAAAGCTCTGGGCGGAACGTGCCTTCGCATCGGCTGCATCCCCAGCAAAGCCCTGCTGGAATCGAGCGAGCTGTACCACGAGGCGGCAGGCGGGCTTTCCGAACACGGTCTGGTGCTCAAGGAAGTGGGGCTTGACCTGAAGAAAATGCTGGCTCGCAAGGACCGCATCGTCAAAGGTCTGACCACCGGCGTCGGCTCGCTGTTCAAGAAACACAAAATCACGCGGTACGAAGGGCACGCGCGCTTGGCCGGCCGCGGCGTCGTCGCGGTCGAAGGGGCGGACGGCGAAGAGCAGCTCGAGGCCCGGCACATCATCATAGCCACCGGCAGCAAAAGCGCCTCGCTGCCCGGCGTCGAGATCGACGGCGACCGCATCGGCACCAGCACCGAGGCGCTCAGTTACGACGAAGTGCCCAACCACCTTGTGGTGATCGGCGCGGGCTATATCGGGCTGGAAATGAGTTCCGTCTGGAAGCGGCTCGGCGCTAAGGTCACGGTGCTGGAGTACCTCAACCGCATCCTGCCAGGCATGGATTCCGATCTGGCGGCCGATGCGCAAAAGCTTTTTGAGAAACAAGGCTTGGAATTCCGCCTGGGGGCCAAAGTCACCGGCGCCAAGGTCAAAAAGGGAGTCTGCGTCGTTGAGTGCGAGGGGGCGAAGCCGATCGAGTGCGACCGGGTGCTCATCTCGGTAGGCCGCAAACCGAACACCGACGGGCTGGGCCTGGAATCGGTGGGAATCGAACTCGACAACAAGGGCCGCATCCCGGTAAGCGACGACTTCGCCACCACCGCCAAGGGTATTTACGCGATCGGAGACGTCATCCGCGGCCCGATGCTGGCCCACAAAGCCGAGGACGAAGGGGTCGCCTGCGTGGAGAGCATCGTAACGGGCCACGGTCACGTCAACTACCACGCCATTCCCGCCGTGGTTTATACGCAGCCCGAGATCGCCTCGGTGGGCAAGACCGAAGACGAACTCAAGGCCGCCGGAGTCGAGTACCGCAAAGGAGAGTTTCCCTTCCGCGCCAACTCGCGGGCGCGGGCGCTCGGTCAACTCGATGGCAAGGTCAAGATTCTCGCCGACGCCAAGACGGACCGCGTGCTGGGTGTCCACATTCTCGGGCCGCGGGCCGGGGACATGATCGCCGAGGCCGCCGTGGCCATCGAATTTGGTGCCAGCAGCGAAGATATCGCGCGCTCGAGCCACGCGCATCCCACTTTGGCCGAGGCGATGAAGGAAGCCGCGCTGGCGGTGGATGGCCGTACCCTGAACCTGTAGCCAAGGCGTAGCGGGCTGAACGTGCAGTTGGGCCGGGACGCGGGCAACGCTGTGCGAAGATAATCCGCATGTCGAAGCGCGCTCGTAAGCGTCGCGCGAGCCAGGGTGGCGGCTCTTCGGCGGAGGATTCCGCTTCCGCCAAGCTCTCAGGGCGCAGCGCGAAGGCTTCTTCGGACCGGGGCGCCGGGAGCCTGCCAGCACGCACGATTTTGCCCGCAGCGGCCGCGATCCTTGTTGCAGCCGCGGCGGTGGGCGCTTATTTCCTTTGGCAACCCGCGCCAACGAACCCAACCCTCGCACAAGATCCCGGCGCATCGAACCCGGCAGCAGCGCGCTTTGTGGGGGGCAGTGACGATGGCTATCTCGACGCCAGCACCTGCGCCGGCTGCCACCAGCAGATCCACGATACCTATCAGCACACCGGGATGGCTCGCTCGTTCTACCGTCCGCGGCCCGAGTTGATGGTCGAGGATTTTGCGCAAGCCAACACCTACCACCACAAGCCGTCCGAAAGCCACTACACGATGATCGCGCGCAACGGCGAGTATTTTCAGCGCCGCCACCAGTTGGATTCCAGCGGCAACGAAACCAACGTCGTCGAGCAGAAAATTGATTTCGTCATCGGCTCGGGCAATCACGCGCGCTCGTACCTTCATCTCGACGGCCACGGGAAACTGACGCAAATGCCCCTGGGCTGGTATTCCGAGAACGGCGGCTACTGGGCGATGAGCCCCGGCTACGACCAGCCGCGGCACAAAGAGTTCGGGCGTGAAATCTCGTTCGACTGCATGGCTTGCCACAACAGCTACCCTGAGATGGCGCCAGGAAAAGACCACGCTGGCCGGGACCCCCGCTACCCCGGGCGGCTAGCCGAAGGCATCGACTGCCAACGCTGCCACGGCCCCGGCCGCGCGCATGTCGAGGCAGTGGGACGGGGCGCTTCCGAAGCGGAAATCCGCGACGCGATCGTCAACCCGGCCGGGCTGAGCGTAGACCGGCAGGTCGAGTTGTGCATGCAATGCCACTTGGAAACCACCAGCCGGCGGCTGCCCTACGCCCTGCTGCGCGCCGGCCGCGGGGCGTTTTCGTTCCGGCCGGGCGAGCCGCTAGCCGACTACATCCTGCACTTCCGTCATGCCCCCGGCCAGGGGCCCGAAGACCATTTCGAGATCGCGCATGCCGCCTACCGGCTGCGCAAATCCGCCTGCTTTGAGCAGACGCAAGGCTTGCCGGCAGGCCAGGCATTGACCTGTACAAGCTGCCATGATCCCCATGACATCCCGCGCGGGGAAGAAGCTGTCCGGCGCTACGTGGACGTCTGCAACGGCTGCCACCAGCCGGCTTTGGCCGGGCTCGTGGCGGCGGGCAAGCATACGAATTCAGCAAACTGCCTCGACTGCCACATGCCGAAGCGCCGCACCGATGACGTGGTGCACGTGGTCATGACAGACCACTACATCCAACGGCGCAAGCCCGCGCGCGACCTGCTCGCACCGATCCGGGAAACCACAGACACGCCGGAAACCGCCTACCACGGCGAAGTAATGCCCTACTATCCGCCCCGTTTGGACGGGCCCCAGGACGAGCTGTATCTGGCGCTGGCGCAGGTGAACCAGGAGTCGAATTTGCGGGCGGGGATACCGCGCCTGGAACGGGCGATCGAGAAGCATCGGCCCGAAAGCGGCGAGTTTTATTTCCAACTGGCGGAAGCCTATTGGAAGAGCGGCGAAACCGGGAAATCCTTGCCTCTCTACGAGCAGGCGATTGAGCGCGCTCCGAACCACCAGGCGGCGCTGCGTAATTTTGCGCTCGCGCTTTCGAGCGACGGCCAGGACGTACGAGCCATCGAGGTGCTGGAGCGGGCGTTGGCCGTGGAGCCCGACGACGCCAAGGCGCTGAACAACCTGGGCGAGGTCTACCTGCAGCAAAACTCGCCGCAGCGCGCCCTGGAAACGCTGCGCAAAGCCATCCGAATCGACCCCAACCTACCCGAAGCGCACAGCAACTTGGCGTCGGCTTTGTCGCGCATGGGCGAGCCGGCTGGCGCCATCGCAGCGGCCCGGGAAGCGATTCGCATCCAGCCCGACTACGAGGCCGCTCACAACAATCTCGCCAACCTGCTCGCCGCGGCCGGCCAAATCGACGAGGCCGCCGAACACTACCAGCAAGCGCTCCGGCTGAACCCGAATCACGCCGAGGCGCACCACAACTTCGCCGGGCTGCTGGCCGACCAGCAGAAGTTTGGCGAGGCCGAGTCGCACTTGCACGAGGCGTTGCGGCTGTCTCCCGGCTTGGCCGGCGCTCACAATAATCTGGGCAACCTGTTGGCCAGGCGCGGCGCGCTCGAGGAGGCCCTCCAACACTTCCGCGCGGCTGTGCGGGCCGACGAGAACCTCGCCGAGGCCCGCTTCAACCTGGGAACCGCCCTGGGGTTCCAGAACCATCACCAGGAAGCGGCCGAGCAATTCACCGTGGCGTTGAGGCTCAACCCGCAATACCAGGAAGCCCGCCTCAACTTGGGATTCGCGCTGGCCGCCCAAGGAGACCTCGCCGGGGCGCGCCGGCAGTTCGAGCAAGTCGCCCGGGAAGGCGACGAGAGGCTGCGCGAGGCTGCCGGCCACGCCTTGCGTCAAATCGACACGCCGTGACGCCTCTAGCACTAACCCGGTATCGCCGGTCCGTCTTCCACCGCCCCGCGCGGTACTCGGCAATGTTGGCGGGCCGCCGGTTTTGCCACGCCTGCCGCCGAGGGCGGCTCGGTAAAAATCTCGATTTCCCGTGACTCATTCATAACAAACGATTTGCTTCCCACCTAGGGGGTGTGTTATCTAGAAAGAGCCTGCCACGAGAACCGCGTCGGTTGCGCGTCGCGAATCCTAAATGACGGTCAGCATTGTTATCCCGCATAGGAACCGTTGTGCCTTGCTGGAACGTCTCTTGCAGAGCATCCATGCGCAACGGTTGCCGGAAGGCGTGTCGTTGGATGTCGTGGTCGTTGACAACGGGTCAGAGGACAATTCGGTCGAGACGGCCCGCCGCGCCGGGTGCCGTGTGTTGGAATTGTCGGGTAACGAAGGGGTGAGCCGCGCGGTCAACCGTGGGATCGAAGCGTCCAGTGGGGAATGGATCGCGCTCGTCAACAACGACGTTGAGCTGTCGCCGGGCTGGATGGCCGAGCTTCTTGCCGCCGTGGGATCACCGCCGCGAGAAGCGGCTAAGTTGTGGTTTGCGACCGGCAAGACGCTCAACGACCAGGACCGCGGGTTGATCGACGGCACCGGCGATGCAATCTGCCGGGGCGGGGCGTCCTGGCGGCTGGGCCACGGACGGGCTGATGGCCCGCTGTTCGACGCCGTGAGGCGGACTTATTTTCCGTCCGCCACTGCCGCGATATTCCGGCGCGGCTTTTTCGAGCGTGTCGGCGGGTTGGAGGAATCGTTTTTCGCCTATCTGGAAGATATCGACTTGGGACTACGCGCAGCCATGGAAGATCTGCCGGGGCTCTACGTGCCCTCCGCCGTCGCCTATCACCGCGGCAGCGCCACGGCCGGCATCTGGAGCGGCGCGTCGGTCGAGTGGATGACCTGCCATCAGCTTTTGTTGTTGGCCAAGTTTTATCCTGCCCGGCTGATGCTACGATTCCTGCGGCCGATTCTGGCCGCCCAATTGCTATGGGCGACACTGGCGATATCAAGGGGGCGCGCCTCTTCCTGGGCGCGCGGCTTCTGGCGCGGGCTGCGGGGCTTCTCGCGGCTGCGGCGGGCGTCCGCGTCGATTCGTAGCCGCGGCGAGCGCCTGGCGGGCGTGTTGTGCGCCATGGAAGCCGAAATCGCGCGCGTCCAGAAGGCGACCCGTTGGGACACCTACTGGCGATGGTATTTTCGGCTGGCGCCGCTGGCGGAGAAACAGGCATGACCAACGCCGTCGCGGTCGTCATCGTCACGTACAACTCGGCCGACGAGATCGGGCCATGCCTGGATGCGTTGCGCCGCCACGTCTTGCAGGGTGAAGGCACGGGCGACGGCGTTGACGTGGTGGTTGTCGACAACGCATCGAGCGACGCAACCTGCGAGATTGTCGAAACGCGAGCCCCTTTCGCAAGGCTCATTCGTAACCGCTCAAACCGGGGTTTCGCGGGAGCTGTCAATCAAGCAGTGCGAGTTACGACAAGCCCGCTTGTGCTTTTGTTGAACCCGGACGCCGATCTGGAGACCGGCCTTGGTGATCTGGTTCGAGCTTTCGATTCGCCCGAAGTGGGCGCGGCGGGCGGCAAGCTTGTTGGCCGGTCGGGCGAGTGGCAGCGCGGCTTCAATGTGCGCTCGTTTCCCACTCCAGCCGCGCTACTGATGGAAGCTCTTCTTGTGAACCGCGTATGGGCTCGTAATCCGGTCAATCGCCGCTATAGAATGCTCGACTTCGATCCGCGGCGAGCGCAGGACGTTGATCAGCCTGCCGGTGCGTTCCTGATGTTCAGGCGAGAGGTTTGGGAGAAGCTCGACGGCCTGGATGAAGCGTTCCACCCGATATGGTTTGAGGACGTCGATTTGTGCTGGCGCATTCGTGAGAGCGGGGCCCGGATCCTGTTCGTTCCCGGGGCCGTCGCGCGTCACGAGGGGGGGCACTCCCTCCGGGGGGCTTCGGTGCGCTTCCGCCAGCTTGCCTGGTATGGTAGTTTTTTACGCTTTTGTAATAAACACTTCTCCGGTGGGGCGTTCCAGGTTCTTCGGGCGGCCACCGCGGTGGGATTGTGCGTACGATGGTGCGCCTGCTGGGGGGCGGGCAGCAGCAACGACAGAAAGGCGTATAGCAGCGCTCTCAAGATGGTGATGGGATCACAGGCGGCCCACAACGTGTCGGCGAACGTGGGCCCCGCGCCAATTGTTGAATCCTGATCGAGTTGAAGTTCATGGCTGAAAAAGATCTCGTCTCGGTGACGATTGTCACCTTTAACAGCGGCCGCTTTATTCGCCGCTGCCTCGAATCGGTTCTTGACCAGCGTTACCTGCGGCTGGAAGTCATTGTCATCGACAACGCTTCCACCGACGGCACTCCGGACATTCTGGAACGTTTCGAAAAACGCTGCACGGTGGTTTACAACGAAGAGAACATTGGGTTTGCGGCGGCGCAGAACCAGGCCATTGCGCTGTCCAGCGGCGACTGGGTTCTGACGCTCAACCCCGACGTACTGCTGCTGCCGACCTTCGTCGAATGTCTCATGGAGACCGCGAAGCTCGACCCCGCCGTGGGGACGCTGTGCGGCAAGCTGCTGATGATCGACGCCTCGTTCGAGATCCCCGACCAACGCGTGGTCGACTCGACAGGCATCTACTTCACGCCCACGCTGCGGCACCTCGACCGCGGCTGCCTGCAGACCTACAACGGCCATTTCCGCGAATACGAGTACGTCTTTGGCGCGACGGCGGCCGCAGCCTGCTACCGCCGCAAGATGATCGACGATATTTCCGTCAACGGAGAGTTCTTCGATCACGATTTCTTTACGTACCGCGAAGACGCCGATGTGGCCTGGCGGGCGCAACTGCTCGGCTGGAAATGCATTTACGACCCCAACGCCAGCGGCTACCATGTGCGCAAGCTGCGGCCTGGGATGAGGCGGTTCCTGCCTCCCGAGATCAACATGCACTCGGTAAAGAACCGCTTCCTGATGCGGACGAAGAACATCACACCGGGCGTTTATCTCAGGAATCTGGTGCCGATTACCCTGCGCGACGCCGGCATCCTGGCGTACTGTCTGCTGGTGGAGCACTCCTCGCTAAAGGCCTTTTACCTGTTCATGAAGGATTGGCAGCGGGTGCTGGCCAAGCGGCGCGTGATTCAGCAGCGCCGCCGCGTCGACGATGCCTACATGAAGCAGTGGTTCCGCTTCCAGCCGGTGAGCCTGCCGCTGAAAGACCCGGTCGAGCGGCCCGAGCCGATTCATATGACTAAAAGCGCCGGGTCGTAGCCGTCCTTTCACAGTGCCGGCGCAGGGCCCCACCCTGGCCCTTGAGACGTCGCGCACTTAAGGGCGGAGCTTGGCGGTTGCGTTCGACCTGTATCTGGCTCATGACGGAGCGCCGTGCAGCGATCCGTCACCCACGCATCCCAATCCGTTAAACTCGCTAAATCTGGCACGGGTGACTTCCCGTGAAGCTCTCGCGCCGTCTGCGCGGGGCGCCTTCTTTTGCATCGACTTCGTCGTTTCCCATGAAGATCGCCCTGCTGGGCACGCGTGGCATACCCGCCAACTACGGTGGATTCGAGACCTTTGCCGAGCAGCTCTCGGTGCGGCTCGCGGCTCGCGGCCACGAAGTGACTGTGTACTGCCGCACCAACAGTGTCGGCAACGTCGGGCCGGCCTATCAGGGCGTTCGCCTCGCTCTGCTGCCGACGATTGCCCACAAGTACTTCGATACGCTGGCGCATACCTTCCTCTCGACCCTGCACCTGGCGTTGCACCCTTCTGACGTGGCGCTCTATTGCAACGGCGCGAATGCCATTTTCACGCTGCTGCCCCGGCTGCTGGGCATGCCGACCGTGCTCAACGTCGATGGTCTCGAACGCCAGCGCCGCAAATGGAATGCCTTGGCGCGGGGTTGGTACCGGCTCTCCGAAAAGCTTTCGACCTGGCTTCCGAGCGCGGTTGTGAGTGACGCACGGGTGATTCAGCAGTACTACGCCGAGCAATATGGCAAACAGACGCGGTTCATCGCGTATGGGGCCGAGGCGGAGCGAGTCGAAACGACCGCAACGCTCGAGCAATGGGGATTGACTCCGGGCGAGTACTTCCTTTATGTCAGCCGAATGGAGCCGGAAAATAATGCCTTGCTGGTCGTGCGCGCGTTCGAGCAGGCCCGCACCGCCAAAAAGCTGGTGATGGTCGGCGACGCTCCCTACGCGGCGGAGTACATCCGGCAGGTCAAGCAAACCGCCGACCCGCGGATACGGTTCACTGGCGCCGTCTACGGTCAGGGATACAGCGAGCTGCAGTCAAACTGCTTCGCCTACATTCACGCGACCGAGGTTGGCGGCACACATCCGGCGCTCATTGAGGCGATGGGCCGGAGCTGCGTGGTGCTCTACCTCGACACCCCGGAAAACCGGGAGGTGGCGGGTGAGGTTGGCTTCGCCTACAACAACGGCGAGGCCGGGTTGGCGGCGGCGATCGAGTCGGTAGACGGCTTACCGGAAGAGCGGAGGCGGCAGATCGGCTCCGCGGCTCTCGAATCCGCTCGCAGCCGCTACGACTGGGACGCTGTCGTCGGTGAATACGAACGACTCTTCGAGTCCCTGCTGCACCGTTAAGCCCGTGGGGACCGGTACTCTTACCGGTCCCAGCATCGCAGGGCGGCCCCGTGAGCGGGGGATTAGGCATTCCTGCATCTCTCGGCGGAAACAGCCGGCGGGATATGCCGGGCCACGCCGCGGTGCTTGCTGTGGGACTACGCCACGGTGCTCGCTGTGGGGCTGGCGTAGGCTGCCTCGGCGCCTTGAGGGAGCAGCTCCGCCGGGGGCTGCTCGACGAGCTTGCCGTCGCGCAAGCGCACAACCACCCCCGTCGAGGCGGCTAGCCTTGGACCGGGCAGGATAATTCCGGCCAGGTTGAGTGGATCGGCCGTGTTGACCGTGATTTCTTCGCCGCTACTTTCCGCGCGGCGGATGGCGCGCAGCGCATCGACCGCCTCGGGCCTGGCGAACTGCTCGCCGCGAAAGGCCTCCACGAACCGCCCTCCGCGAATCTCGCCGCGGGCTTCCATGCGGCGTAGCACTGTCAAAAGGTCCCGCCAAGGCGGCGCGAGCGATTCGCGCTGAAGAATGTCGCGGAAGACGACTCCCCAGCGCTTCAGCACCTGCCGCGCGAAAGCCTCCACCGGGCTGCTGGGCGGCTTGGCCGCAATGTCGCCTAGAACATGTTCCTCGAGGCTCTCGTCCGTTTCTGGCGCGCCGTTTGCCGCCTCTGGGGGCAAAATCTCAGGCTCGCCCGTGGGGGCGACGCGGGCCGCCGCTGGAATGGGTTCCTCATCGGAGAGGATATCCGTGAGTAGCGCCCAGCGACCGGCGGCGTGCCGCGGGCGGGCGGTGCGGCCGCGCCCTTCACCGCGGCGTCTCTTCGGGTCAAGCAACGCGCGCAAATTCTCAAAACCGTCGGCGGTTACTAGCCCGGCCGCCACCAACTCCCAGAGCCCGTCCTCCACTTCGCTCGGCAGCCGCCGGGTAGCCCGCACCAGATCGGCAAAAAATGAGGCGCCGCGCGCCTCCAGCGCCTTCAGGACTTCTTGAGCCGGGTGGCTGAGCGATGTTTCGAGAGCCGGAACGCTCGCGTCGCCGTTGGCGTTGTTTCTGGCATCGCTCGCCGCACGTTTGGTCCCACGCACCGTGGCTTGCTTGGCAGCGCCGCCGTGGCGGCTTCGGGTGGCCGTTGCCGGCGTTGGAGCCTCGGCCGCAAATACCTTGGCCTCTGCAAGCAGAGTTGGCGCGTCCTCGCGCAGGAACAGCGAGATCGGAGCGACTCGCGTGGGGCGCACCCGCCGCTGTCGCACTCCTGCGGCGATCTCACCGCCGTTGCCTGTATCACCGATGCCCGGGCCATCCAGCGTTTCACGCGTATGGAGGCCGCGCAGACCGTTCGAGCCGTTGCCGTGCGATACGGGCTCAAATGCCGGATGCGGCGACAGCCGTCCCCAAACGATTTCCCCCGAAAAACACAGCCGGTCCAGCAAGTCGGGCTTGTAGTTGACGACGCGGCGCGGCAGGATCTCCGCTTCCCAGGCCGCTGCCGGGATCTCGTAGCCTTGCAGTTGCCGCAGAACCTCCAGCGTGCCATCGACACCGTGAAGGCGATGCGACGGCGAGACATGCTGCCAGCGGCACAGAAAGCGCATGAAGTCCGCCGAGCTGACCGGCTGGATTTCGCGGCGCAGGCGCCCCAGCGTGAGGCGATGAATGCGCGCCAGCACTCGCCGGTTGCACCACTCGATTTCGGAGGCCGATTTCTCGCGGGATTGCGAACCGGCATCCGCGGAGATTGCACTTAAGGAAGGCCGGAAATGGCCGCGCAGCACCTGCCCCTCGGATTCGAGCTGCAACAGCGCTCTCTCGACCAGTTCGTCAGAAAGCGCCAGCCGGTCAGCCAGTTCTGAAATCGTGGTTGGGCCCGTGGAATCGAGCCAGCCGCGCAACACTTCGGTCACGCAGGCCTGCCGAGAATCCGGCAGCGACTTTGAGGGACCGATCGCCTCGATCGCGGGCCGGCACGCGGCTTCCGGATGCACCCGTTGGGCGAGCGCGAGACGTTCGGCCGCGACCCAGAACTTCGGGAGGGGCTGCGCGTTGCCCGTTCCGCCGCGCGCCTCGGGAACTTCGAGCAACGTAGCGCGGCCGCTGCCGGCGAGCGTTTGGAAATACTCGTCCCACTCCGGGCGCGGCTGGGCCGTCACCAGCGTCAACAGCGCATCGTGCAGCTCATCGGCGTCGCGGACGAGGGGCCAGACCTCTTCCTCGATCTGCGTAATGGCGGCCGGGTCGAGCGCCGCGAAGCCGTCCACTAGATCGCCGCCGAGCGAACGGCGCATCTGCACTGCGCGCGCCCGGCGCTCCTCGAGCGGTGCGTCGTCGAGAAAGGCGTAAGGGTTGGCGTTGAGAATCTCGTGAGAAAATGGCGAGGGCTCGGCGGTCTCACGCGCTTCGGTGCGGATGCGGCCGTCGAGGATGCCCTCGATCACTTCGCGGAGCCCGTCTACATCCATCGCCTCGTGCAGGCAGTTGTCGATGGTTTCGTTGACCAGCGGGTGATCGGGGATGCGAATCTCGCCCGTCAGGTTCTCGGCGCAGGCGGCCTGATCGGGAAAGACCCCGGCCAGCAGGTCTTCGGCGCGCATGCGCTGCAGCGGCGGCGGAACCTTGCGGCCGCCTGAAAAACGCAGCACCGCCAGCGCGACCGAGAGATTCCAGCGCCAGCGCGCCGTGAACATTGGGGAATCGAGCAGAGCCTGCGTCAGCACGTGTTCGAGCGTCGCGGGGCGCAGAAACTCAAAAACCATCTCGAGCGGGAAGGCATGCTGCTCGGTGAGCGAGATGTTGATGCCGTTATCGGTGGCCGCGGCCTGTAGCTCGAGATTGAACGAGCGGCAGAAGCGTTTGCGCAGCGCCAGCCCCCAGGCGCGGTTGATGCGCGAGCCGAACGGCGCGTGCAGGATGAGCTGCATGCCGCCGGATTCGTCAAAAAAACGCTCCGCGACGACGGTCTGATGCGACGGCATCGCGCCTAGCGCCCGGCGCCCCGCCTGGATGTACTCGACTGCCTGCTCCGCGCCGCGCCTGTCGAGGCAGCATTCTTTCAACAGCAGCTCCGGCAGTGGATAGCCTGTTTGACCCGCTGCGGCGCTCCCGGAATCGGTGGGCAAGTCCGCTGCTTGCGTCCTTGCTGTTTGCGTTTCCGTTGCTTGCGTACCCGAGGTCTGCTTCTCCGCACCCGGCGCGCTCACGGCATGGCGGTCGAGCCAAGCCGCGACATCCTCGCGCAATCGAGACACTTCGCGCGACAGCTCGAACGTGCGGCCCGGCGCTTCGCCCCGCCAGAACGGGATCGTTGGAGCAGCCCCGTGAGCGTCTTCGACGCGCACCACGCCGGCTTCGACGCGGCGGATTCTCCACGACGTAGTGCCCAGCAAGAAAATATCGCCGGCCATGCTTTCGACCGCGAAGTCTTCATCGAGCGAGCCGACGGTCGAGCCTTCCGGCTCGGCAACGACGCGATACTGCGCCGTATCGGGAATCGCCCCGCCGGAAGTGATCGAAGCCAGCCGCGCATTGCGCCGCCCCCGCAGGCGGTGATTGACCTGGTCGCGGTGCAGATAGGCCGCGCTGCGTCCGCGAGCGCTGCTGATGCCTTCGGAAAGCATCGCGATTACGGCGTCGAACTTTTCCCGCGAAAGGCCTCGGTAGGCGTAGGTCGAGCGGAAGCGTTCGAAAAGCTCGTCCTCGCCCCACTCCTCGCAAGCCGTTTCGGCGACGATTTGCTGCGCGAGCACGTCGAGGGGCGAATCAGGAATTTCGAGACAGTCGAGTTCGCCTTGCTGAATGGCGCGCATCAGCGCGGCGCATTCAATCAACTCGTCGCGAGTCGTGGTGAACAGGCGCGCCTTCGGCGTCGCTCCAACCCAGTGCCCGGAACGCCCGAAACGTTGCAGCGCAACGGCGATCGAGCGCGGCGAGCCGACCTGGCAGACCAGATCGACCGTGCCGATGTCGATGCCGAGTTCGAGCGAGGCGGTGGCGACGACGGCGCGCAACTCGCCGTTTTTGAGTTTTTCTTCGGCGTCGAGGCGCAGCTTGCGCGAGAGGCTGCCGTGATGCGGCAGCACGACATCGGCTCCGACGCGCTCCTGTAAGTGGTGCGTTACGCGTTCGGCAAGCCGGCGCGTGTTGACGAACAGCAGCGTCGTGCGGTTTTCAAGAATGAGCGCGGCGAGGCGATCGTAAATCTCCTCCCACATCTCGTTCGTCGCGACGACGCCGAGCTCGTCTTTGGGAACCTCGACCGCCAGCTCCATCGCGCGGCGATGTCCGATTTGAACGATGTGCCCGGCTTGAACATGCCCGGCCTGCACGATACGCCCCTGTGCTACATGATGCCCCTGTGCGGCGTGGCCGCCGGCGCCGTTGGCCTGTGGATCGAACTGGCGGCTCAGAAACCGCGCCACCTCGTCGATGGGCTTGACTGTCGCGGAAAGCCCGATCCGCTGCAGGCGCCGCGCGCCGCCGTTTCCCGCACCGTTTACCGCCGCGATCCACTCCAACCGTTCGAGAGACAGCGCCAGGTGCGAGCCGCGCTTGTCATCGGCGACGGCGTGGATTTCATCCACGATCACCGTGCGCGCCGTGCGCAATGCTTCGCGGCTGCGGCGCGCGGTAAGCAGGATGAACAGCGATTCCGGCGTGGTCACCAGAATGTGCGGTGGCCTGGCGGCCATCTGCTGCCGTTCCCAGACTTTGGTGTCTCCGGTGCGAACCGCCGTGCGGATCGGCGCAAGCGAAATGCCTTTTTTGGCGGCGAGCTGATAAATCTCGCCTAGCGGAGTTTCCAGATTTTTGCGGATGTCGTTGCTAAGCGCCTTCAGCGGAGAGACGTAAACAGCGACCGTCTCGTCAGGCAGTACGCCCGTTCGCGCCTGGCGTACGAGACCATCCAGACAGTGCAGGAATGCGGCGAGGGTTTTGCCCGATCCGGTAGGGGCCGAGATCAGAACATCGCGGCCGGAGCGGATCTCGGGCCAGCCGAGCACCTGCGGTTCCGTGGGGCGTCCGAACCGCCCCTCGAACCACTCCGCAACCAAAGGATCGAAGCCGGATAGGGGCATGCGAGGGCCTCTGATTAGCTTAGCGCGGGCAGCGGGGGTGAGCGATGAACTTAGAGAACTTGAGTACTAGCTTCCGCCTGGCAGCCTGCTGAGGATTCCGAGCCGCAGATGGACGCAGATAAACGCAGATTGAAAACAAATGGCTTATCTGCGTCCATCGGCTTGTATCTGCGGCTGAATCCGCCCTTTTCAACACCCCTAGGCATCGCGGGCGAGCACCACGGTCACATCCTCGCCATCGACATTCATCTCCCAACGGCCGGCGCCTTCCCACGACGTACCATTCATATTCAGCTCGCGGCACAGCGTCTCGCCCATGAAATGCTCTTCGTTGCCGGCAAGGATTCGCTTCAGGCGGTCGGAGCCGGCGACACTCAAGCGGATGCGCTCGGTGTAATCGACATTGAGCTCTTTGCGCAGGTTCTGAACGCGGTGCAGCAGCTCGCGGTAAAAACCTTCGTCGCGCAGCCTATCGTCGAGGTTGGTGTCGAGCACCACGACTGTCGTACGATCGCCGGCGGCCGCGAAGTGTCCCGTGGCTTCGATGAGCACCTCAACGTCTTCGGGTTCGAGCGCGAGTTTTTCTCCGTCCAATTCGATCTCGCCCTTGCCGCTCGACAGCAACTGTTCGCGCAAAGCGGCGGCATCGACGGACTGAAAAGCCTTCTTCGCGAGCGGCATCTTCTTGCCCAGCCGCGGGCCAAGCCGGCGGTAGTTGGGTTGCACGATGTAGCGGACATGCTCCTGCCCGCCGCTCACAAACATGACATCGTGAACGTTCAGCTCTTCCGCGATCAGATAGCTGTATGCAGCCAGCTTCTCCTGCATCTCGCCTGGCACTACAACCTCGGCGCGCGCCAGCGGCTGCCGCACCTTCAGGCTGTGCTCGGTCCGCACGCGCAGCCCGAGCGAGACGATATTGCGCACCGCCGCCATTTCTTCCGATAGCGCGCGGTCGATGCGGCTTTCATCCGCCCGCGGAAACTCGCACAGATGGACACTTTCGGGCTCGCCATCGCCGAGCGGCCGCCGAAGATTCTGATGAATCTCCTCGGTCATGAACGGCACAAACGGCGCGGCCAGCCGGATCACCGTCACCAGGCACTCATACAACGTTGCGTAGGCGT
Organism: Bryobacterales bacterium; assembly: GCA_040902925.1. Lineage (GTDB taxonomy): Bacteria > Acidobacteriota > Terriglobia > Bryobacterales > UBA6623 > JBBDWJ01. The sequence continues at coordinate 18,050 of JBBDWJ010000144.1, read as the reverse complement.
CCTGCTTGTCGTCATCGAGTTCGCTCTTCCAATACCGGCCGCGGCTGCGGCGCAAATACCAGTTGGAGAGCCCGTCGATGAACTGATTGAGCTCGGTCGCGGCTTCGTAGGCGTAGTACTTGTCGAGAAACTCAGCGGCGCGGCCGGTGACAATCGCCAGCTCGGAGAGAATCCAGCGGTCGAGCAACGTTCGCTCGGCGAACGGCCGGCCCTTCATCGTTGCGGGGTCGAAGCCGTCGATGTTGGCGTAGATCGTAAAGAACGAATAGACGTTGCGTAGCTTGAGCGGGAACTCCTTCTGCAGCGCGCGCACGTTGCCGAGCGAGTGGCGCGTCGGCGACCAGGGCGGGTTTCCCGCGAAAAAGAACCAGCGGAAAGCATCGGCGCCCGGGGCTGATCCCGAGGTGCTTTCGACTGTCAGCCTCTCGAACTCGGGCGAACGAGGCACGTCGTTGGGCGGGATCTTGAGGCCCTTTGCTCCGGCGGTGACATCGAGCCTGGCGCGGTCGGCGGCGGAAACGACGGCGACGCGCCGCGGCAGACGCTTGCCTTGCTGCGCCGTGAAGTTAGCAGCATTTTCAGCGCGGCCGGGACGGTAGACTTTGAGCGTTGCGCCGGGAAGCAAATCCAGCGCTTCGAGATCCTCGCGCGCCAACAGCAGCTCGCCGTCCTGGACTTCGAGCCCCGCCTCTTCCGGCGTCACCACGGCGAAATCGGAAGCCACGCGGTCGAAGATGACCTCCGGCGCCGTGTAGTTGCCCTTCGATTTCGATTCCTTCTTGCCCGAAGGATCGCAGACGTGGCCGAGCACCATGCAAGTGCGAAACGGGTGCGGATAGTCGCGCCGCTCCATCCCGAGCCGCTGCTGCGTCTCCGCATCAAACAACAGCGTCGAAATCATCAGTTGCGAATAGAACCAGCCGCGCGTCTGATCGATCGCCTCGGTAATGAAATCGGCCGGGAACGCGCCTTCGAATTGCTCGCGGCCCACGTGCGGAAATCCCCACTGCGCAAACGGGACGCAGCCGGAATCGAACCAGGCGTCGATGACTTCGGGCACGCGCCGGTAGGTTCCCGCCTCGCCGGGCTCGGTCCAGGTCACCTGATCGATCCACGGCTTGTGCACCATCAGGTGAGGCGAGAGGCTGGGATCTTTTTCGCGGTCGCGGTGAAAGTGATCGAAAGCGGCGGGGTTTTTCGCCAGGATCTCTTCGACTGATGACGGCGCTTGTCTGCGCCCGGTCGCATCATTGATCCAGATATTGAGCGGCGTGCCCCAAAAACGCTCGCGAGAGAGCGCCCAGTCTACGTTGTTGGCCAGGAAGTCGCCAAAACGCCCGCTGCCGATGTGCTCGGGCAGCCAGTTGACGGTCTCGTTGTTGCGTATGGCGTCCTGGATCTTTGCCGTCGTGCGAATGAACCAGGCCGGCCGCGCGTACTGAATCAGCGGATCATCGTCGGCCCGCCAGCAGAACGGATACTCGTGGCGGTAATTCTCGCGATGCAGCAGCAGGCTGCGCTCCTTCAGCCAGTGGATGATCTGGCGGTCAGCGTCCTTGACCCACTGGCCTTCGAGATCGGGCGTCTCGGAGGTGAACTTACCGTCGGGAGCCACCGGACAAAGCAGCGGCACTTCCTCCGGATTCTTGAATCTTCCCGCCGTCTTGCGAAAAAGCTCGTAGTCCACTTCGCCGAACGCAGGCGCTTCATGAACCAGCCCGGTGCCCTGCTCAAGCTCGACGAAATCGGCGGCCAGCACCGTCCACAGCAGGTGCTCGCGGCCCCCATCGTTCAGCTCGCCCTGCCGCTCGCCATATTGGCCGTAGAAGTAGTCGAACGGCGGACGATAGCGCAAGCCGAGCAGCTCAGAGCCTTTCATCTCGCGCTCAACCGGCAGCTCGCGCCCGATCTTGGCGGCGATCTGCTCGCGTAGCGCGGCGGCGACGATTAAGCTGCGGCCCTCGTCGCGAACCTGAACATAATCGAAATCCGGCCGTACCGCGGCGTATTGGTTGGCGGGCAACGTCCAGGGCGTAGTGGTCCAGATCAGCAGGGCCTTGGACGGATCATCGACAAGCGGCAGCGCCACGTAGACCGAAGGGTCTTCGACGGTTTTGTACCCCAACCCCACTTCGGCCGAGGAAAGCGCCGTGCCGCCCTGCGGCCACCACCAGACGATCTTGTGGCCCTGATAAAGCAGGTCCTTACGGAAAAGCTCCGACAACGCCCACCAGGCGCTTTCCACGTAGCTGCGGTGGTATGTCACATAGGCATCGGATAGATCGACCCAAAAACCGACGCGGTCGGTCATGCGCTCCCATTGTTCGGTGTAGCGGAAGACCGAATCCATGCAGCGCCGGATGAATTTTTCGAGGCCGTACTCCTGAATGGCCGCCTTGCCGTGGATGCCGAGTTCCTTCTCGACTTCGACCTCGACTGGCAGCCCGTGGGTGTCCCAGCCGGCCTTGCGCGGCACGAAATAGCCTCGCATGGTGCGATAACGCAGAAAGATGTCTTTGAAAACGCGCGTCAGCACGTGCCCGTTGTGGGGCAGGCCGTTGGCGGTCGGAGGGCCCTCGTTGAAGACGAATTTTGGCCCTCCGCGGCGGATCTCCATGCTCTTTTCGAAGATCCGGTTCTGCTTCCAGAACTCTTGAATGGATCGTTCGACGGCTGGAAAGTCAACAATCGGCTGGGCTTGCAGGAATTTCGGCTCGGGCATTGCGGGTACCAGAAAGAATTAGTGTAGCGGGAACTTGCGCGCACCGGCATCCTGCACGGCCGTTCGTGCGATCCATCGCTCCGTCGAGCCCAGCGGCCGGCCGAGACGGGGCGGCGCCCCAACATTCACGGGCATTCGTATTGAAACCAATGGCTATTGTTGCCGATCATAGAGGCTGACGCCGCGTCACCGGCAAGCCCGCCCGGATCGGCCTTCCCAAACGCCCGCGATCCGCCCGCGACCGAAAACCGACGAGGAGAAACCGCATGTCATTGTTGCGCCGCGAATTGCCGTACCTGGCCGGAGCCGCTTTCCTGGGAATGTTGTCCGCTTTGGCGTTGATGTGGCCGAACGCGGGGAGCGGCATCCAAACCCAAGCGGCGGCGTGTGCGAAGACCTTGCGTATGGCTGGAAAGCTCGCAACTCTGCCGCTCCGGTTCGAGGAGAATCTCGGGCAAACCGACGCTAACGTGAAGTTCCTCTCGCGCGGTCCAGGCTTTACGCTGTTCCTGACCCGCGAGGAAGCCGTGCTGGCGTTGCCAGCGCGCGAAGCGCGACATTCTCGAAGCCAGCAGGCCGTCTCGAAGAACCGTGAGCAGAACGTGCTACGGATGCGACTCGCGGGCGCCGCCGCCGGCGGTGAACTGCGCGGCGAGCAACCGCAGGCCGGCAGGAGCCACTACTTCCTGGGCAGCGATCCAGCGCGGTGGCGATCCGGCATCGCCCACTACGGCCAAGTTCGCCAGCCAGCCGTTTACCCGGGCGTTGACGTCGTTTACTACGGCGCGCAGGGCTCTCTCGAATACGACTTTGTCGTTGCACCCGGTGCGGACCCGCGTCAAATCGAGCTCGAGTTCAGCGGGCAAGAATCGCTGTCGATCGATGAAAGCGGTGATCTGCTGCTCGCGCTCGGCCACCAACCGCTGCGCTACGAAAGACCGCTGATCTATCAGCAGTACGGCGACGAGCGAATTATCGTCGCAGGCAACTACGAGCCGCGTGGCCCCGGCCGTTTCGGCTTCGAGCTGGCCTGCGCCTACGATCCCTCGCTGCCGCTGATTATCGATCCCGTGCTGAACTACTCGACTCACCTCGGCAGCACCGACGACGACGAGGGCTTCAGCGTGGTTGTGGACGCCGCCGGAAACACCTACGTCGCCGGCACAACCCAATCCAGCCGCTTCCCGACCACCGCGGGATCGGTGCAGACTACCTTCGGGGGACCCGACGACGACGTTTTTGTCGCCAAGCTGAACCCGATCGGCACCGGCCTAGTCTACTCCACCTTCCTCGGCTCGAATGATGATGATCGGGGGCGAGGCATTGCGGTCGGTCCGGATGGGTCGGTTTACGTCGTCGGCGAGACCGAGTCGGTGGAATTCCCCACAACCACCGGGGCCTGGCAGGAGGAATTCGGGCGTGGCGGCAGGGATGCGATCGTCGCCAAAATCAGCCCGGATGGCAGCCGCCTGGTCTACTCGACGTTTCTCGGTAGCGACGATCAGGACTGGGCCAACGACGTCGTGGTCGACTCGCAGGGGCAAGCCTATCTGACCGGAGGAACGCGTTCGAGCCAGTTCCCGACCACGCCATCGTCGGCGCAGACGTCTTTTGGTGGCTGCGCGGACGCCTTCGTCGTCAAAATGAACGCCAGCGGTTCGGGACCGGTTTTCTCGACGTTCCTCGGCGGCGGCTCCGACGACGATGGATTGGCCCTCACCATCGACTCGTTTAGCACTATCTACGTCACGGGCTACACGCTATCGAACAGTTTCCCGGTAACAGCCGGTGCATTCCAACCCGAGCGCGACTCCGAGGAAGACGCTTTCGTGGTCAAGATTGTCGGTCAAGGCACCGCGCTCGCCTACTCAAGCTTCTTCGGGGGGAACGGCGCCGACTTCGGCAATGGGATTGCCGTGGACACGCTGGGCAACGCCTACGTAGCCGGGTTTACTCGATCGAACGACCTGTTTCGGACGCCGCCGGTTTTTCAGAACGAGTACAACGGAGGCGGTGACGCTTTCGTGATTAAGGTCATCGAATCCCCGCGGCTGCAGGTGCAGCGCCGGACCTACCTCGGGTCGGGCGAAGAAGACACGGCCAACGGCCTGGTGGTTTGGGAAGACGGTAGCGTCACCGTGACGGGGCACACCAAGTCCGCGGACTTCCCCGTCACCGCCGAAACCATCCAGCCGGAAATAGGCGGCGGGGATGGCGATGCGTTCGTCGCGACGATCGACCCGCTTTTTCGCTTGTTGACCTATTCGACGTTTCTGGGAGGGGACGGGCGCGACGAGGCGCGCGACATCACTCGCGACGCTGCCGGCAGTCTCTACATCACCGGCGTGACGCGCTCAACAAACTTTCCTGTCACCGGCGGCGCGTTCCAGCAAGCCAAAAGCGAAGGCGCCGACGCGTTCGTGTTGAAGATCAGCGAGACGCTGACCGCCACCACCGTTTCGGCGGCGAGTTATGACCCCAACGCCCCTGTGGCGCCCGATTCCATTGCCTCCGCCTTCGGACCCGACCTGGCGCCGGGCGTCGAAGTGGCGACGACGAAACCGCTACCCTCGGAACTGCTTGGCGTGCGAGTCAGCGTCATCGACAACGCGGGCTTCGCGCGTACCGCGGCGTTGTTTTTCGTGTCTCAGCAGCAGATCAATTTTCTGGTCCCGCCGGGAACAGCGCCCGGAACGGCGACGGTCCAGGTATTGCGGAACGGCGAGATCATTGCCCGGGGAACGGTTACCGTGCAAGCTGTCGCCCCAGCGTTGTTTTCGATCAATGCAACCGGCCAGGGTGTCGCCGCAGGCGTTGTCGTCGTGGATCGCGCCAACGGTTCGCGCAGCTCGCAAACGATCTATGACCCCAACCAGTTCCCGCCGAATATTCAGCCGATCCCGGTCGATATCGGGTCGGCGGCCGACCAGGCCGTTCTGGTCATGTACGGCACCGGGATCCGCGCCGCGGGCGGCGCGGCCAATGTGAGCGTTTCGATCGACGGCATCCCGCAAGTGGTCACCTTCGCCGGAGATCAAATCGAGTTCTCGGGGTTGGATCAAATCAACATCGTGTTGTCGCCAAGCCTCGCCGGCCGGGGTTTGGTGGCGATCCGCCTGACGGCCGGGGGCCTGACGTCAAACGCCGTCACGATTCGGGTGCAATGAGCCTTGACCAGCAACGCAGTGGCGCATGAACACGACAGCGCGGCACCACGTTGCGTGGGGTTTCCACGATGGTGGTAGTCGCTCGCTGTCTTGGCCCGCTCTCGGAGTGGCTTATAATACCTAGCAGTTCGCCGTGGAGAACGCACCATGCTGACCATCCCAACTCGCAGTCAGGTTCGCCTTTGTGACGGTTCAACCCGCCGGGACTTTCTTAAAGTCGGCTCCCTGGGCCTGTTCGGGCTGGGACTGAGCGAGTTCCTTGCTTTGCAGGACGCCGCGCGCGCCGCCTCGGCTGCCGTGCCGCCGCGTTTCGCCGGTGCGCAAGGTTTTGGCGCCGCCAAATCCGTCATCGTGCTATTCCTGCAAGGCGGGCCGAGCCACATCGATATCTGGGACCCCAAGCCCGACGCGCCCTCGAACGTTCGCGGCGATTTCAAGCCGATCCAATCGAAGGTGCCCGGCATCTGGCTTAGCGAGACGATGCCCAAGCTGGCGGCTTCGATCGAGCGCTGCACCTTGATCCGCTCGATGAGTTATACGCCGGCCGGGCTGTTCAACCACACGGCGGCGATCTATCAGATGCTGACCGGCTATCCGCCGGACAAAGTATCGCCATCGGGGCAGCTCGAGCCACCTTCGCCGATCGACTTTCCGACCGCCGGATCGTGGATCAGTAAGCTCAAGCCGCCAACCGAAGCGGTACTGCCGTTCGTTGAGATGCCGCGGCCGCTGCAGGAATCGAGCGTCATCGGCAAAGGCGGCGCAGCGGGTTTCATCGGCAAAGCGTTCGACCCCTACCGGCTCTACCAGGACCCCAACAAGCCGATCACGCTCGACGACCTCGAACTGCGCAAGGAAACGCCCCCCGACCGGCTACAGGATCGTTTTGAGCTGCTCAAGGGTATTAACGGTTCGATGCCGCAGCTCGAAAAGGCCGTCGAAAACTCGGCGCTCGACAAGTACTACGAGAAGGCCTTTGATCTGGTGCTCTCCGGGAAGGCGCGCGATGCGTTTGATCTTGAAAAAGAGCCGTCGTCGGTGCGCGAGACGTACGGGCGCCATACCTTCGGGCAAGGTGCGCTGATGGCGCGCCGCCTCATCGAGGCGGGCACGCGTTTCGTTCAAGTGAACTGGCCGTCGGTTTCCAACGGCAATCCCGAAACCGACTCCTTCGACACCCACGCCGCGAACTTCGGGCCGCTCAAAGACCTGCACTGCCCCAAGCTTGACCAGACGCTCTCGGCGCTGCTCGAGGACATGCATCAGCGCGGCTTGCTCGAAGAAACGCTGGTGGTGGCGGTTGGCGAATTCGGCCGCTCGCCGCGGCTGGGCGTGAGTACGTCGGGCAACTCCAACTCGCCCGATGGCCGCGACCACTGGCCGTACTGCTACACGGCGATGATCGCCGGCGCCGGCATCCCGGGCGGCCGTCTCTATGGCGAATCGGATGACACTGCGTCGTCGCCGAAGGAAAAGCCGGTCCATCCGACCGACCTGCTCGCCACGGTGTACTACGCGCTAGGCATCGACCCGGGCATGGAGATCCACAACCACCTCAACCAGCCGCGCGAGTTGGTGAAGGGCAAGCCGGTAGCGGATTTGTGGGTCGGGTAAAAGCCCGGGATCGCAAAGCCAACAGAGCCGCGCGCGTAAGCAAGCGGTGGCCTGTAGCTGCTCAATCAGCCCAAGCTGGGCGGACGTAGCGACTCAATCAGCCCAAGCGCGCACGTAGGGGCGTAGCGTGCTACGCCCGCTGCCCTAGACCAGGCCGGTCCTCGGCAGCTAGCTTAGTTAGGCTGGTCGATGAGGAAACGCCTTAAAGGGGGGAGAGAATCCCTAATCAGCCTACTCCCGCGGTTCCGTCCAATCCGCCACAAAAATATTGAACTCGTAACGTCCCTTCGCGTTGCGGTCGGAAGTAAACGCCAGCCGTTTCCCGTCAGGTGAGAATTCCGCAAACGAAGTGAATCCGCCGAACTCGGTGACCTGCCGCAGATTCTTTCCGTCGAGGTCAATCAAAAACAACTCGAACTCGCGGCTGTCGCACTTGTTTCGGTTCGACGAAAAGATAATGTGCCGGCCGTCGGGCGTGAATTGAGGCGCGAAGCTGGCGCACCCAAAATCGGTGATCTGGCGGGCCTCTGAGCCGTCCGCGTTCGCTACGAACAATTCCATCTTCATCGGGGCGGTTAAATCCTGGTCGAGCAGCTCCTTGTAGCGCTGCCGCTGCTCGTCGCCCGACGGGTGGTTCGCCCTCCAGACCATCTTGCTGCCGTCGCGCGACAAGAACGCGCCGCCGTCATAGCCGTAGCTCGCGGTGACGCGCTGCTTCCCCTCGCCATCGAAGCCCATCTTCCAAAGATCGAGGTCGCCGGACGCTTTCGAGGTGTAGACGATCGTGCGTGTCTGGGGATTGACCGTGGCCTCGGCATCATAGCCTTCGGCGTCGGTCAGCCGGTGCAACTCGGAACCATCGTCGTTGGCGACAAAAATGTCGTAGCCGGCGTGAACTGCCCAAACGTAGCCTTTGCTGCGGTCCGGCCGCGCTGGGCACTCCGGTGAGCGCTCGTGCGTCGATGCGTAGACGATTCGCTTCCCGTCGGGCAGAAAATAGCCGCAGGTCGTCGCGCCATGGCCGGTCGAGACCATTCGCACGCCGGAGCCGTCGGCGTTCATGACGTAAATCTGGTCGCACGAGCGATCGTCGCGCGTGGACTGAAAAATCAGGCGCTTCCCATCCGGAGACCAGTACGCCTCCGCGTTCTGGCCACCCGCGGTCAACTGCTGGATATTCGCTAGGTATGCCGAGCCCTGTGAGAAAAGCGGCGCTACAGCCGCAAAAACGATCGAAAGACGGAACAAGGTAGTGAAGCTCATGACGATATGACCGATAGTATCCCATTGATAACACACCGGATAGAGCTACCGCTATGCTATATCTAGTATCTGTGATGAGGCTTACATACAACATTTTGGTATCAATGTGCTTTACATCGTCCAGGAGTGGGGTTAGGATAGTCAGGTCAGAGCGGTTGAATCCTTCTATCCGCCGCCTCTCTCCGCTAGAGCGCCTCGGTTAAACTCGAAAGAGGCCTTCTCGCGGGTTTGAGAGCGGCTCCCGGTCCCCGGGAAATGAGGTTGCAGATCCGTTGCTAAAGCTGAAAAAACTCGAGCTTCACGGCTTTAAGTCGTTCTGCGAACGCGAGCAATTCCAATTCAACGGCTCTGGCGTGGTGGCGATCGTCGGCCCCAACGGCTGCGGGAAGTCGAACGTCAGCGACGCGATGAGCTGGGTGCTGGGCGAGCGCTCGGCGAAGTCGCTGCGCGGCTCGCAGATGAAGGACGTGATTTTTGCCGGCTCGCGCGACCGCAAAGGGTCGGGCATGGCCACCGTCAGCCTGACGCTGCTCGATCCCGAGGCGTATCTGGCTGAAAAGCGGAACGGCGATCACCGCAACGGCGGCGACGGGTCTTCGAACGGCGCTTCGAAGGGGCCTGCCGAGATCCTGGTCACCCGCAAACTTTTCGTATCGGGCGAAAGCGAATATTTGATCAACGGCAAAACCTGCCGGCTGCGCGACATCCAAGACCTGTTCATGGGCACCGGGCTTGGTCCGGAGCACTACGCGATCATCGAGCAGGGCCGCATCGGACAGATCCTGAGTTCCAAGCCGATCGACCGGCGGGGCTTCGTGGAAGAAGCGGCCGGGATCACCAAGTTCAAGTCGCGCAAGCGGCTGGCGGAACTGAAGCTCGAAAGCGCCCGCCAGAACCTGAATCGCGTCAACGACATCCTGCAGGAGGTCACGCGCCAGGTCAATTCGTTGAAGCGGCAGGCGTCGAAGGCGAAGCGCTACGAGGAAATTCGCGGCGAGCTCACGGGGGCGTTATCGCTCGTGCTGGGGCACCGCTACCGCCATCTCGATCAGCAAGCTCGCCAGGCCGCGGGCGAGATGGAAACGGCCCAGGCCGAGTACCGCCACCGCGCCGAGCGCGTGGGCGCCATCGAAGGGGAATTGACCGCCAACCGCGGCCAGGAACAGACTCTCGAGACCGGCCTTGAGCACTCGCGCGAAGAACTTTCGGCATTGACCGTCGAGTTGGAGCGGCTGCGTTCGCGGATAGAAAAGCAGGCCGGCTTGGCCGACGAGAACCAAAAGCGCGTCGAGCAGGCCGAGACCGAATCCACGCTTCTTGGCGAGCGCATCGAGCAACTCGAGCAGGAGGCCGCTTCCGAGCAGCAGTCTGTGGGGACCGTAGCGGAACAGTCTGAGGGCGTCCGCGGCCGGCTCGTCGAAAAGAACGCCGAAGTTGAGCAGCAGCAGAAGTCGCTGCGTGAGGTCGAGCAATCGCAGGAAGGTTCGCGGCAGAAGGTTCTACGGCTGCTCGGCGAACTTGCGTCGTTGCGTAACGAACTCGCCAAGATCGAAGAATTTCTCGCCGGCACCGAACGCCAGGCCGGCCGCATGAAGGAAGAGCAGGGCGGGGCCGAGGCGGAACTCGCGGAGCTGCAGCAGACGCGTATCCGCCTGGAACAGCAAGTCGAGACACAGCAGAAGGAACTCGACGCGCTGGGGCAGCGCCGCGACGAGCTGGATGCGGCGATCAGCGGCCTCAAGCAACAGGCGCAGGCCAGCCGGGCCGATGCCGAGCGGTTGCAGAAGGAAGTATCCAAGCTCAGCGCGCGCCGCGATTCGCTCGACGAAATCCTTTCGCACCACGCATACACCACCGAGACGGTCAAAAGCCTGTTCACCAGCATTGAGCGATCGCCGGTAGCCGGCTTCGCACCGGTTGGGATTCTGGCCGATTTCGTCGAAGTGGACCCGCAGTACGAGCGCGCCACCGAAGAGTTTTTGCACGAAGAGCTGGAGTACGTGGTAGTCCGATCCTGGCAGGAAGCGCGTCAGGGGATCCACCTGTTGCGCTCCGAGACGCAGGGTTTCGCGACCTTCCTGGTACACCCCGACACTCCAGTGCAGGAGGAAACTCCCGCGCTGGGCCCGGAAACCGGAGTCCTCGGGCGCTTGGCCGAAAAGATTCACCTCACCAACGGCCTCTCCGCGTCGGCTTCGACCGTTTTGCCGCGGCTGCGGAGCTGCTACCTGGTCGAGGACGAGGAAACAGCCCGGCGGCTGGCGCTGCAGTATCCGGATTTTCACTTTCTCTTACCCAACGGCGTCTGCTATCGCGGCTACACCGTGAGCGGCGGCAAAAAGACCGCGGCAGGACCGCTGGCGCTCAAACGCGAGCTGCGCGAGCTGCGGCCGGCGATTCTTAACGTCGAGCAATCGCTCGAGAGGGCATCGACGGCGACCACGCAGGCAGAGGAGCAGATCACGGCGCGCACGGCCGAGCTCGAAGGGGTTCGCTCGCAGCTCCAGAGCCTCGAAAAAGCAGCCCTGGCGGCCGAGCACCAGTTGCGTGAATCCAAGAACCAGATGGAGAAGGCTGAGCGGCGTTTGTCGCTGGCGCAGCTTGAAATCAAGCGCCTGAGCCACGAGCAGGAACGCGCCGCCGGAGAGTTCGAACAGAAACGCGCGGCCGTCGAGCAGCGCGACCGCGAACGGGCCGAGGCCGAGGACGCGCTGTCGGCCATGCGCCAGCAGCTTGAAGAGGGCCAGCGCCTTCACTCGCAGCTCGTCGAAGAGCAGACCGGCTTGCGCACCGAAGTGGCGACTCTCCAAGAGCGCCTCAAGGCTGCCAATGCTTCCCTGGCGCGGGCGCAGCAGGCCGTGAAAGAGCACGAGCAGCGGCGCGAGCGCATCATCGAGCAGATTCGCCACTGGGGCGAGGAACGCCAACGCCTGCTGGCCGACAACATCGAGATCGAGCAGCGCCTCACCGAACACGACGCGCGCCATGGCCAGCTTCAGCAGGAGATCAAGGAAGCGGCGGAAAGCCTTGATGGGCTTCGAGGCCGAACGGTCGAGCTCGAGGCAGAGGTCAAGGCCGTCCGGGAAGATCTGGAAGCAGCCCGCGACCGACGCTCCACGATCGAGTTGAACCTGGTGCAGCTCCGGTCGGATCTCAAGCACCTCGCCGAAGAGTGCCAGCGCGAATTGCACCAGACGATCGAAGAAGTAGCCTCGGCGCACGGCGAAGACTTGTCCGAGGAGCAGTTGGCGGAGACCGAGGCGAGCTACCAGCAATTACGCGCGAAGCTCGAGAGCCTCGGGCCGGTCAACGTACTGGCGCTCGAAGAATACGAAGAAGCCCGCCAGCGCATGGAGTTCCTCGAGATACAGCACAGCGACCTGCTGGATTCGATTCGCGATACGCAGAAGGCGATCACCGAGATCGATACCGCCTCGCGGCGGCAGTTCCAGATTGCGCTCGAGGAGATCAACCGCCACTTCCGCGAGATCTTTCGCACCCTGTTCGGAGGCGGCATCGCCGAGATGCGCCTGAGCGATGAAGAGAACGCGGCCGATGCGGGCGTCGACATCGTAGCTTCGCCTCCGGGCAAAAGGCTGCAGAACATCGCTCTGCTATCGGGCGGTGAAAAATCGCTGACCGCGCTGGCGCTGCTGATGGCGACGTTCCTGTACCGGCCGAGCCCCTTCTGCGTGCTCGACGAAGTGGACGCCGCGCTCGACGAAGCGAATCTCTATCGCTTCCGTCAGTTGCTCGAGCACATGAGCAGCCACACGCAGTTCATCATCATCACGCACAGCAAGACCACCATGGAGGCGGCCGAGACTCTCTACGGCGTCACAATGGCTGAACCAGGCGTCTCGAGGCTTGTCTCCGTGCGCATGCCCAACGTGAAAGCGACCGCGCCGGCGGAGACCGAAGAAAAAGTGGCGCTCACGGTCGGCGCCTGAAGCCGCGATTTTCCGATCAAACCGCTCAGCACCACTGGATGCCCGCAGATTTCGCGGGTCTCCCGACCGTGAGATCCCGCTTGCGGTCAATTTATCGCAGGGCGCGTTCCAGCGCCTCGACGAAGAAGTATTCGCCCCACATCACCGACTCAGCCACGCCCAGACCTTTGTGCAAGTGATAGATACCGTCTTTCAGGATGCCTTCCCAGCCCGGAGAGCCGGCGGCGAGGTAGGGCTCACTGCATAGCGTCATCAGAATTCGGTGGGCTGCCTGCTGATAGAGATGCCCCTTGACCGGGTCGGCGCTCAGCCGGGAGAGTCGCAGCAGCGCGGCGGCGGTGATCGCCGCGGCCGAGGACTCACGGTTGCGGTGTGGCGCGTCCGCGGGCACATCGTAATCCCACAGCGGAACGCCATCGGCGGGCGTCTCGCGGATGTAGAAATCGGCACACGCCTCGGCGGTCTGCAGGAAGCGCGCATCACGCGTCGAGTGATACGCCGCCGTGAAACCGTAAATCGCCCACGACAGCCCACGCGACCAGCAGGAATCGCCCCGAAAGCCCTGCTGTGTCGACTGCCGCAGGAATTCGCCCGTATTGAGGTCGTAGATGCCTTCGTGAGACGAGCTGCCGTCCCCGCGAGTGAGCACGCGGCGCGAAGTGAGGCAATGTCTCATCGCCACATCAAGCAGTTTCTTGTCGCCGGTTTCCCGGGCGGCGTAGAAGATGATGCCGACGTTGGCCATGATGTCGATGAAAATCGACTCCGGACCCATGAACGAGCAGAGATACTCGCCTTTGTCCTTGAATCGCATCGCCAACGTCCGCCCGGCCTGGATCACCACCTCGTTGAGGCTTGCGTCGCCGGTCTGGCGATACCAGCGGTGGTAGGTGGAAAGAAAAATGAAGCCCAGGTCATGGACGTTGCGGTCCATCTTGCGCGGCTCGAGCGGGGTTGTATAGCGCTCGGCGTGCTTCTTCCATTCGGGGTCCTGAGTGCGGCCGTGGAAGATCCACATCATGCCGGGCAGGAAGCCGTCGCACCAGTGCGTCCAGGCCTCTCCCGAGTGCCGCCAGCGGCCTTTCTCGGTGTACATCGGGTAGAAGTCGGGGTCACGCTCGATCAAGCCGCGCACTTGCGTTTGCGCGAAGTCGAAGGCCTTCTCGAGCGGGCCGCGCCATTGATTATCAGGGCAGAGTTCGATCATAAGACCACCCAGTTTATCAGGCCCGCGCGGGGAGTTGGCTTATCAGGGAATCGAAAAACGGCGGGAGTCGCGCCGGCGCCAAAACGGACCAGATAAGTCCTGAGGAAGACGCGAGACGATAGCCGCAGGGAACGGTACCCGGGAGAAGATGTCAGAATTCGATCCGTGATTATCTGGAGCCCCGGGTCGGGAAGACATGGAACTAACTAACCGTGTAGGGTCGCGTCCCTTGTAGCCCAATGGCTTCAAAGGATCCACGGCGATGCCTGCCATGAACGCCTTGCCGAGACCGCCGATGAAGGAGCG
>JBBDWJ010000144.1:0-3811 GCA_040902925.1 Bryobacterales bacterium | reverse complement strand
CCCTACAGATCCGTGGGTTTGGATCGGTAACCCGGGGCTTGCGCCCCGGGCTACTGGCATGCCGCCCCTGCCGGGGCTCCGAGTCCTGAGGAAATATGCGAGCTAGCGCTGGTAAACGATGCTGCCTTCGATGATCGTCATACGGGGCTCGATGTCTTTGATCTGATCCAGCGGGCAGGTCAGGTAGTCCTGGTCGAGCACAACCAGGTCCGCCAGCTTGCCAACTTCGATCGAACCGCGCTCGTTCTCGGCGAACTGCAGATAGGCCGCCCAAGTGGTGTGCATTTTGAGGGCTTCTTCGCGCGAGATCTGCTGCTCGGGGCCCAGCGTCTTGCCTTCGCTCGTGGTACGCGTGATCGCGACCCACATTTGGAAGAAGGGGTTATAGGGATTTACAGCCTTGTTCTTGTCGAAGCCAATCATGTGGTCGCTGCCTCCGGCGAGGATCACGCCGGCGTCAATGTAGGCTCGCAGCGGGAAAAAATATTGCATGCCTTCGGCGCCAAAGACGCGTTCAAGGGCCGGCCCGTCAAAGTAGAGCCAGGGGGACTGCACGTCGGCCAGCACGCCAAGCCGCGCGGCTCGTGCGATCGCTTCGGGGCTCTGAAAGCTGGCGTGCATCAAGTGGTGGCGCTCGCGCGCCAGCGGCCGGTCGCGATTCAGCTCCTCGATCACGTCCAGGAACGCATCGACGGCGCCGCCGCCCTGGCAATGGGCCGTCAGTTGCCAGCCTCTTTCGCGAGCCAGGCGGTAAGTCGCCAGCAGCTTCTCGGGCAGCACGAAACGCAGCCCGCGGTCGTCGGGATTGGTCATGCCGTAAAGCTGCTTGCCGAAAGCGCCGTAGGGAAAGCGCTGGTAGGCCGTGCCGATGGTCATGCCGCCGTCGAGCGTCACTTTGTAGGCGCCGAACTTCAGCCATCGATCGCCGGTGTGCGTCGAGAAGTCAGCGGTCTTGACGTCGCGAACGATTTCCTCAAATGGTCCCGAAGCGCCGGGCCGCCAGGTCATTACGACCCGCAATGGCAGCCGGCCCTGATCTTTGAGCTGGCGGTAGAGCGCGATCTGCTCGCCGTCCACCGCGCGGTCGCCCACCGCGGTCAGCCCAGCGGCCACGTAGCGCCGCAGCATCTGCTCCAACGCGTTGAGCTTTTCCTCCGCGGTGAAGCCTTCCGCTGCGTCGAGGCCTTTGAGGAGTCCGCGCGCGTTCTTCAGGATGCCGTTGGGTTCGCCATTCTCGTCCTTGACGATCTCGCTATTGGGCGCGGCCTCGGTGTCGCGCGTGATGCCGGAAATCCGCAGCGCGTAGGAATTCACCACGACCGTATAGCTGGCGTCGAACAGCACCGGGTGCTGCGAGGCCACGTCCAGCAGCTCGCGCGTGGGCATCCGCATCTCGGCAAGCCGCGTCGGAAACGTGCGCGGCACGATGATCCACTCCCCCTTGGGGGTCTTCTTCGCCCTTTGGCGGACGTAGCTCTGGATGGCCGCGAATGAGTCAAGCGGCGGCAGTGGCTCGCGGAACTCGCTCAACGCGGCCGATAGTGCGTGGACGTGGCTATCGACCAGGCCGGGCACCACGGAGCGGCCCTCCAAATCGAGCATCGGCGTGTCGCTCGCGGCGTGTCTGGCAAGAATAGACTCGTTCGACCCGACGGCGACTATCTTGCCGCCCTGGATGGCCACCGCCTCGTGGATCGACACCAGCGGATCCATCGTGATGATTTTTCCGTGATGCAGGATGAGGTTGGCCTGGGCAAAACCCAGAGAGCAACTAGCGGTTAGGAATAGGCAACCGAACGCGAGGATGCGGAACATGGCACCTGCGATTGTAGTACTCCGCGAGGCCGACCGACTCGAACCAGCAATCCGCTTTGGCCCCTCTGCTATCATCTTCGCCATGTCTACGGCCCCCGGGGAAGTTTCGAGGACCAAAGCGGCGCGCTATTTCGCGCCTTGGCAGACCGCGGAATTGCCTCCACCGCCGGCGTTCGGATGGCGCAACTGGACCGCGCTGATTGGTCCCGGACTGCTTCTGGTCGGCAGCAATATCGGCGGCGGCGAGTGGCTATTCGGGCCGATCATCACGGCGCGCTACGGCGGCCAATTGATGTGGCTGGCCACTTTGAGCATCGGCTTCCAGGTGTTTTACAACCTCAGCGTGATGCGCTATACGCTCTATACGGGCGAGCCCATCTTCGTCGGATTTTTTCGCACCGCGCCGGGCCCAAAATTCTGGGTATGGTTCTATATCCTCATCGATCTCGGCGGAATCTGGCCGTATCTCGCCGCCAACGCAGCCGTGCCGCTGGCCGCGGTGATGCTGGGGCGCCTACCCAGTGCCGCGGACGATTCGCTCGTCCGCACGCTGAGCTATGTCATCTTTCTAAGCGCCTTCCTGCCTTTGATCTTCGGCGGCAAGATCTACAACGCCGTCGAGCGAGTGCTGGTCACCAAGGTTGTGCTCGTACTCGGTTACCTGTCGTTCGTTTGTTTGTTCATGGTGAGCTGGGAAACCTGGGTCGAAATTTTCAGCGGCTTCTTGCGGTTCGGCTCGCTGCCGGAGGAAGAGGTCGATTGGGCGACACTGGCGGCCTTTGCGGCGATTGCCGGCGCCGGCGGGCTCACCAATATGAACTTTTCGAACTACACGCGCGACAAGGGCTGGGGCATGGGCTCGCACGTCGGCGCCATTCCGAGCATGGTGGGAGGGAAAAAATTCCGCCTGTCTCACGTTGGCAAAGTCTTTGCGATTGACGGAAAAAACCTCGCACACTGGCGGGGCTGGCTGCGCCACATCTTTCGCGATCAAACCGCGATCTGGGCCGTGGGTTGCGTGCTGGGCATGGCCCTGCCATCGATGCTTTCGCTGGAATTCATCCCCGGGGCAACCGTCGAGGGCCACGCCGCGGCGGCCATGACGGCGGAAGGAATGGCGGCGCGCTATGGCCAGGTGTTTTGGTACACAACGCTGTTGTGCGGTTTCATCGTGCTGGCGCCGCCACTGGTTTCCGACGTCGACGGCATCTCCCGCCGCTGGACCGACGTCATCTGGACCGGCAGCAGCCGCTTCCAACATCTCGAAGGCCACAAGGTCAAATACATTTATTACTGCATCCTGACGCTCTACGGCATCTGGGGTTTGATTGCCCTTCGCCTGACGCCGAACCCGCTCGTGCTCGCCATCGTCACTGCCACGCTGCGCAACATCGGCCTGGGTTTCACCGCGCTCCACACGCTCTACATCAACCGCAACCTGCTGCCTCCCGAACTGCGCCCTCCCTGGCAGATTCAGCTAGGGCTGATCGGCTGTTTTTTGTTCTTCCTTGGTATTTCGATCATCGCCTTCCAGCAGCAGTGGACGAGGCTGATGGCCGGTGCGTAAAAACCCATCGGCGGGCTTATCTATGAGACCCTAGTGCGGGGGAAACCTTGGTGCGGGCTAGTTTAGTTTAGACCCGCTAGACTAGTCTAGCCGCCCGTGGTGAAAGTGCCGCGGGCCGCGTTACGCGCTTTTCTGGGGTACGAAGCTGCGTACGGCTAGGACAACGACTGCGAGGTTTCAGCGGATTGAAGGATCCCCGATGGCGCGTAACCCGATGGGCGGCGGACATTTGCGGTCGTCGGCGTTGTCGTTCGTCGGAGAAGATCGACGCGGATCGCCGTCCTCCTCACTCCTAGCCGAGCGACCGCAGGAGCCCGCCGCGCGACCCACGGCAGTTTTACCACGGGCTGCTAGTATTACTACGTTAAGTGTTAGGGGCTGCGTGAATGCCGCGCGGTAGCGCCACAGTAAGCGCAAACGCCAGTCCAG
>JBBDWJ010000143.1:22020-33566 GCA_040902925.1 Bryobacterales bacterium | reverse complement strand
ACAGGTCCACGCCCCATTCCCAGTTGTCGAAACCGATCGAGCCCGAGATGATCTGTTTGATTTTTCCGGCGTAGCGGCGGCCGATCATGCCGTGATCGCGCATCATGCGGCGGCGGTCTTGAATCGACACTTCGTACCAGTTGTTCACCTCGCCACGCTTTTTGTCCATCGGGTAGAAGCATAGATAGCGATGGGGCGGGACATCGGGCCACAGGCGCTGGGCCATGGCTTTCGAAGATTCGTCGATCTTTTCCTGCTCGGCCTGAATCCATTCCGGGCTGCCGGGCGCGATGCCTTTTTCGAGCAGCGATTCGTAAAGCTGCACCGAGGATTCGTAGAGCCCAAGCTCGACTACGGAAAGGTAGGAATGCGTGGGTTCCAGATATTCGTTCAGCTCAAGGTGAGCGAGAGCGAGCTCGGTTTCGTTGAGGGCATCGAACGAGCGCCGGAAATGAACGACCAGCAGATCGCCCTTGTGGCCGAGCTGGGAGAATAGCGCCGTGCCGCCCTCGGGATGGGTTTCCATGGCGGTGAGCGCGGCCACTGCCTCTTCGGTAATGTTCTGGCGCTGTTCGCCGGAAAGTTTTCGCCAGGCCGTCCAGCGCAGGCGGAACATCTGATGCAGCAGGCTGGAGCCGTCAAGGGTCAACGGCACGGGCGGCGGGACCATCGCTACGGGCTGGTGGCGAGTGTGGGGAGGCGCTTTTTCGGCTACGTCTTGTGGCGGCATGTTGGTGAACGTCCTTCTTCCAGTCTATTGCAATACGGCCTGGGGTTTCTTAGCGGGCGGCGCGGAGTACTCGAGATGCGGAGTACGAGAGATGTTGGGTTGAGCGTGCAGCCGCAATTCCGGGCGAGCCTACGACCCGCCTAGGACCGGCATGAGTGCCGGTCCTCACGTCGCTTCGCGGTGTGGCTGCGGCTGGTTGGACTGACGGATTGTTTGGCTTGGACAGACAGGATTGTCTGTCCCACTAATCACCAGCAACGGGTTCTTCTTTTTCGATTACCTGCGTGCCGCCGTTGGCATGACCGTTTGGTTTGCCGTTTGCCGCCACCACCCGGAACTGGCTGCTTGCGGCGAGGCCGTCTTCCACGCGGCTGGTCCCGTAGATGTTAAACGGCTGGGTGTCGTGAATACGAGCCAGTTGATCGAGCGAGTCTTTGCGGTGCTTGGCGATGAGCCGCGGCTTGCGGAGCGGCAGCGTATTCTCCTTATCCCAGTTGAGATACAGGTGGTGCTGGAGCTTCTCTTCGGAGACGTCGGCGAAGCGCATCGCGGGCCATTTGAACTGTGTACCGTGTACCCAACGGCCGCGTGCCTGGTAGAAGATTTTCGTGCCAATGCTGAAGAAGGCGCGCGAGCGGTCGCGCATCTCGCCGAATTCACGGCTCTGCTTCCAGGCCGTCATGATGAATTCCCATTGCAACTTGGTCAGTTGCTTGGCTTTGAGAGCGCTGCCGCTAGCCATACGGGTGTCTTCGAGCGGCGTGAAGATCGAGGGCACGTAAAGGATCTTGTTGTTCTTGAGGCGGTGCAGCAGATCGAGGGATTGCCGTATATCGTCCTCGGTTTCGTTGGGCAGCCCGACGATGAAGGTACACACCGGAAACCAGTTGTTGTCGTTGAGGATATTAATACCCTCGACGACGATTTCCTGCCAGTCGCGGATGTCGAATGGCAGCGATTTGCCCGACATGGTGAGGGCTCCGAGGCGCGCCGAGCCAGTCTCGATGCCAATCAGCGGGGCGAGGAATTTCTTATCCGGATGGCTTGAATGGCGGTTCCGCAGCGCGCTTTTGTCGAGCAAAATCTTCGACAGGTCTTTGATGAGCTGCGGGTTGACCGCCGCCGGCGCGATGGTGGCGTGCGAAAGCGGCAGGTATTCAACGCCGGGTTCGCGCGCGATCATGTCGTAGAACTTCAGGATCTCGTTGGCGTTGGGGATGTAGAAGGGCGCCGCCGCGCCATAGATAAAGATGTCCTCGGAGACCGGGAAGATGATCTTGCCGCCGTTGTGGGTGTTCGACCGGACAGACTCAAGCACCTGATCGGGCGGTACGGAGATCCGCGTTTCCAGTGTCGGCGAACAGAATGCGCACTGGCGCCCGCAGCCACGGTTCATCTCGACGATGCCATAGGTCGAACGCTTTTTCGGGATTAGAA
Organism: Bryobacterales bacterium; assembly: GCA_040902925.1. Classification (GTDB taxonomy): domain Bacteria; phylum Acidobacteriota; class Terriglobia; order Bryobacterales; family UBA6623; genus JBBDWJ01. Next base: position 31,399 of record JBBDWJ010000143.1, on the reverse strand, counting down.
GCTGCTCGACCGCCGGTTCGGGAGCCTGCACGTAGCGCGGCAACTCCTCGCCGGCCTCCGCTTTCTGAAAAAGCTCCAGGATGACGCCTTCGGCGCGGCCGTTGACGATGCAATCGACATGCAGGCGGTCTTGCATCTGGGTCTTGGCGATCTGCCAAGCTCCGGCTCCTCCGACGATGACCTTGGGGCGGTGTTTGCGAAGCGCGGGGTGGAGGTAGATCCGCTCGCTTTCGGCGGCGTTGATGGGCCGCGCCGAGCTGCCAAAAATGTTGCTGTAAACCCCTGTAGAAAAAGCAGTTCCAATGGGGTTATGGGCTCCGACGCCGACCGCCACGGTGTTCGGACCTACAAACTTGTCGAGGTCATCGGGGTAACACACGACGACATCCTGCTCCGGATAGTGGCGGAGCAAGGCGGCCTCCACGACCCGCACTCCGTAAGGGATCACCTTGGCGGAGCCGTCGGGGTAGCGGGGCTGGTCGAACTTGTTCTTATAAAGCGCGCGCGGCACGAAGCGGGCAGGAGCGGAGGCATACACCATCTGCTTCCAAGGGCTGAACGCCTGCTCGGTGCTTTCGGTGTCAGGCGCGGTGAGGACGAACTTCACCCCGCGCGGATCGTGACCCATAAGTTCCTCCGAAACCTCTGATTGTACAATGTTTCGGCGGTCGACACAGCAACTTTCAGCCGATGGGTATTCTGGTTTGCCGGACGGGCAATAGGGGCGTTGAGAAGCGTATATTGCGCCGTTTTGGCGGTTCGAGAAAGACGACGCGGACGTGTGCTTTCCCACACTGAGTTGGGTGCGGGGACGTTGGTGGTTCCCGCTTGCCGCGCGCCTGAATCCCGGTTGAAGGCCCCCAGTCACAGAACTTCAAAAAAAAGATGTAGAACCGCGGGCGAGCCGCTAAAGGGCTTGGTTGGCGTATGATCCGATCACTGAAAAAACAACAATATATAGGGCTATTCGACCAATTTTAATACTGTATATAGATGCCATATTCCCTGGAGTACAAGTCTTGGATGCGGTTTATGGCCCGGGGGTGTTGTAGCCCCGAGCGGGCTGGATGTTTTGGCGCTCACGCTATGGTGGGAAAGAGGGAGATCCGCGGGGCTTTGAGGCTGTGAAGCAATCGAGCCCGCGGGTTCCGAGCCACGGATAGGGGCGTTGACTCCAGGGCTGAGCGCAAGCCCGGCGTACACGAAACGATTCTGCGCAGGGTGGAAAGGGCGCTCACTCGCGGCAAAGGCTGCGAATGAGCGCCTTTTTCCGTTTTTCGCGCGCCCGATCGCACCCACCGTGCCGCCGCACCGCGCTCCGGCTACGCTTTTCCGCTCCCACGGGGCTGGAATGTGCCGGCTGAATCGCCGGGCGGATCGGGATGCTCAGGCAGTCTTTGGGTGCCAGTTTGGGAAGGGAAGGATGACTGATGGTTGGTCAAAGGTATCGGCGTGGGTTTGAGGGAATCGCTGCTGCTTGCGGAAGACTCTTGAAGAGTATTCCGGTGGGGTTGGCGCTGCTGATCACGGCGTTGCCCGCCGCGGCGCAAACCAAAATCGACTTGGCAAGGCAGGCAAAAGGGGCGATCCCCGAGCCGGTCCAGCTCGAGTATTTGTTCGCCGGCGTGACCCAGAACGGGAACGCCGGATGGTACGTTTCGTCGGGGTCAAGCAACGCGCCCACGATCTCGGAGGTAAGCCAGACGGCGCCCTACGCGACGCTGGTGTTCGGGCCGTGCAGCGTTTGCAACGGCTCCGACGATATCACCGGATATCTGTGGCTGCCGAAGATCGCCGAGCGCTGGGACGGGAGCGACCCGTCGCTTGCGATGCGGTTCCGAACGACGCAAACGAGTCAGGGTTTCACGGTCGCGGGAGTCGCCGAGTGCGCCGCGACTGGCAGCGCAGGGAATCCGGCGGCATTCAACAACACGGCGGGGACCTTCTCGCTGACTTCTCCGGGGACGGCGAATCAGTGGTTCGACGCGACGGTTGCCACGCTGGACTTGTCGGGTTGCGACCCCCAGGATGCGCTGTGGATTCGCGTGCAGCGCACCGATAACAACGCCGGCAGCCTACAGATCGTCTGGGCGAGTCTGACGATGGGGGTGAGGCAGTGATACTACGCGCGCTTATTCTGGCCGCCACGCTGCTAGTGGCCGCTGCTCCGGCGCAGATCTCGCCGGTGGGGCTCAAGTTACGGCTGAACCTTACCGGTTCGGGCCAAACCGTCAGCGACGCAAGCGGGAACGGCAATGACTGCCGGCTGGGAGCGACGGCGGGAAGCGATGCCAATGATCCCACGCGAATCAGCGAAGGGTTGCAGTTCGACGGCGGCGACTTTGTAGACTGCCTAAGAACTTCGTTTGGGAGCACGAGCTTGTTTGCGCAGGCGTCGGAGAGCTTTACCGTTCAGGTGGTTGGATTGCAACCGTCCGATGCGACGGGTATGTTTGTGGCGCGGTCAACCGGAGCGCAGACGACGTTTGAGCTCGGTTCGCTTTCGGCGAGCGGCGTGCGCGCGACTCTGCGAGGGACTTCGACAACGATCGAGACTCCGACGCCAACCAGCGAGTGGCATCTGTGGACGGTGCGCTGGAACGGGTCCGCGGCTTCCGGAAGGCGCGATCATGGCTCGGATGCCATGCTTGGCGCAGGCGGCACGACAGACAACGCGGAGAACCTGGCGATTGGGGCGGCATCGATTTCGACCGGCGGTGCGAGCTTTCTCCCTAATGGCTCGAAGGTTGCGCTGATGCTGTTGTACGACCGGGCGCTGGCGAATACAGAGATGCGGCGGCAGTATTGCGCCATCCGTGAGTACGTGGCCGGCAAATCGATTGTGCTGGCGGACGCTAACTGCCCGTCGGCGGATACAACGATCCTTTCGTCGCTAACGTTTCTGGGCGCACCGCTGCGGGTCGGCGGACCCACCGGCGGTGATGCGATTACGACGACGGATTGCGAAACGTATTCGGCGGCTGTGTGGGCAGATAGCGGCCAACCACCGGCCCCGTTTGAGGTCGCCGCCGCTGACACCCAACTCGGCGATGCTTGCAACCCGTTTACCTCGAAGCACCCGGTGAGGCAATGACAGAATGATTGGTACTTTTGTAGGAATGCTTGTGGCGGATTCTGCACCGGCTGACGGCGCGATTTGTGCAGGGCATTGCGCGCATCATGGCGCCTATTGCTCCCACAGCCACGGGGCGAAGTGGTTTCCGGGACTTCGCTGTCGCAGGGCGAAGGACAGGCGAGAGCGCCTTTCCATGCTCTGCTTGGCGGCGCTCCTGTTTTTCTTGCTTGCAGCGCTGCCTTTGCCTGCCACGCCACCAGACTTGATCGGCTGCTTTGTCAACACAGGGGACCGGTCGGCGCGCGTGCTATGCAGTCTGAGCGCGGCCCATGACAATTACAAATTCCGGGTTTTCTTTGACTACGACAACGTCTCACTCGACCGCGCCACGCGTCCTGCCGACGCGGGCAGTAACACGTCGACGATTCGCAATCTGCGCATACAGAGCCTGCCGCCGGACAGCGATGTCTATTTCTCCCCAGTGGTAACCGACACGGACGGCTCCACGTGGACGAGCCCGGTGACGTGCCCGGTGACATGCACCAATTGTGGCCCTGGCGACAACGCGCTGTTTGGTAACAACGGTTCGGGGAATTCCGGGATCAGTTGCACGAGCGGCCAGTTCCCACGCTTTCACACGGCCACGCTCGACGTATGCGCCGATGGGCCGCCATGCAAGCCCGCGGCGCCTTCTCACTCCGGGGTCACCTCGGCGCCGGCGATCAACGGCGACACCCGCACGGTTGCTTCGGGCTGCACGAACTTGCAGGCGCTCATCAATGACGCCGCGGGGGACGCCGCCGGCGGGGGAACGGCTGAGGAGATCGTCATCCCGCCCGCGGAAGTTTGCCGGCCGGAAAAGGAGACGACCCCACGCATTCGCTACGACCTTCCCAATGCTTGCCCCGGCATGGTCGTGATTCGATCGGGGGCGGACGCGAAGCTGCTGCCGCCGGCCGGCACGGGCACCGATCCGAGCTTTATTCCCTACACCGGGAAGATCAGCCTGAACGTGAACACCCTGAAGGACCTGCGGACTGAACCGCTGCGCTACCAGGCGAACGCGGGCTGCTACTACTGGGAAAACATTTCGGTGACCCCGCCGGCGTTGGATGAGATCACGCCGCTGACTTATTCGATCACCAATATCAATCCTTCGACCGACACCTTCACGGTTGCGAGCACGAGCGGCATTGCGAACGGCGATTTCGTGACCGCGAATCTGGCGGGGACCGGGATACGGGGAGCGTACGGGCCGGCGATCGCCTGCAATGTCACGGCAACAACCTTCAAGCTGCAAACGTCGACGAGTTGCGGCGGATCGTCCCTCGACCTCGTGGGCACGTATGCGAGCGGCGGCACGCTGCGCCGTTGGATTGCGCTGCCGATCCAATCGATCTCAAACTCGACGCCGGCGGAACTGACGGCGCCGTCTCATGGGATCGGTAACTTTCCCGACATGACGATTACGTCGGGCTCGGGCTCGACGGTGACCGTAAGCGGAACCCCGGGCGAGTATCAGATCAACAACAACCAACCGCTCTACGTCCAAGGCACTTCGAACGGCGCCTGCAACGGCATCTGGAAGCCGACCGTTTCAGGCTCGAATATCACGCTGCCGGGAGCGTCATGTAGCGGAGTTACATCGGGAACCGTGCGGCGGCTGAGCGCGTTTTCGGTTTTCGGAACTTCGGACGACGACTTGGGCGGCGTCGAGCCGAAGGTTTGGTATTTCGACGTCCAGGACGCCGATCATATCCGGCTGCTGAATTCGACCGCGCAGGGTGTGGTAGCGACGCCGGGCTGGATTACGTGGGAGCCCGACCTGATCGGTCCGGGATTCAGCCGCATTGATGACAATACATTCCGCACCGACATCACCTACGACCGGGTGATCGTTCACTTTCCCTTTCCGTGGAGACAAACATCGGGGATCGACGGTTCCCTCCACCAACGGCTGCAGGTGCTCAACTCCTGGCTCCAGGGGGAGCGTTGGCACCGCGTGGACCCGACGACGGGGAATCCCGGGGGACTGCCCTCGGTCAACACCCATACTTCGCTTTTTCTGACACGGTCCATTGATGTGCAGGTCCGTAACACCGTTTTTCTGCGCACGCCGTTTCTTTTCGCGGACACGGTGGGCGGGGTTGGCAACGCCGACATGACGATCGCGGACAACCTGCTGTGGAACAGCGATGCGGTGGTCCACCGATCGAACGGGCACTACTACCGGCACACGTTTTGCCTGGAGTTCAAGAGCTGTGAGGCGTGCGCCATCAAAGGCAATCATTTCAAGGGCTGCCGGACGGATTTCAACGCCTCCGGCTCGACGATCAACCTGCAGAATGTGGGCACGGGCGCCTCGACGATCGACACCACGATTCGCGACGTCGAGGTCGCTTACAACACCGTCGAGAGGTCAGCCGGGTTCTTACAACTGGCCCAATTCAACACCCAAGCGTCGTTCCGACGCATTCTGCCGACGGAGCGGGTTTATGTTCACGACAACCTGATCGTGAAGCTCGACGCGGAAACCTATTGCGAGACCGACGACTGCAGCCAGGGCTCGCCGCTGTTTCAGATCTGGGATAGCGTTGAGGACCTGATCATTACGCGCAATACATTCCATGTGGAGCGTTCCGCAAAGCCGCACCTGATGAACTGCGTCAATATTCGGGGCCAAGGCGTAGCGATCACCAAAAACATCTTCGTGGCGACGGAAGGCAGCAATTCGAGCGAGCTGGGCGTGCGGTCGCTGTTGCCTAGCTCGAGCACCGAGCTGCCTGTTCCGATTGAGACCGAAGGCTCCGCGGCTTTCGCTGAGTGTTTTGTGCGGGGTGCGAGTCCCGATCCTTTGTCTACCTTTTCGGACAACGTGATCATCCCCGGGTTGGAGTCGAGCCGAGTGGGGACGTACGCGGTGAAAGCCGACTCCACGAATACGACCGATACGGTTTGTGTTCATGAATTGATCGGGAACTCGACGCTGACCACGTTCGCGGATTTGCAGTTCGTCGGATCGACCGCCAACCCGTGCAACGAGAGTTTGAATACGCGGCTAAACCTGGCGTTTGAGAACGGTACCTGGAAGCCGAAGCCGGCTTATGCGGGGTACGGCGCGGATATCGACGTGCTGAGGGACGAGCAGAGTCAAAATCAAACTGCGATGGTCACCGCCACCACGAACCAAGCTACGATTTCCTGGACGGCGCCCGACACCGACGCCTGCAAGGTCGACTTGACGCACACCACTCTCGATTTTTCTTCCGCCGCAAACATTACGCGGCAGTCCTATTCCGGGTCGCCGTCGAAGTCGCAGAGCGTGATCTTCGGCGGCTTGACGCCCGGCACGGATTACGCTTACCGCATCAGTTGCAAGCGGCCTGTGCTGCGAGGCCTGCTGACCACGGGCGGCTGATCCCGAGTCGAGTTTTAGGCGTTCGTCATGCGCGGCGCCCGCACCCATCCCTTTCCTTCATGACCGAACTGAAAGCTGCCGGGGTGCAAGATCTCGGCGAGAATCTCCAGAGTTTCCACCAGCCGCGGGCCGGGCCTGTTGAAATATTGATTGCCGTCGGCGATGTACACGCGGTTGTTGCGCACGGCTTGCAATTGGTTCCAGCCGGGGTTGGCTTGCAGCACCGGCAGGTCTTCAAGAGCCCGCTCGATGGTGAACCCGCAGGGTGCAATGAGAATGACTTCCGGATCTTCCGCCGCCAGAGCGTCGAAGCTCATCCAAGGCGAGTGACGGCCGGCCACTCCGAACAGGTTCCTGCCGCCGGCCATCTGCACCAGTTCTGGTGTCCAGTTTCCAAAAGCCATTAGCGGGTCTGCCCACTCAATCCCGGCAAGCGACGGACGCGCCTTGAGCGGGCGGGCGCGGTATTCGATTTTTTCGATGCGGCGCTGCAGGCCGGCGACCAAGCGAACTCCGGCGGCGGTGGCTCCCAGACCGGACGCGACGCGGCACATATCCTGCCAGATATCGGCCAGGGCGTTTGGTTCGAGAGCAATGATCGTCGCGTCGGAGTGGATGAGTTCCGCGACGGCGCGTTCGACATCCCGCAGGCTGACCGCGCAGACTTCGCACTGCGTTTGCGTGACGATGTGGGTGGGCTTGAGGTCTCTCAGTTGCTCTCCGTAGACCTCGTAAACGCTCAGCGTATCGTCAACAAGCGACTTGTGACGCAGGGCTTTGACTCGTTCGTCGATCTCGCGGCTGGTTCCCGAGACGTTAAAGCGGGGCTTGGTGCAGACCGGCAGGTTTGCGATGGAGGGCGGATAATCGCATTCGTGCGAACGCCCGACCAGAAACTGCTCGAAACCCAGGGCGCAAACAATTTCCGTAGCACTGGCGATGAGGGAAATGATTCTCAATGGCGATCCCGGGAGACGGGTGTTCGTCTCCAGGGATCAGGTTAGCGCGTTTGGATGCGTTGGTTCCGCGCGGACGGGTTGCAGTGGCGTGCGAGCCGCCTTCGGCTGATTTGCCTGCCTTCGGCCGAGTTTTGGACTGGTCCAGAGAGGCGGACTCTTGTTCGGTGGGTGTACACTACGTGCGAGGACGGCCAGCCGTTAGCGGCCGTTAATTCTGTACGCGCAGGCCGTTTTGAAGAGGCGTCGAGAGGAGCCTTGAATGCGAGACCAAAAGCATGGCCCTGTTTTGAACCGGCGGGAGTGGCTGGGCGCCAGCTCGCTGGCTGCTGCGTTGCTGGCGGAAGCCGCGGCCGTACCCGCCAAGGCGGCGGTCGCCGAGCCTCCCCCCGGCGTTTATAAACGAATCGGCGCCAATCCGTTCATCAACGGCACAGCAACGGTGACGATCAATGGCGGGTCGCGGCAGTTGCCGGAAGTGATCGAGGCGGTCGAGCACGCTTCGCACTACCATGTGAATCTCGACCAGCTCATGGAAGTTGCCGGCCGCCATATCGCGAAGCAACTGCTGGTGCCGTGGGCGATGGTTTCGTCCGGCGCCGCCGCCGCGCTGGTGCATTCCTGCGCCGCCTGCGTGGCCGGGACCGACCCCGAACGCATGCAGCAGCTCCCCGATCTCACCGGGCTCAAGAACGAGGTCATCATTCCCGCTAGCTCGCGGAATCAGTATGACCATGCGGTCCGCATGATCGGTTTGAAGACGATTGAGGTCGACTCCGCTGAAGAGTTGAAAGCAGCTATCAACCACCGCACGGCGCTGGTGATGGTGCTCGGCAATCGCTTCGACAAGGTACGGCTCGGGCTCGAAGAAGTCGCGCCGATTGCGAAGGCGGCCGGTGTTCCCGTGCTGGTCGATGCGGCCGCGGATATCCTGATTGTTCCAAACCCTTACCTTGCGGCGGGCGCGGACCTGGTGTGTTACAGCGGCGGTAAGATTCTGCGCGGGCCGCAGACGGCCGGCCTGCTTTTGGGGCGCGAAGATCTCGTCCGGGCCGCTTTCGCCAACAGCGCCCCGCACCACGCTTTTGGACGGCCGATGAAGGTCAGCAAAGAGGAGATTGTCGGCATGGCGACGGCCGTGGACGTTTGGGTCAACCAGCGCAACATCGAAGCCGAGTACGAGGAGTGGAAGGGCTGGTACGCGCATATCGCTAGCGCCATCACCAAGGTCGATGGCGTGACGGGCGAAGTGCACGGCCCAACGCGCGGCGGGCCATTTCCAACCAGCCTGGGACCCCGAGAAGATTGGGCTCAATGCCGGCGAGCTGCACGAGATTCTGCTCAGCGGCAGCCCGGCGATTCAGACGCACGCCGAGGGCGAGGGCCACTCGTTTCGTTTCCGTCCGGTCGCGTTGAAACCCGAGGAGTATAAGATTGTGGCGGAGCGCCTGTTCGAGGCTTTTCGAAATGCTCCGAAGCCCCGCGCGATTACACTTGCCGCGCCTGCGACGGATCTTTCCGGCCGCTGGGATGTGCGGGTAAAGTTTGCTCTTGGCGAAGCGGAGCATCTGCTTTTTCTCGAGGCTTTCGGCAACCGTTTGACCGGCACGCATGTTGGTTCGGTGACTCGCGGGCCCGTGGAGGGCGAGATTGACGGCGATCGCGTGCGGTTTCAGAGCGTGCTCCCCATCGAGGGCTCGCGGCTCAGTTATGAATTTTCGGGCCGCCTGTCGGGTGATCGAATGGAAGGCGATCTGAACCTGGGAGAATACCCGAACGCGCGCTGGTCGGCGCAGCGGCATACTCACGGCGGCCCACCGCCGGCTGATCCTTCGAAGGCTGGTAAGGCCGGCTAGATATCTCTATCTCGAAGGGGACAGCCACCCGCGTGTTGAATCTTGCGCGATAGGCGAAAAATCAGAGCGCGGG
>JBBDWJ010000143.1:0-22010 GCA_040902925.1 Bryobacterales bacterium | reverse complement strand
ACTGTCCCCTCCGCACAATGTGCGCCACCCACACGCACGCACCAAGGACATTGATCATGACCAAACCCAAAAAGCCGAGTTCAAGGCGCGAAGCTCTCACCGCAGTGGCGCTCGGGCTGGCTGGGGCATCGGCGGCGCAGGCCGCGGAGCCTTGGGAGCCCAAGAAGGAGCGCGCGGGAGGGCCTATTCGCTCGGGGCACTTATTGTTTCTTAGCGGTATCGGAGGCTGGTACCCCGAGCGGCGCCCGGACGGTCCTGGCGACGTTCAGCGGCAGACCGCCGATGCGCTGACCATCATGAAGGAAAGCCTCGAGAAAGCCGGCAGCTCGATGGCGAACGTTTTGAAGGTTCAGGTTTCGCTTGTCGATCCCGAGAAGAACTGGGACGGAATGAATGAAACCTACAACGGTTTTTTTCCAGAGCCGCGGCCGGTGCGCTCTTACTTTGGAACGACTGGGTTCCGGCGGGCGGGGCAGTTGCTTCAGATCGACTGCATTGCTTACGTGGATTGAGGCCTCAGGGGACAGCCACCACATAGGCCTGAGGGGACAGTCACCCGTGCGCTACACCTTGGCCATCGGGCGGAGATTGCTCTCGGGGTGACTGTCCCCGCCCACGCCACGCTCCGCCCGCGCACTTACTTGAAGTTGCTGTAGGGTCCCACGTTCGAGAATTCTTCCGCTGCTAGGCCCTTCAGATCCCAGACAATTTCGCCGGCGCGGACGGTGAGAATCGCGTTCAAGCGGCGGTCACCGATGTGTTTTGCCCTTCCGGAATCTACGAAAGGAAATCTTCCGCGTTCGACTTCCAGCACCGCGATGTCGGCGACGCTGCCTTCGTCGAGATTTCCCAGATCGTAGCGACGAATCGCCTTCGCTGCGTTGACCGTCGTGCGCTCGATGACTTGCTCGAGCGTCATGCCGATGTTGAGGAACTTCGACATGACGTTGGTAAGGGTTGCGTGAGGCAGCATGATCGAGCTCTTGTGGATGTCGGTCGAAATCGTGTCGGGTAGAAAACCTTGCTGGATGGCCGGCACGGCGATGCGGAACCAGAAACTGCCCGAGCCGTGGCCGACGTCGAACAGCACGCCGCGCTCGCGCGCCTTCCACATGTAGTCCTGCACCCTCTTGTTCTCGTCGATTTGCGGCGTCAGACGGCCGTAGAAGTGAGTGTGGATGTTGCCGGGCTGCATGTGCTTGAGGATCAGCTCTTCGTAGCCGCGCCCCGGCTTGGGGTGGAAATCGACCATCAGCACGGTGTTGGATAGTTCGGCGGCCTTCACCGCGCGGTCGACGGCTTCCCAATCCGCCGGCTGGTAGTGCGCCGTCTTGATGCCGACGATGATGTTGGGATACTTTTTTACCATCCGCACGGCGGCATCGACGTCCATCTCCGCGACGTCGTTTTCGGGCTCGCCTTCGCCGCTTCCATACATACCGGCTCCGACGATGTTCAGCAGCGCCAGCACGCGGGTTTCGGCGCGGTCAATCGTATCCTTCTTGAACTCTTCAAACCGCTTCCAGCCGGACGTGCCGGCGTCGACGGCCGTGGTGACGCCGTTGCGCAACGAGTTGTGGTCGGGGTTGAGGCTGAGGCTTGGGCCGCTGACGTCGTAGTGCGCGTGGATGTCGATCAGGCCCGGCGTGACGATGTAGTCGGACACATCGACGACTTTGCGCGCCTGCGCCGGCGGCAGATGTTCGGCCACGCGATGGATGCGTCCGCCGACGATTGCGATGTCGAGGCGCGCGTTGCGGCCATTCTTGGGATCGATGACGTGGCCGCCCTTGAGCAGTACGTCGTAGACGACGGGCTCAGCGGCTGTTACCTGCTGCGGCGTCGCGGTTTGGGCCGTCGCGGTTTGGGCTGCCGCGGATTGCGGTGCGATCAGCAGCGCCGCCACGATCCCGAGCAGCAGCCGCGCACTCCATGCGGATGGCGCGAGCCTAGGGAATCGAAACATAATCGCCTGCCTCCTGCCATTCGGGAAATCCCAGACCTTCGACGTCGACCACGATCTTGCCCGCGCGCACGGTCAGAATCGGCGTGAGCTGTTCGGTGGCCAGCAGCTTCTTTTTCCAGGCATCCATCAGCGCGAAGACTCCCTTCTCGACTCGAAACACCGCGATGTCGGCTTCCTTGCCTTCGCCCAACGTGCCCAGCGCGGGAAACTTCTTGATGGCCTTCGCCGGCGCGACTGTCGAGCGCGCGATGGCGTCGGGGAGTCCCATGCCGAGCGCCATCATTTTCGTGATGCAGTTGGGCATGTCGGAGCGGGGTCCCATGATGCTTGACGTATGCAGATCGGTCGAGATCGTGTCGGGATAGAAGCCCTGGGCCGCGGCTTTCGTCGCCACGGGCCACATGAAACTGCCGCCGCCATGCCCTAGGTCAAACAGCACGCCGCGTTTGCGCGCTTCCCAGACGTAGGGTTCGACCTTGCCGTTGAAGCGGCTTACGATTTCAACCTGCCTGTCGTTAAAGGCGTGCGTGTGCAGATCGCCTGGACGCATCTTCCCGAGCAGCTTTTCTTTGGACGTGCGGCCGGTGTTGGTGAAAATTTTGTCGTCGATGATGACCGGCTTGCCGGAAAGCTCGCCCGCCTTGATGGCCGCATCGATCGCCGGCCAGCCTTCTCCGGTGAAATGCGCCGTCTTGATGCCGACGATCAAATCGGGATATTCGGCCATCTTGGCGGCCGTTTTTTCCGGGTCCATGTCGGTGACGTCGCTTTCGTAGGGCTCGCCGATCATTCCGTGCCCGACGATGTTGATAAAACTCAGCACGCGCGTCTGCGCCTGATCGATTAAGGTCTCTTTGAACTCGTTGAAGGTGCGCCAGCCGGCGCCGCCGCAGTCGACCACTGTTGTTGTGCCGGCGTAAAGGGCGGTGTCGTCGGGAAAGATGCTGCCCGAGTAGCCGAAAACGTGAGCGTGCAGGTCGATCAGGCCTGGCGTGACGATGGCGCCCGTCGCGTCAATGATTTTCTTGGCTTGTGTGGCCGGAATGTCGCGAGCTACACGGGCGATCGCCTGACCTTGAACGGCGATATCCATAACGCCGTCGATTTCATTGGCTGGGTCGATTACACGGCCGCCGCGGATCAGCAAGTCGTATTGCTGCGCGGCGAGCGGCAGCGCCGCCGCCAGACACAGAATCATGATGCGTTGATACACAGAAAACCTTTCGGTGTTGCCTATCCGGGCGGCTGCGAGACTCGCGCCGGGCGCCTTGCCGCAAAGCCGGGCTGCAACTAAAACGGCGAAACGGCTCTTGCCGGCTGATTCCTCTAGCCCTGTGCGGCCTCGCTCAGTATTTCGCGCAGCCGCCAAGCTACGATCCGGTCTTCGCCGGGAAACAGGTTATAGCTCGCCAGGGTGATCTCGTTTTCAGCCACGTTGACTTCGACACGCGGCTCGCCTTCGCTCAACTTCTTGCCACATTCCGCGTAACTGAGGCCGAGCTTTGCGGCGTCCCACTGCACTCGCAGATACGGCACGGGGTGCCCGCCCGGCCCGGGGACATAGATCTCGGCCTTCACGGTCGGCACGCCCGCTACTTCTTTCGCGACGCGCTCCATGAAGCCGCGCCATAGCTTCTGGTCGGCTTCGTGGTCGCGGCTCACGTAGATCTCGACTGCTTTGATCAAGGCCATGATCTCTTCTTTGCCGACCTTCATCCCGCGGCCGATCGTATCGGCGTGCGGGTTATTGTTGAGCGCGGCGGCCTCGATCAAATCCTTGCGGCCAACGAGCAGCCCCGACGCTTGCGGTCCGCGCAACCCTTTGCCGCCTGAGAAGGCGACGAGATCGAAGCCCTCCTCGACGATCTTCCAGAGGTTGTCGTGCGGCGGCAGCTCGGCCGCGGCGTCGTTGAACACCGGAATGCCGGCCTTCCTGCCCGCCGCCAGAAAATCGGCACGGCTGATCTTGCCCTTGGGCTCGTAGATGTGAACGAAGAACAGCATCGCTGTCTTGGGTCCGATTGCGTTGCTGAGTTCCTCGGCGCTGGCGACTTCAACGATCTTTGCGCCCGAAGTCCGCGCCGCATGGTCGAAGCCCATGCGATGCTGCTTCACCATGATGACTTCGTTGGCCATGCCCTCGGTCTGGGGCAGCTTGCGAATCTTTTCCTGGTCCTTACCCGTCAGGCATGCGGCCGTCGCAAGTTGGATGGAGCTCGCCGCGCCCGCGCTCACGAGCGCCGCCGGCACGCCGATCAGCTTCGCGATGCGCTCGCCCGCTTTTTGCTGCAGCTCGACCAACGGCACGAAACAGCCCGCGGCCTCGGCCATCACCTGGCGCGTTTCTTCGGTCATCACCGAGCCGGTGAGCGTCGTGTAGGTTCCCGCCGCGTTGATCAGCGGCCTCACCCCGATGTTGCGATACATCTCGCCGTGCCGCGAAGCCAGGTAGGCGGCGTACAAATCCTTCGGCCGCAGCGTGCCGGCCGCGGTCAGCCAGCCGATGGCTCCCAGGAATCCTCGCCGTTGTAACGCTGCACTCGGATGTCTCATCGCAAGTCCCTCCATTCGTCAGCTTCGCTGAAAATAGGTGCGCTCGGGCGCGCGGTATTGAACGTCAAGCTGCGGCGTGTCGACGCGCGCTTTCTTTTCGCGCGACTCGAACAGAAACGCCAGCACGCCTGTCGTCAGTAGGGTTCGTTCGACCGGATACACCGGCTTGCCCGTCACGAAAAGCTCTTCGATACAGTGGGTCAGCCCGTCGAAGTGCGGCAGGTCGCGGCTCTCGGGCACCTGCCCGAAGTGCGTCGCGGCAATTCGGCCATCGACCTCGGCCGCGAAATCCCAGCGGAACACATAGTCGTTGAGCATGTAGGCGGCGGCGTCGAGCCCATCGCGATATTTCATCACGAACAACGCCGGCTGCTTGCAATGTTCTTCAATCGCGCCGGCGGGCAGATGCGGATTGCTGGCGAGCGCCTTGTCGAGCAGCGGCTTCGACCATTTCCCGTCACCGTCGCGCCAGCGCCACACCGCGGCGCCTTCGATCATCTCGACTGATGCGACGCCGGTTTCGCCGCCCGCGCGGCGCTCCAGCATGCACTGCATGGCTTCGAGAGTGTGGAATCCGTAGGCGTCGAGAGGACCGTATCCGGTTTGGACCGCGCGTGGAATTTTGGCGCCGTAGGGGATTTCCAATTCCGGTACTCGCACCGTGACGGGAATCGACGACCCGGCCATGAAGGGGATCTTCAACTCCCGCGACCAGTCGTACATTTGTTTCGCTTTCGTCCAGGAGTACGAGAGGTGCTTGTCGCAGAACAGCGGCAGGCCGCGGCCCTGCTTGCGGAAGACGTCAGCGATCTTTTCGAACAGCTCGTGGCGCGGATACATTTTTTGCCCGCGCGAGTTATCGGGGTAGTCGCCGTGCTCGCCGATCAGCAGAACGGCGTCGACCGCGAGATCGTTTCCACCCAGAGTCAGCGCCTCGGCGATGGTGGGGTAGATCGTGTAACGCTTGCGATGGGCAAACCCGCGGCTCATATCGTCGGCGGGCACCTGGTCGGTGTACATCGAGACGATGCGGGTTCGCGGCTCCTGTCGCTGGCCGTTGGGGTAGTAGCCGTTGAGTATTCGCGTGCAAATGACGTCGGCGTGGGATCGATGGCGGAACTCGGTGACGATGGCCGCGACTTTTGGTTTTGGCGGGTCGGCCGCGAACAGGGCTCCGCCGAGTCCGAGGAAGAGTCCGCGACGGGTGATGAGAACGGGGTGACTCATGCCAACTCGCGATAGAAGGAAAAGGTGGGCTGGCCCGGTCCTATTATCCTGCAAATGGTCCGCGGGTGATAGCACTGGCTGTGACGCCTCGGGGACAGTCAACCGGCGCGCAGTTCGGCGGTCAACCGGCAAGTTCTCAGGTGTGATGTCGCCGCCCGACCTGAACTCGACCTGAGCTAGGATATGGAGCACCGTCAGGAGGCTCCTCGATGAATCGACCGCTGCTGCTTAGCTGGACCGCATTCATGGAAACGCGCAGGAACGTGACGCCGCCCACTCTTCGCTTGCTCTGCGCGATGCTGCTGTTCACCCTTGCGGTGTTCGCCCAAGGCCCACGCATTGTGGTCGAAGCGCCGATGCCGCCTCCGGACTGGGCCCTGATGGAGCGGGCCCTGCTCGACGCGAATTCACGGGCAGTTGAGCAGTTTGCCGCCAAATATATCGACTCGCGCGGCTACCTGCTGCACACTCCGCGCTGGGGCACGCTCGACGGGCCCGACGACGCTATAGAGACGTATTACAACTGGACCTTGCTGCACGCGCTGGGCGGGTCCGACAGTGTGCTGGACCTTTACCGGAAAGGCCTCGAAGGTCATCTGGCGCAATACAAAGAGCTGCGCACCACGCTCACCGAGTTGTCCAAGAACGGGGCGTATCACCGTGAGTTCATCACGCAGTCGGACTGGTTTCACACCGGCGAGGGCATGCGCGGCTTTTTGCTTTATGGGCTTTCGGGCCCGGACGATCCGATATTCGTCGCCCGCATGAAGCGCTTTGCCGAAATGTACATGGGCCACGACCCGGAAGCGCAGAACTACGACCCCGCGAATAAGGTCATCAAAAGTATCTGGACCGGCAGCATGGGGCCGATGATGCGCAAGGCGACGACCTACGACTGGGTGGGCGACCTGGTGCCCGGTGTGTTTCATATTCTGCATAGCCCCGATGGCAGCGCTAAGATGCTCGATCTGGAAGAGTGGTATCCGCGCATGCTGGCGCACTGCGAGGAATATCTGGATTCGGTCGGGGACCACCCGCTGAACATGGGCGCAACACTGCTCGCCCTGAACGCCTACATGCTTTCCGGCGAGCAAAAATACCGCGACTGGACGATCGAATACATCGATGCGTGGCTCGCGCGCACGCAGAAGACGGGCGGCATGATTCCGACCAACGTCGGGCTTAACGGCGAGCCTGGAGGCGAATACGACGGCCAGTGGTGGAAGGGAACCTACGGCTGGAATTTTACGATCTTTGACGGCGAGATCGAACAGATCGGCCATCGCAACACCGTCACGTCGGGCGCATGGCCCGGCTTTTCGAACGCCTATCTGCTGACGGGCGATCGCAAATACATCGACGTCCTGCGCAAGCAGATCGATATCCTTTACGAGAACAAGAAAGTTGCCGACGGACGCACGCTGTTGCCGCAGATGTATGGCGACCCCAAGGGCTACAAACACCGCGGCGACCCGCAGTTTTATCACTTCACGCCGAATCTGTTTATCGATCGGCTGACCGAGATCTACCTGTGGTCGATGGACCGCGGCGATCTGGCGCGCATTCCGAAGGACAAGGGTTGGATTGCGTATCTCGAGGGCGCGGACCCCGGATTTCCGGTGCGCGCGCTGCAGGAGGACTTCGAGTCTGTGCGCCGCCGCGTGCAACGAATGCGCGAGGACCCGACGACTCCGGATACGCGGCTTGCGGATTGGCTGCTGGGCATCGTGCCTCCGGAAACCGACAATCTGACACAGCTCACCATGGGCGGCTATTTTTCTGGCGGAAAACTTTGGGCTCTGCACTCGCGGCTGCGGTACTTCGATCCCGTGGCGCGCCGCGCCGGGCTGCCTGCCGATGTCGGGGCTCTGGTCGAGAAGCTGACCGCCGATTCGGTGACGGTAACGCTGGTGAACTTGAATCAGGTGTCCGCGCGGGAGTTGGTGGTGCAGGCCGGGGGCTATCGCGAGCATGAGTTCACTTCGGTTGAGCTTGGAGGCAGCACTCAGGCTCTGAATTCTGGTGCGGTCACGGTGAGGCTGGAGCCTGGCGCTGGGGCTCGGTTGGTTTTTGGAATGCGGCGGTATGCGGCGCCGCCTACGCTCAGTCATCCGTGGAACTCGAGAGCGGTTGTTTCTCGATAAGCTCGGAAGATAAGGGCGTGGCACAGACAATCTTGTCTGTGCTCTGGTTTTTCTTGCGGCTAGGCCTTCGACCGGACCGACAGGTGGGAGCGCCTGTCCCTACTTTGCACGGCAAGGTTGCGCAGCCGGCACAGGCAGGATTGCCTGTGCTACTCAGTTACTTCGCGAATTACTCGCAGTAGGTTGGCTCCCAAGATTTTTTGGATGCGTTGTTCGCTGTAGCCCAGCTTTTGCAGGGCGATGGTGATTTGCCCGTAGTCGCTTGCATCTTTCATCTCTCGCGGCAGCAGCGGGCCGCCGTCGAAATCCGAGCCCAGGGCTATGTGGTCTTCGCCGAGCAGGTTGACGCCGTAGTCGATAACGCGGGCGAGCTGGTCGACTCCCATCTGGTATTGCTCTGGCGTCGAACCCGGCAGCGTAACCATGGGAAGGTCCTTCACTGTTTCTTGATCGACTTGCTCGATCGTCATCGACTTGTACTGCTCCAGTTTGGTCGAAATATCCGACACTAGCGGGCCGTTGTGCTTCCAGCGGAAGTACTCGGGATTGTTGAGCGAGTTTCCGAACTGCAGGCCGACGACTCCACCCTTCGCCGCGACGGCCTTGGCTGCCTCGTCGCTGATCAGCCGCGTGATGTCGATGAAATGCCGAAACCCTCCGTGCGTGTATATCACCGGGTCTTCACTCTCGGCCGCCGTCTGCAGGATCGTTTCATTCGAGCCGTGGGCCACGTTGATCACCATCCCCAGGCGATTCATCTCGCGAATTACGCGGCGGCCGCGTTCGTTCAAACCGCCCCACTTCGGAATATCGCAGCAGGAGTCGGCGAACTCGTTCGTGTAATTGTGAGCGGTGAGTTGGAGAGAACGCAGCCCGAGCCGGTAGAGCGCGCGCAGGACGTGCAGATCGCCGTCGAGGTCGAAGGCCCCTTCGAGGTCGAGAAAGGCCGCTACTTTGCCGGAGCGCGCGATGCGCTCGAGGTCCGAAGCGTTTAAAGCCAGCTCAATGCGATCCTTGTTCTTTTCGATCTGGTCGAGCGCGAGCTCGATGACTCGGAACGTGTTTTTCACTTCGTGACGCGCGGGGTAGTAGGCTTCCGGCGTGTACACCGAGAAAAACACGGCATCGATGCCGCCGGCTTGTAGCCGTGGCAGATCGACGTGGCCGTCGGGCAGACGGTCGCCGAATTCCACGCCTTGAAGGAGCTGGCGGCTCATCACGTGGACATGCGCGTCCATCACGAACGCCCGTTCATGCAGGCTCTGCGCCGCGCACAGCGATGTCAAACAGACGGCCAACGCAAGTTTTCTCATAGCCATTTTGAATCGTCACTCCGAGCCGTGCGGGTCAGCTTAGCCTCAACGGGCGAGTCGAGCGGTGCTCGTACGCGGCCGCGAAGGCTCGGGGTTAGCGCGGGCTTACGCCGGCGGCTCGGATTGCCCCCGCGACGCCGGTCAGCGTAGACCATGTAACTCCGGCCGGACCCGCTTGTAGGTGAAGCGCTGGGGATTGACAGCCGTCAACCCGGCCGTATCGACTTCGATGATGGTTCCCGCGATCGGCTCGTAGGCGGCGCGAAACGCCACCGCGGCTTTGACCACTAAGATCTTTTGCTTTTCCGGTTGAATGCCGGCGCTGGTGAGTTGGCCCAGACTGAACGGCGTGTGGCGCTTGCTGTTGAGCAGCACCACGTTCGGCAGGTCCGGGGTCGAGCCTTCGGCGTGGATCACCGCCGTCAAACCCTGGTCGAGATAGCGCCGCCCTCCGTGGCGGGCAGCGGTCTCGACGTACTCGCCGTCGTAGAGCAGCTTCACCCGGCCGCGAACGCGCACCGGCTCGCCGTGCAATGCGTCGGTTTTGCCGCCGACGTCGAGATCGAAATTTCCTCCGATGCCGGCGCGAACGGCGGCTTGAACGGCCGCGGGGTCGTAGATCGCTGAAACGTAGCCCTGCGCTTTTTGCTCGATGAGCTGCCGCAGCAGGAATGTACTGTCGCCGGCGGAGCCACCACCGATGTTGTCGCCCATCTCGACGAGCACCACCGGCGCCTTTTCCGCGGCCATGGCGCGCCGCACGGCTTCGCGAGCATCGGGCAGGTCGAGTTTCATGACGTGGCGGTGGTCCCACATCATCGCGGCGAGCCGTTTCGCTTCCTGTTGGGCTAATTCCATATCGCCGTCGGTGACGACCACAACGCTGGGCCCCATCTGCGGCACATCCGCGTATTGATAACCAACCGGCACGCTCACCGCGAGGATTTTTGGATTCTCGCGCTCCAATCGGCGAGCCTCGTCCACCAGCGGCAGCATCGGCTCGCGCTTAGTGTTGTGGTAGAGGATGTTGTAGAGCAGCGGCGGCTTCTCGATTGCCTGCGTCGGGCGGGCGCCTTCGTTGACGATGCGCGCCATGATTTGCGCGGCCTGCACGCCTCGCTCGCGCTGATCGATGTGCGGGACCTCTTTGTAAATCACCAGCGCCGTCGAGAGACGCACTTCTTCCGGCGCGACGTTGGCATGGGCGTCGTGCGTCACGACAATCGGCAGTTCGGCGCCCAACGCTTTTCGAAGCCGGCGCAGGACTTCAGCGTCCCCGTCGGGATAGCTTGCGGTCACCATCGCGCCGTGCAGCGCCAACAACAACCCGTCCAGCCGCCCCGCCTTTTGAATCCGCTCGATCAACTCCGCCGTCAGGCTGTCAAGCGCTTGATCGGTCACGGGACCGGCGGGCGTTGCGTTGGCGACAATCGTTTGGACGAGTTCCAGGCCGAATTTCTGCGCGCCTTCGAAGTAACCGCCAACTTCGTGCGCGGAGTGCGCGAACTCCTTTTCGATTTCCTCGCCGCGGCGGATCATGCCCGTCTCGAAGTCGTCGAGATCCGTCAGCTCTTTGGAAAAGGTGTTCGACTCATGGAGGATGCCGCCCACGGCAATGCGTGGAGGGCGCCCTTGCGCGGCCAGCACCGCAGCGGCGGCAAACAGCAGGAGGGTGCTCATGAAATATGTTTGACCCATCAGGAACATCGGCTACCCGTCATCGCGATACGCAGACTCATCGCTGCCGTGGATCATGCGTTGCACTAGCGAACGATATGGGCGCGATCGTTGCATCACGGATGCGTTCCAGCCAATTCTACGCTCACCTCCGGCGGATTGCATCCGGCCACAGTCGCGGGGCGCGGCAGGACGATGCAGCATAGCAGACGGGTAGCGCAGGCGGAATGACGGCCCGGAGCGCGAAGGTCGAGCCACGGCCCGATAGCTTTTGGGTTTGTTCCGGCACTGGCCGCCTGTCGCTGAGTCTCCTATCCCCTTCGCTCACAGCAATTTCCTCGTCACTACAAAATCCGTAGAGCTTCCACCTTACTTTCCAGCCAGGCTCGCGTCTAATTCGATGAAAGTTTGCGGGCCATGCGCATTCGCTTATTGCGAATGTGGGACGAGCGGGACGCGTGCCGCCGTGCAGCGAACGGCGAGAATCACGAGCGATCCGAATCGACACAGGCCGCCTCGTCGCGCCGTCAGAAAACGGGAACATGGCCGCTCCGTGTTTCGTATTGCGTTCAGAAGCTGGTCAAGAAAACCAGAAAACCCATGGATTCCTGCTTGACGCAAGTCTCGGGCGCGGCCGGATGCCAAACCGGCTGGCGGCGGCAGTTTTCCCGGCCCAGCGGGGTTCTGGGATGGCTAGCCGGCCACTTATTGGCGCTCAAGAACCGCCGGCGAAGCGAATGGGTCCTCGCGCTGCTGAACGTTCGGCCGGGGGATCACGTTCTCGAGATTGGTTTCGGTCCCGGCGTCGATATCCTTCGCGTTAGTGAGCAGGTCGAACACGGCTTTGTCGCGGGGGTCGATGTATCCCGCGAGATGGTGAGGCAGGCCAGCCGGCGCAACTCGGTCGCAGTCGAAGCGGGCTTGGTGGAGTTGCTGTGCG
Source organism: Bryobacterales bacterium (assembly GCA_040902925.1). GTDB lineage: Bacteria > Acidobacteriota > Terriglobia > Bryobacterales > UBA6623 > JBBDWJ01. The sequence goes on along the minus strand of JBBDWJ010000143.1, from coordinate 10,190 downwards.
CGTCGGCGGAGCGCATTCCCTATCCGGCCAATTCCTTCGACAAGGTGTTCGCGATCAATTCGTTGCAGTTCTGCGGTGACCTGCCTCGCGTGATGCATGAAATCCGCCGCGTGCTGAAGCCGGGCGGAGCCATTACTGTGGCTGTTCAGCCACGCTTGCCGGGCGCCACCGAAAGAAATGTCGACGCCGTGGACGCTGCGCTACACTCCAGCCTGCGGGAGGCCGGTTTCTCTTCACTGACGCGGGAACGCAAGATGATGAGGCCTGTTTCTTGCGTGTGCGTGCAGGCGATCGAGCCGCTCGAAACCGGCCGGGTGTGGAGGGATCCACTACTAGACACAAGGCATCAGCCCGTCACCCCGAATCTTTGATCGGCCAACTCAGCGGCGTGCGATAGCTCGCTCATTTTTTTCTCAGTGACTGCTCACTTTTTTATTGCGTTCCAGAAAAGTCCGTGATAGCATCTCAAAAGTAAGCAGTTACTTATTAAGAAGGCCACCTGAAAAACGGATACTCGATGAGAAACCCAGGCAGTCTAGGCAAACAGTCAAGCGCCTGGGTTAGTGCGGCGCCTCGGCTAGGTCCGGTGGCGGTCGAATCCGCGAAAACAAGCTGCCCGCGGATCGAACCTGCCCTGGAGTCCTCTTGGGTTGAGTTTTTCCGCCGAAAAGAACAGAACCAGGCGGACCACGAGACGCCGCGCCCGAGGGCGCGGGTGGCCGAACCGGGGCAGCAGAGTTTCAAGCGGCCCATGGCGAAATGGAATACGGCTATCGCGGGCGCTGAGCTAGTGGCGACCCCATTCGGGGGCCAGCGTGACCGCAAGGAATTGTCCGGCGCCGCCTGCCGGCGAAGCCCTAACGGGCTGTCGCGGACCCTGGAGGCGATGCCAGTGGCCCTGGCAGGCGGCGCTCGTGCGAGAGCGACAGATTTTGATCCTCAACCCCTAGATGTAACCCCTCTTCCTGTGTCGCCCACCCCAGGCGACTAGAGATGGACCGGGCGGGTTCCTTCCGGAGCCAATAACCCGCCCGGCTTTTTTTTCCTCAGACCGATTTCCCTTGGCGTTGCGTGTGCCGTGAGAGACATCCATGGCGCGCCTGGCCCTAGATCCGTAGTCAGATCCGTAGTCCGAAATGCCGAAGCGATCAGTTCCCGTCTGACGGCTTGGCGCTCAGCAGGCGGAAGGTCTCCTGCACGCTGTTCAGCAGCGCCTGGCGCTGGCCTTCGTCGGCAAACACCAGGGCGGGATTCCGGTAGTACTCGGCCTCTTTCGTCCAACGATCGAGAAGCGCCCGGCGGTCCGCCTCGACGTATACGGGCTTGCCTTCCTTCAATAAATAGACCGGGTTCGAGTGCGCCCAGATCTCCGGCTCACCTTCGTTGTGGATGGCCTGCACACGCGCGGCGACCCAGGTGCTTTCCGTGATTGGCGCGTTGAACTGCAGAGAGACTTCGGTTTCCGCTTCGCCGGCGGCACGCGAAGCCACGACTTGCCCGTTGGCCACGATTTCGAGTTTCTTGATGGGCCGGTGGAAGACGGCGGAGGCGGTACCCACGGCGTTCGACGACTCGCCGTCCCAGCGAATCACGTCTCCGGGACCGTGCCCCTCAACTGTAAAGTCGAGCAGCGGCCCATTCGTCACAACGACTGCGCCCTTGCGCACTCCTTCCGCCCAGGCCTCGTATGCGGACTCGCCCGGGTTCGTCTTCACCAGGGCGCGCTCGGGCCCCAACAGCGGGAAAGCACGCGGCCAGGTGTCAAACCGGCCGATGTTGGCGGGAAAGTCGCTGCCGGCCAGCCCCACGGCGCGGAACCCGCCGTTCAGCAGCTCATACCAGGGCTGGGTATGAAGCTGGCCAAACTGGAACAATTCGATGAAGTCGATTTTGCCGAGCGCGAGGTCCATGAGCAGCGTCGAGTTCGGCTGGCTGCCGTAGAAATGCGCAAACCCCACCACGGCCCCCGCCTTGCGGCCCTGATCAAACAGCAACGCGGGGAAGGGATACGCCTCGGGCGAGTTGGCGTACTCAGTCCCGACGCTCAATGGCCGAATCATTTGGCGCGGTCCGAGAAACAGCACATGACCATAGAAAAGGCTGCGGGACTCGTGGCCGGACCGGATCGAGTAACCCGGCAAGCGGGCCTCGGCTTCGGTCCCAAAGCCGTACTGCACGGCGGCGTGCTGCTGGCGCTGGAGCTCCAGGAAGTTCCCGACGGCGAGATCTTCCGCCTGCATCCAGCGAAGAAACAGTTCGTCGTCCTCGCGGTCGCGCATCAGGTGGATATGATCGTCCGCCGCGACCCAGCCTTTTTGGCGATCCGGAGCGATCGGATCGAGTCGCACGACGATTCGCTTTTGCTCCGCGGCCCGCAGCGAGAACTCGACCACGGCCGGTTTGAAGAAAAAGCCGCGATAGACCTCGAGCCGGTATTCGTCCCACGCCGGCAGGTCAAACTTGGCGCGGCCATCGAGGAGCAGGAAGTGGGAGAGATCCCGCGCGGTCACTTCGAGCACCGTGGGGCGATCGGCCTGCCGCCAGACTCTCTCGCGGTAATACAGGTCGACCCGCAACGGCAGGTGGCTGTCGACCGGACTCAACCGGAACGGCTGGCCGCTGCGGAACAGATACGCCCGGGCCGGAACGACCTCACCCGTGCCGGTTTGTTCGACGACGATTTCGAGCTGCGCCGCGAATTCGGGACGCAACTCATCGCGCACCTGGGCATAGCCAAGCGCCAGCAGGAAAGCGACGAACAGGCAGCAACGCAGGATTGTACGAGACCTTCGAGTTTTCCACACAACAAAGTGACCCGGCGCGATTGTAGCACCGCGAGCTAGGGCTGGCACGGGTGGAAATTGCGGGTAGTGTCCTGATCGTGCGTTGGTTGCGGTTGAGGACGTGGCGCTGGGGCCACAAGAAAGACCCTGCGGCCGAAAACGTCGCTGCTACTCGGACGGCGCCGAGGTCGCGGCTCTCATCTGAGCCCAAGCGCCCCAAAGCGCGAGCAGCGAAACGGCAAAGAAAATCATTCCGTTGCGGAAGTCTTCCGGGCCGTTGAAACGATAAGAGCTGCGCACAATCGCGTAGCCGACCAGACCGACAACGAGCAGATTCCACAAGACCATGAGGAAGCGGACAACCGATAAGCGCACCAGCGAGAGCACCGTGGCGGCCAGCGCGAATAGACCCAGGCCCATCAGCGTCCAGGTCAAGGCATCGCCTCCCACGGGAATCAGCGGAAAATGCAGGTCCTCCCCGGTAAGCGAGCCGATGAAGCCCACACCAAACAGGAAGAACCCAACTACGAGGTTGAAAACGATAGCCAGCAGTCGAAGCAGGCCGCGGACAAAACGCATGATCAAAAACTCAGTTAGAACAGAACGATCCTGCATTGTACCCCTAAGCGGCCAGGTGGCGCAGCGAACTCTATACTAAGCCTATGATTTTGCTGCGCCGGGTGGCTGTGCTCTGGATTGTGCTTGCCGCGGCCCTGGGGGCTATCGAGCGCGAACCGCTCGAAGCCTACCGCCAGCGGCGGGAGGCTCTTGCGGCGCGGCACTCCGACGGCGTCGTGCTCTTGTTCGCGTTTACCGAGCGCGAGGGGCAGTTCACGCGCTCGCCGTTTCGCCAGGAAAACAATTTCTACTACCTGAGCGGCTGGAACGAGCCTGGCGCCGTGATCTGCCTGTTGGGAGAGGACAAGGCCAGCCCGCCCCTCGAGATCCTGTTCCTGCCCGGACGCGACCCGGGGCACGAAGCCTGGACCGGAAGACGGCTGGGCGCTGAGGACCCCGACGCGGCGGCAATCACCGGGTTTAAGGAAGTGCGCCCGCTCGAAGACCTCGCGAAGGTGGTTTCCGCGGCGCTCAAGGACCGCCGCCGGGTCTATACGCTGAAACCGCGCGAGACTCCTGGCTACGAACAGCCGCCCGAGCCCGACCGCAGCGCCCGGCTCGAAGAGCTGGCCCCGGGTCACCCGAAGGTTGACATCCGCGAGTCTGTTGAGGCGATGCGCAGTCTCAAGGCGGCCAGCGAAGTGCGGCTAATCCGCAAGGCCACCGAGGCCAGCATGGCGGCGCACCTCGCCGCCTGGACGAAGATGGACTCCGGAATTTACGAATATCAAATCGCGGCCGCCATGCTCGCCGTGACAATGGACCATGGCTGCCTGCGCGCCGCCTACACGCCCATCATCGGCAGCGGCATGAACGCAACGGTGCTGCACTACTCGCAGTCAACCCGGCAGTTGAAGCCCGGCGAGCTGGTGGTGATGGACTTCGGCGGCGAGTACGGCCATTATGCGACCGACATCACGCGAACCGTGCCCGTGGACGGCCGTTTCACCGCGCGTCAGCGGGAGATCTACGAGATCGTGCTGGGAGCGCAGCAGGCCGCGCTCGACGCCATCAAGCCGGGGATGACCCTCGGCGGGCACAGCAAAAAAAGCCTGACAGAAATCGTCAGAGACTATTTCAATTCCCACGGCAGCGACCAGGATGGGAAGCCGCTAGGCGCGTATTTCATTCACGGACTTGGCCACCACGTCGGGCTCGAAGTACACGACCCGGGCGACTCCGGCGCGCCCCTCGAGCCCGGCATGGTCGTCACCATCGAGCCCGGACTTTACCTGCCAAAAGAAAACATCGGCGTGCGGATCGAAGACATGGTGCTGATCACCGAAGACGGCGCCGAAGTGCTGAGCAAAGGCCTGCCGAAGGACCCCGGCGAGATCGAACGGCTCATGAAAACGCGATCGGTCGAACCCCGCGCAACAGTGGGCGCTCAGTAGCGATATCCGCTACGTCTGGTGCGTCAACAAGGTGGAAAACGAATCAGGAAAGGCAGGTCAAACCCAGAAGGGCGGGCTACTTTTTCAGCCGGAACATCATATCCTTCATGGCCAGCCCGAAGTCTCGCGGCAAAGTGATCGAGTACTCCAGGCTCCGGAACGGCCTCAGGATGCTGCTGATCGCGTCGCGCCAGGGAAAAGCGCGAGGATTGCGGTCGTAGATGAGGTAGAACACCGGGCTGGTGACGGCGCTGTTGACGAGCAGCTCGCCGGAAATCTTCTTTTCGAGCACCAGCTTGGGGCCCACGAAAATGATAGCGTCGGCTTCGGGATCGCCCGGGGCCAAGTGCCGCTGCAGCAGGTCCGCCAGGAATCGGGTGCCACTTTCCTCGTCTCGCAGTTGCCGGATGTCGATTTTGCCGCCCTCGATCGACCCTACCGAGTTCCCCAACTCCGGAAAGTCAATCCGCGTAACATTCTCCTGCTCGAAAATGACGCGTTCCTCTTGCATGTTGAACGAGACCAGACTGAACGTGCCGATCTGAGGCTCGCGGGAAATAGCGCGCAAAATCGAGACGATGTTCTCGACGTCGTAAGGCCGCAATTGAACATCGCGCGGATCGGTCGGCGTGAAATTGACGATCAGCTTGACGTGCAACAACGATTGCACGGCGGCCCGCTGCACCGGGGGCTCTTCCAGAAATACGTCGTCGCGCCGGCCGCCGATTGCGTTCGCCATCGGAGTCGCGGCCAACTCTTCGAACTCCTCGGTGGTCGAGGTCTGTACTTCCCAATGCGCCGAGCACACTCGTTCGGAGCGGTCCCGCATGAGCCAGTCCACCCGATAGCGGCCCGGACCGAGCGTGTACTGGCCTGAAAGCGCCGTTTCGCCATTGGCGCCCTCCTCCACATGAGGAACCGAAAAGCGGTCGACGAAATAGCGCGGCTGATCATCGACGCCAAGCGCCCGGATCCGGAACAGAACCCGCAATGAGTCCCCCTCGCCGGCCAGGGACGCCAGCGGGATGTTCACGACATAACCCGCCTGGTATTGGAGATCGAAACCGAGCCGCGGATCGAGAGGAGTCACAGAGCAGGGTAAGTCGTCGCGGACATCGCCGGCGGAAAGGACCGCCATGTCGGTGGTGACGATCCGTATCTCCGCTCCGCCAACAGCCGACTGCAACGGCGTTTGGGCCAAGCACAGTCCTGAGGCCAAGAGCGCCACCAAGACCACGGCAAGTTTCGACAAGCTGAGCATCACAGAAAACTACATGGAGGGTGAGGCGATTATATCACTGCTCTCAATCCGCATCAAAGAGGAATCCCGATTCCTTTACACCGGGACCCCAGATTGCTTCCCAGCCCTCTGGCTTTACCCGCGAACTCGAGTATAACTACGCGTCGAAGCGCCGGGAATAGGGTGCTTGCCCCATGCCGCCTCCCAGTTCGACGTTAGGCTGTCGAATCAGGATGGCCTGCTCTCCACGCGATACGCGTTCGCGTTACTCGTTCCTCTTGCAGCGTAAGCCCTCGTCTGACCACTCAAAGCCGCAGATTGTTACGGGTCGCAACGAGATGCAAACCCCACATTGCGGTGGTGCACACTCAAATCGGACACCGCCCAGTCAAGGTACGTTGATCCGCGGCACAGGGTGGCGACACTCGGCGGACAGAAGTGATCGCGATGATTTTCTGTCTCGCGACTGGCCAACCTGCCACGCTGATCTCCGCCAATGGGGATGATCTCCGCCAATGGGATCGAGAGTTTTGGTCCCTTTTTGCCGTGGCGCTGATTTCGCCTCAAGCCTTTCTTTAGAGGCCAAAAATCCCACTTGACATTGGGCGAATAAAAGGCGAACATCAAGAAGTGCTCTTCCCAATCGAGCAAAGCCCGAAGTTGGTCGGAATCGCCCGCCTGGCGCGGCAAAGCAAGGTCTTGCGGGCAAAGTCGGAGGTCGAATACCGGGAACTGCCAAGCCGCGGCATTCTGAACCGCTGCAGCAATCCCCGCATGCCGTTCCGTTGGACGATCAACCCCTATCGCGGCTGTGAGTTCGGCTGCAAATATTGCTACGCCCGCTATACCCACGAGTTCATGGGGTTTGAAGACGGGGAGTTGTTCGAGCGGCAGATTTACGCCAAGCAGGACGCCGCCAGGATCCTACGCGGAGAGCTTCGCCGCTACCGCGAGGGTTCGATCGCGATCGGCACCAGCACCGATCCCTATCAGCCCGCCGAGCGGCGCTACGAGGTGACGCGCTCGATCCTGGAAGTGTTTGCCGGCGGGCAGGGGCGATCGCTTTCGATCACGACGAAATCAGACCTGATTGTGCGCGACATCGATCTGCTCGAGGCCGTTGGGCGCCGCAACGTGCTGCACATCAACATGACGGTGACCACAACCGACGCCGAGTTGGCTCGCAAGCTCGAGCCGCGCGCGCCGCGGCCCGATCTGCGGCTCGAGGCGGTGCGGCAGCTCGCAGCCAGGGGCATTTCGGCGGGCGTATTCGCCAACCCGATCATGCCGCTGCTGACCGACAGCTTCGAGAACCTGAATGCGGTCGCCAAGGCGGCCGAGCAGGCCGGCGCGCGTTACTTCGGGGGCGGCACGCTTTTCCTGATGCCCTGCGCTCAGGCGCAGTTCTTTCCGTTCCTCGAGAAGGAATTTCCCTCGCTGGCCAAGCGGTACCGTGAGCGATATAGCCAGCAGCCCTACTTGCGCGGGGAGTACGCCAAGGTGATCCAGGAACGCGTCCAGCAGGTCCGAGCCAACCACCACTTGGCGTCCGCGCCGCAGTCGTATCGCCCTGAAGAGTGGATTCCAGAGCCGCAGCAAGCGCTTTTCGCCTGAGAAATCGCTAGACGGCGGTGGGCCCTTCGGCAGCCGGTGGAGGCGCCTCGGCGGCTACTTCCCGATCCAGCCACGCCAGGTAGTTCGGCGAGCCGTCGATGATCGGAGCGACGATCAGCTCCGGCAGCTCGTAGGGATGAACCTTCTCCAGCTCGAGGCGCAACTGATCGACCAGGCCGCGCGCTGTCTTGACGATCAGCAGGAACTCGGCGTCGTTCTCGATCTTTCCCTGCCAGCGGTAGTAGGATCGCACGCCCGAAACAACGTTCACGCACGCTGCCAGGCGTTTTTCGATCAGCCCCTGAGCCAGTTTTTCGGCATCCTCGAACTTGCCGCAGGTCGTTAGGACGATCACCTTGTCGGTCATGTTGCACTCCTCGGTTTTAGGAAGGTTCAAATTCCTGGCGGCGAGCATCTCGCAGCCGGGCGCGATGGCCGTCTTCTCTGCCCATTGCGCTCGTGGCGCGGGGCCCGCCAAATCCTCTATAGTTTCATGAATGGGCCGCAAAATCGAAGCCCTCTCGGGGCGCGGTTGGATTCTCTACCTATTGGCTGGATGCGGACTCTTCCTATGGTTCCAGCGGTCGGGGATTCCCACGGTCGTGGAGCTGCGAAACGCCTGGGGCCAGGAGCGCGCTCGCGAACAGAGGATTCAGGCGATCCGCGAAGAAAATGACCACATCGAAGAGAGCATCAAAGAATTGGCCCCGGAAGGCCGCGAGGTCGAAAAGCTGGCGCGCCAGGAACTCGGCTTGGCCAAACCGGGCCAGACAGTGATCAAAATCCCCGACAAGCAGTAGAGCTTCTAGCGCACTATCCCTTGCAGTGGGCTGCTGGCGGTTGCGTAGAGTTTCTTCTCCATACGCCCGGCTTCGAATGCCAGCCGGCCGGCCTCCACCGCCAGCTTCATTGCCAACGCCATCTTCTCGGCCTCCTGGGCCTGCGCGATGGCAGTATTCATCAGCACGCCGTCGAACCCTAATTCCATGGCCAAGGCGGCGTCTGAAGCCGTTCCCACGCCCGCGTCGACAATCAACGGCACCTCCGTGATCAGCTCCCGCAGGATGCGCAGATTGTTGACGTTCTGAATCCCCATGCCCGAGCCGATCGGCGCGCCGAGCGGCATCACGGCGGCGGCGCCCGCATCGATCAGCTTGCGGGCGTTTACCAGGTCGTCGTTGGTGTAGGGCAGCACCACGAAGCCCTCTTTGGCGAGCACGCGAGTCGCCTCGATCAGGCCCTGGTTATCGGGAAACAGCGTTTTCTCGTCGCCGATCACTTCGAGCTTGATCCAGTTCGAAAGCCCAGCTTCGCGCGCCAACCGAGCGACCCGAATGGCGTCGTCGGCCGTATAGCAGGCGGCTGTATTCGGGAGAATGAAGATCCGTTCGCGGTCGATGTAGTCGAGCAACGACTCCCCGGAAGTGTCGTTCAGATCCACGCGCCGCACGGCTACGGTAACGCAGTCGGCCCCGGAGGCTTCGTGACAGCGTTTCATTTCGTGGAAACTGCGATATTTGCCTGTTCCCACAATCAGCCGGGAAGCAAACTCGCGATCGGCAATTTTCAAGCCCATATCTCGATTCTAGGTCCTGGGGATGGAGCCCTGCAAACGGCGGATGAGGACTGGCGCTCTTGGCGGCTATTTTGGCGCCAAGCAGCGAGGCTGCCGGACTCAGCTTCTCGCGTTCCCATGGAAAGAAAACTCCGGGCGCGAGGAAATACATCGCCGTCTGGCGACGGGCAGGAGAAAGCGCCTGTCGCTGCGCCGCCGCAGGACGTTTGTTGCCTGCGGAAGGGTCGCCGATGGCATGCTAGAATCCGGGCAGAATGGGCGTTGCGGTCAAAAGGCTATCCTGGGACGACATCAAGGACCTCCCGGAGAGTGCCGGGCGAACCGAGATCGTTGAAGGGGAGCTTGTTATGTCTCCCACCGCGGGAAGCCGTCACCAACGAATTTGTAGCGCTCTTGGAGCAGCGCTTTTTTCTCATGTGCGAACAGAGCGTTTGGGTGTTCTCTTTTCCAGCCCCATGCACGTGATTCTCGCGACGCACACCCACTACGAGCCCGATCTTTGCTTCGTCGCCCGCGAGCGCCGGTCGATCATTCAAGAATCCTTCATCAGCGGGCCTCCGGATCTCGTCATCGAGGTCATCTCCGAATCCAATCGGACTCACGATACGGTCGTCAAGTTCCGCGATTATGCCCGCTTTGGGGTTGCGGAATACTGGCTGGTCGATCCGCGCGAGAACCTGATCAGCACCTGGCGGCTCGACGGCAACCTTTACGAGTTGTTGGGGCGCGCTGGGTCTTCAGACCTGGTGACTTCGCGGGTGCTGCCGGAGTTGCGGCTGGATGCCGCTCAGGTTCTTGCCGAGGATTTCTAGCTGCTTTCTCTGGAGTACCGCGCATGCACTCCTCTCGCCTGCCCCTGGAAGACGTCCGCGGCTGCGAAGACATCGCCGCTTTGCGGCGAGGGACAGGCAGGAGTGCCCGTCCCCACTCTAGACAGGCAGGATTGCCTGTCTCACTTTAGACCT
>JBBDWJ010000142.1:0-5229 GCA_040902925.1 Bryobacterales bacterium | reverse complement strand
CGAGGGCGTCGGCGCGGCCCGCCTTGCCGATCAGTACCAACGGTATGAGCGAGAACAGCCGCCCCTCGGCCGCTTGCCGCGGCCAGTAAATCACGGCGAATACATCCGCGGTGCAGAGAATCGGCAGCAGCCATCCGGCCGACAGCCGCGCGTCGCCGACAGTCAGCACCATCAGCGGAATCGCAAGAATTCCGACCCCAGGCACGCCGGTCTTCGCGACACCGACCAAGAAGGAGCAGAACCCGCCAAGGAGCCATTGCCAGAGAGCTAAATGCGGCATGAGAGTGAACGGGCAAGGATAGCACGCCGCGAGCGGGAGATTAACGAGGAGTCACTGAATCGCGCCGCGGGCGAATCTCAATCCCTGGCGCTTCTTGTGGAAAGCCGGGGGTAAGAACGGCAAATCTCTTCGACGAGTTGGTGAGCCTCGGCCAAATCGACGCCGTGGCCGAGCTTCACAGACTTAGCCCCGTAGTCGAACAGGATCCGCGGTGTAACGCCAATCTCAAGGTTCGTCCCAGGTGGACCTTTCTCGGAAGCCCGGAGCCGCAGTACATCAGCCAGCGCGTATTCTCGCCACCAACCAACGGGTCCAAAGCTCCTTCTGGAGCGAAAAGTAGCAGGCGTAACTTCGATCGTTTCCGTACCTAATAGCAACCAGCCGATCCGATATGCGACCATAAGTGCGCCGTACACCCATAGCACTGCCCAGAAAACCACTAGTGGTTTTCCGCCTTCAAGAAGCTCCTTTTCTCCCGTGAGTCCAAGCGCCTGGGAACCGGCCATCACCCAGAAACCGAGCCAGCACGAGGAAAGCAGTACGACGACCCAGGAGTACCGGGGACGTGGAATGCGTATGCATATCGTTGTGCCGTGGTGTTCTATTTGGGCTCTTAGAGGGGCTGGGGCTAGGACTGCCATGGCGAGCCCGCGGCGGGAATCTTTAGAATTGTAGCGTATGGCAGGAGAGCAAGGCCCGAAAATGCGCGAGTCTAAACAACCACTTCCTTGCGCTGAGCGGCGCTCTCAAACACATGCAGGCCAAAGCGCTCGGCCAACTCCTGGCAGGCCTTGATGCCACGGGCGCTGTTTCCCCGCGCATCGAGCAGCGGCGAGAACGTGGCGATGCCCATGCGGCCGGGAACGACCGCTACGATGCCGCCGCCCACGCCGCTCTTGGCCGGCAGGCCCACGCGGTACGACCACTCGCCCGAAAAATCGTACATCCCGCAGGTGTACATCACGCTCAGCAGGTCGCGCACGTATTTGGAATCCAGCGCCCGCTCACCGGTCACGGGATTGACGCCGTCGTTGGCCAGCGTGGCGCCCATCAGCGCCAGGTCGGCGCAGTGAATCAGCACCGAGCACTGCTGGAAGTAGAAGTCGAGCGAATCGGGCACGCGCTCGGTGACCATGCCGAAGTTCAGCATCATGTGAGCGATGGCGCGGTTGCGGTGCCCGGTTGTCCTTTCCGAGGTATAGACGGCGGTGTCGATCACCGGCGTACGGCCCATGTATTTGCGGAACATCTCGATCATGCGGTTCACGCGCTCGGAGATGTCCTTCCCCTTCACCAGGTCGGCGGCGGCGATCGCGCCCGCGTTCACCATGGGATTGAAAGGACGATTTGTCGCTTCATCGAGCACGATCGAATTGAACGCATCGCCGGTGGGCTCGACTCCAATTTTCGTTTCGACGTGGTCGCGGCCGTTGTCCTCGAGCGCCATGCCCCACACAAACGGTTTGGAGAGCGATTGAATCGTGAACAGCTCTTTGGAGTCGCCGATCTCGATCGTAGTGCCGTCGACCGTGACCACCGCGATGCCGAACCATTTGGGGTTGGCCCGTGCGAGCTCGGGGATATAGTTCGCCACCGCCCCTTCGTCGAGGTCTTTGTACTTGGTGTGGATCTCCCGCAGGACCGCGCGCAACGGCGACGCCGCGCCCCTGACTTTTCCGAGCAGGGCGTCCAGATCGGTGCCGCCGTTGTCAGCCATTGTGGGTTCCTATTCCAGCCCGAGGATCTTGCGGCAGACGCGCTCCATGCGCCGCGAGAAAGGGTGCTCGGGGTGGCTCAGGCAGAAAATGCCGCCGCTGGCGTTCTGCGCGATCTCCGTGTTCAGCGGCAGCATGGCAACCACGGGCGCTTCAAAGGTCGCCTCCACCTGCGTTCGGAGCAACGCTTGATCGACGCCCGCCGGCACTTTGTTCAACAGCAGCAGCAGGTCTTTGACATCAAGCTTGCGGGCCAGTTCGAGCGTCACGGCGGTTCCCTGAAAGTCCTGATTGTCGGGGCGCATAATCAGCACCAACAGGTCCGAGATGGCGATCGACAACAGCGTTTCCTCGTTGACTCCCGGGTGCGTGTCGACGAGCAAAATATCGAGGTTGAGATCGCGCGTCATTTCCTGGATGCCGTCGTGCAGCTTGGCGACGTCGTAGCCTTCCCGCAAAACCCGGGCGATCTCGCCGGTCTTGATGCTGGAAGGAACCAGGAACAGGCGGCCGGCTCGGGAAGCATCTTCGCCGGGCAGCAGCGCGGAGGCGGTAAGGTCGGCCGCCGCCTGCTGGATGGCGCAACGGCCCCACAGGTAGTCGTTCAGGCAGTACTCAATCGAAGTGACATCAACATTGAAAAGCACATGAATGCCAGGGGATTGAATGTCGGTGTCGAGCACGCCGACACGAAGGCCTTCGCGCGCCATCAACGCAGCCAGGTTCGCCGTGCAATTGGATTTGCCGGTGCCGCCTCGAAACGAATGGATGGAAACTGTCCTGCCCACGCCACACACCTGCCTTCGAAAGACGCCGGACTAGGCTTCGGCCCGGGCAGCCTTCAATCGCTGACGCACTTGCTGAAGCTCCCGGAAGTAAGGGGTTTCCGCGATCATTTGCACTTCGCGGCGCATGCGGTCGTGGTCGATTCCCAAGCTGCCGGCCGGTAGCCCGGGGGCGGAGATTACGGTTGTGTCGAGGCTGCGTTGCACGGGCTGCCCATAGCTGGTGCGCAGGGTGGGCCCCAAGCCTCCAAGTTGAAAAGTCGCGGCGCCCTTGGGCAGCGGCGATTCGACGATGCCGTTGCCGTCGAACAAGATCCCGTGGCGGCCGCGATTTGTCAGCAGCCACTGCCCCAGTACGAACCGCAGATCGGCGTGATGCCGCGAGACGTAAGGATCCTGGATGACAATCTGGTTCTCCGGCGCGCGGCCGATGGTTACCGTTTCAGAGCAGGAAAACGTCCAGAACTGGACAATTCGGCCACTTCCGGAATCGAGCAATTCGACGCGGATCTTATTTTCTTCATGGGAATTTTCGTTTGACATGACCGCGCTAACCCCACCAAACCTTGAAAGGCCTCAAGACTATGAACTTAGAGCACGGCGATCGGCGGCGTCCAATCCAAAAACGTTATGCATCCCATAAGGCCGCCGCCGGTGCGTTCAGCGGGTCCCCACGGGCGGTTTGGCGGTTCGGGTTGGTCGCCTACCCCGTTCCGTTGTCCCTGTTCCGTTGTCCCTGTTCCGTTGTCACTGCTCCGTTTCCATCGCTCCCAGGGAACGATGGGCAACGACGCTTTTAAGGGACGCCACAGAACCGCGTGCCGCGGGGTACAATCTTTGGCATCACCAGTCATGAGATTTCGCCTTACCTTTGCGCTGTTGACTTGCATGGTTCCGCTGTGGGGCGACGCCGTGGAGGCGGCGCGTGAGTATCGCTCTGCTCGTGGCCCGGAAATCTTGCGTCAGTTTGCGGAGATGTTGGCGATTCCCAACGTGGCCAGCGACGCCACGGGCATCCGCCGCAACGCTGACTACCTCGTCGAGCAGTTCCGCGCGCGCGGCGTCGCGATGAAACTGCTCACTCTGCCTGGCGCGCCCCCGATCGTATTCGGCGAGATGAAGTCCGCGGGCGCCACGCGCACGCTCGGCGTGTATGTTCACTACGACGGGCAGCCCACCGACCCCGCCACTTGGATCACCGCGGGCCCTTGGAATCCGGAACTCTACTCCGGCCGGCACGACCAGGGCGGAAAGCCGATCGCGTTTCCCAAGCCGGGCGAGCCGGTCGACGCGGAATGGCGCATCTATGGGCGCTCGGCGGGGGACGACAAAGCGCCGCTGATGGCTTTGCTCGCCGTGCTCGATGTTTTGCGGCAGCAAAAGATTCAGCCTGCCTGGAACATCAAGTTTTTTTTCGATGGCGAGGAAGAGGCCGGCTCGCCTCACCTCGAAGAGTATCTGCGAACCTACCGCGGCGACGTGGACGACATCGACTTGTGGCTGTTTTGCGACGGGCCGGTCCACCAGAGCCGGCGCCCTCAGGTTCTATTCGGCGTGCGCGGCATCACGGGCCTCGAAGTTACGGTTTACGGCGCGAACCGGCCTTTGCACAGCGGCCACTACGGAAATTGGGCTCCGGTCCCGGGTCTAGCGCTGGCGCACTTGCTGGCCAGTATGAAGGACGAGTCGGGTCGCGTCCTGGTCGAGGGCTTTTACGATACGACGACGCCGCTTGGCGATGAGGAGCGCGCCGCGTTGGCGCGGCTTCCCAACTACGACGACGAATTGCGCCGGGAACTCGGCCTGGCGGCGACCGAGGTGGGAAATGCCTCGCTGAACGAGCGAATCCTGCTGCCGGCGCTGACGATCCGCGGGATTTCGAGCGGCAACACCGGCGAGTTGACTCGCAATATCATTCCGGCAACCGCGACGGCCGCCCTCGGCATTCGGCTCGTGGCGGGAAATGATCCTGAGCACATGGCCGGCTTGGTCGAGGAGCATATTCGCCGCCAAGGATTTCATATCGTACGTGAGGATCCTGACCTTGACACGCGGTTGACCCATGCGAAGATCGCAAAAGTGGTGCGGGACCGCGGGTATCCGGCCGCGCGCACCCCAATGAACAACCCGCTGGCGCGCCCGGTAATCGCCGCGGTGAACCGCGTGCTGGAGCAGCCGGCGCTCGAAGTTCCCACGCTGGGTGGTACGTTGCCGTTGTATTTGTTTACGGATGTGTTGCAGAAGCCGGTGTTGATCCTGCCGATTGCGAATCACGACAACAACCAGCACGCGGAAAACGAGAACCTCCGCGTGGCGAATCTTTGGTATGGAATCGATGTCTTCGCCGCGGTTCTTACTGGCGTGGAAGGTATCGAGTAACAGCCATGCAGCCATGGGGACAGGAAGCTGTGAAATAATGCTACAAAGTACTTTGCATAATGTAGTACAA
>JBBDWJ010000141.1:0-5259 GCA_040902925.1 Bryobacterales bacterium | reverse complement strand
ATAGCGCTGCACGAACGACTCGCTGACCACGGCCACATACAAAGAATCCCGCGTGTCCATTTCACTCACGTCGCGCCCCATCCGTAGGGGGATATCCAGCGTGTGAAAGAAATCGGGCGTCACAAACCGCAAGCTCGCGGTGTGATTTTCCGATCGCGTTTGGATCTGGGCATCGATGCTGACCGGCCAGATGCCGCCTCGCAGCGTCATCGGCAGAAAGCTGATGTACGACACGCTCGAGACTCCCGGCAACTCGCCGACGCCGGACAAAACACGCCGGTAGAACTGCTCGCGGCTGGCCGTCTGGTCATACTTCGGCATCGGCAGCGCCGTGCGCAGCGTCAACACGCCCTCGGTGCGGAAGCCAGGGTCGACCGCCTGGATCGTCCAGAGCGCGCGAATCAACAGGCCGCCCACCACGAGTAGCACCACCGACGCCGCCACTTCGAGAATGATCAGCGCCGCGCGCAGCCGCTCTTTGCGCCCGCCGACCCCGGAGCGGGATCCTTCGCGCAACCCGGCCGCGCCAGTGCCGCCGCACGCCCGTAGCGCCGGGACAATTCCAAAACCAAGCCCGGTGAGCACGGTCAGCAGCACCGCGAAAAGCAGCACGCGAACGTCGATCGACGGCTCGGCAATCGGCAGCGATTGAGGCACCAGCCGCATCAACAACGGCAACGCGGCCTTCGCCGCCAGCACGCCGCACGCTCCCCCAAGAACCGCCAGCGTAAGACTCTCGGTAAGCAACTGGCGGACGAGACGCTCGCGTCCCGCCCCCAACGAAGCGCGCACCGCGAGTTCCTTCTGGCGCGCCAGCGCGCGCACTAGCAGCAGATTCGCCAGATTCGTGCACGCGATCAGCAGCACGCAGGCCGCCGCGCCGAACAGTACGCCCAGCAGCAGCCGCGACTGGCTCGATGTCGTCTCTTCTTGAAGCAGGTTTACCGTGGCGCCCACGTTCTCGTTCGAGTTGGGATACTCGCGCTCCAATTGCGCCGCCACGACCCGCATCTCTTCCTGCGCCTGCCGCACCGAAACGCCGGGCCGTAATTTGGCCACGACGTCCAGATAGTTGTTGTTGCGGGCCTCGAAGTCTTCGAAGTCCCGCAGCGTAAACTGCATCGGCGCCCAGATCTCTACATCACGCCGCGGAAAATGAAAATGACGCGGCAGCACCCCGATGACGCTGTAAGGCGCGTTATCCAGCAGAACTTTTTTGCCCAACACCCCCGCATCGCCGCCAAACTGCATCTGCCACAGCACGTAGCTCAGCAGCAGCGTCCCCGCAACGCCCTCGCGGTCATCCTCGGCGGTAAACAGCCGGCCGAGCACAGGCTGCACGCCCAGCATGGGAAGCAGATCCGCCGTCACCGCGACGCCCTCTAGCCGCTCAGGCTGCCCTTGCCCGACCAGATTCACCGACAGTCCGCGATAAGCCGCCATGGTTTCGAACGAGGTGCTCATCGCTTTCCAATCGACATAGTTGGGCGGCGACAATTCCATCTGGGCGTACCCGGGCGGGCTCTCCCAAAGCTTTACCAGACGTTCGGAATCGGCAAACGGCAGCGGGCGCAGCAAAACGTGATCGGTGACGGTGAACACGGCCGTGGTGGCGCCGACCCCGAGTGCGCAGACAAGTATCACCGTCAACGCGAACCCGGGAGCGCGGCCCAACGTGCGCGCCGTATAGCGCAGATCCTGCCGCAGCAGGTCCACATGCGCCTGGATAGCGCTCACCAACGTGTCGATAAACGCTTCGATCCAAAGCCAAGCGACCGCCACGAAGTTGGACGCATCGCCGCGCCGCTCGGCGAACATACGCCGCATCTCGTCGCCATACTCGGCGCGAAAACCCGCCGGGTAAAGGTGCAGCAGCGCCGCATAGAGTCGATTTTGACCTTGGCCACGCACCATGCCCGTCCCCATCAGGCCCTTCCCGGCGCGAAGCCGCTGGCGCGCGCCAGCTTGACGAGCTGCGTCAGGCGTCGAGCCTCGGCGCGAGCCGCTGCGATTCCGAACGGCGTGATGCGATAGTACCTGCGCCGCTCGTCGTCGAGTTCCGGCGCGGGGCGCTCGCGGGTTTCGACAAGCAAACCCTGCTCGAGCATGCGCTGGATCGAACGATAGAGCGTCCCAGCGCTAAGCTTGAGCTCGCCGCCGGTACGCGCCGCAACGTCCTGAATGATCGCGTAGCCATGGCGGTCTTCGTCCGCAAGCGCCATGAGGATGTGAAAAGTCGCCGCCTGCAACGGCAAAAGCGACTCGACAGTCAGATCGTCGTGGGGCATTCCATAATTATATCTACCATGGATATATTGTCAATGGCTATAAACTGCATGGCCATATCCAACTCGTCCTGAGTTCCAAGGGGCCGGCGGCAGCCGCCTTTTAGTGGCAACAGGACAATCTTGCCTTTGCACCGCGGCGGCAAAGTCGCGGCGCCCTGGCGCTACGCCCTTCGGTAGAGTTTGGGTTCACCAAACACGCACGCGATGTCCCGAGACAGAGGAGGACTTGGCGACAGATAGTAGGATGGGGTAGGGGGTCAACGAGCTAAGCAACTCGCGGGCGGAGAGACTTGGGAAGGAGCGCCGGCTTTCCCGGGGAAAAACGGCAAAGCGAATGGCATGCGGGAGCCTGCCAAAGGATTCGCGCGGTAAACAAAAATGCGCCAAACGAACCCAATTCGCCCTTTGTTTTCAATACCGGCCACAAAAAACGAACCCAATTCCGCGCCTGGGTCGACCGGCCCCGGCAGCCCTGCAAGATGTCGTACTCCCAGGTCGTAGGGCTGGGCTTTTTCGACCTCGATAACCCAGCGCCCGGCGGCGCAATCGGCCATGCTGCCAACAGCCAAGATGGCCTGCCCTACTCGCGCGGCCGTGTCGGCAGAACTTGCGGGTTGGCCGGCACTCCAGGCCTCGATGGCGGCGTGTTGCGGCGAATGATCGTGAAATCGATGTTGCCTTGCTCATCAACGACAGTCTTGTTGATGCGCGGCAGAATCTGCTCCATCGCTTCGAGATACAGCCGGCTACGTGTGACTTCGGGGTTCTTTGTGTATTCGGCCACCAGTTGAGTGAAGCGCGACGCGTCGCCTAACGCCTCGTTCGTTTTGCGCTGCTTGTAGCCTTCGGACGACGCCAGCAGTTGCTGCGCTTCGCCCCGTGCTCGCGGAATGATGTCGTTCGAGTAGCCTTCGGCTTCGTTGACGATGCGGGCGGCGTCGGCGCGCGCGCTCGCTACATCGCGAAAGGCGTCGGCGGCTTCAGGCGGCGCCGCGACCTGCTCGATGTTGACCGTCGAGAGCACCACTCCCAGCCCGTAAGTGTCGATCAGCGCTTGCGACCGTTGTCTTACGGTTTCCTGAATCGCCACCTTTTCCGTAGTGAGCACTTCATCGACGGTGCGCGCGGCGATCTGGCGGCCGAGTTCGGCTTCGACGGCGGAAGACACCGCCAAGGCCACGTCCTCGAAGCGGAACAGGTAGTCGGCGGGCGTCGCGATGCTGTATTGCGCGATCGTCCGGACATTGATGATGTTCTGATCGCCGGTGAGAAACTGCGAGCGAAGCGGTTCGACGCGTCCGAGGATGGCGTCTGCGGGTTCGCCGCCAATCACGCTGCGCTGCATCTGGCGCACCTTGAGCTTGTGTACGGCCGCAACCGGCCACGGCCAGGTGAAATGCGGCCCGGGCAAAACGCGGTCTTCAACGATCTTCCCGAACCGAGTCACGACCGCCTGTTCGTCAGCCGAAACAATGTAGAAACCGCTGAGCACCCACAGCGCAAGCAGCGCGGCGGCTACGTTGCGCGCCGTCAGATACTGCCGCCAATCGGCCGCGGAAGGACGCAACGCCGGCGGGGCGGTCGGCGCGTCCGGCTCTTGAGCGACAGGAGGTTGAACTGTCAGGCTCATAAGAACGCTATAGCCCGTACGGACCGAACACGAGAGTTAAACCACGGATGGACACAGATGAACACAGATACGCTAACGGAACGCGAGCGCTCATCGAGGTCCCATCTGTGTGCATCTGTGTCCATCCGTGGTTCCAAACGTTTCAGGGGACCTATTGGCCCCGAGTCAGCAGACGCATCAGCTCGGAATCCGAACTCAAGATCACCGTAGTCTGATCATCAAGGGCCTTCTTGTAAGTTTCGAGTGTACGCACCAGCTTGTAGAGCTGCTGGTTGCGTGAATAAGCCTCGCCATAAACGCGAGCGGCTTCCGCGTCGCCCTCGCCACGCGTTGTTTCGGCTTGCTTGTAGGCCGCGGAGAGGAGTTCCTCGCGCTGGCGGTCGGCGTCAGCGCGAATGCGTAGCGCCTGCTCCTCGCCCTCGGCGCGGTACTGCCGCGCAATGCGTTCGCGTTCGGCGCGCATGCGGGCGAAGACGCTCTGCTTGTTTTGCTCGGGAAGATTGAGGCGCTTGATGCGCACGTCGATAACGCGAATGCCGTATTGTTCGAGCGCGGCGGCGCCGGTGCGTTCGGTCAGCTCGTCGAGCATCACGCGCGCCTCGACTTGCTCGGAAACCGGCGCGACCAACGCTTCGAGGTCCTGATTGCCAAGCGCGGCGGCCAGCCCGGCCCAGGTAACGTCGTGCAGCCGCATCTCGGCCGATTCCGCCGAGCCGACCGTCTGCATAAACGTTTCCGGATCGGCGATCTGCCACAACACGTAGTTGTCGATCACCAGGTTCTTCTTGTCGCGCGTCAAAAACTCCGACGGCGGCGGATTGTAGACGCGAATGCGGCGGTCGAAATACGTAGCCCACTGGAACGGCCACTTAGCATGCAGGCCGGCATCGGTGACCGTGCGCACAGGCCGTCCGAACTGCGTTACGAGAACAAACTCGGTTTCGCGCACCGTGAAGAACGCGCTGTAGAGCAGGATGAACAACACGAGCCCGCCGAGCGCGTAGCGGTAGCGAAAGGCCAGCGCGCGCCAGTCGCGCGACGGGCGCGGCCCTTCGTGTTCGTGGCCGTGGTGATGTTCGTGGCTGTGATCGTGATCATGCGGATGATCGTGCTCGTGTCCATGGGAATGATCGTGCGCGTGATCGTGCCCATGGCCATGGTCGTGAGGGTGGTGATGGTCTTTGTGATCGTGCATCACTGTTCCTCCTGCGGCATTTGAAACGGCGGCGGGGGCTGCGTCATCGAAGCTCCCGGCGGCGCCATCAGCACGCCGTCTTCGATCGAATACAGCGCCCGGCGGCCGCCCGGATTCGAGTCGAGAATCAGCTTGCGCTGGCCCGG
>JBBDWJ010000140.1:0-5266 GCA_040902925.1 Bryobacterales bacterium | reverse complement strand
CGATGGCGGCCTGGTCGATGTGTGCACCGGCACCGGCAAGCAAGAAAGCCTGCGAGCCTATCTTGACCGCACGGCGATTCTCGGCCGCGATCCGCGCGGCGGCGCGATGGCGCTGCTGGCCGCTACCGAGATGGCGTTGCTGGAACGAGAGGAACCGAGCCGCGCGCGCTAACAAGCGGCTACTAGGAAAGCGAATCGAAAAACGGGAATCAAACGGAACCCAATCGCTGGAGGAAAAAACCAACGCCAGCCGGCACACCTCAATCCATTTGCGGCTCAAAGATGCTGCGTAGTGCGATCCGAATGCCGGGAAGAATCTCCTGCGCTTCCAGAAAGCCTTCTTTGCCGACCTCCGTTACCGCGCCCGAAGGACCATAGATACGTGCCTGCCTACGGCGCAGGTGGATCACCCAGGCCGTGTGAGTGCCGGCAGCGAGGTACTGCCGCACCTTCTTTTCGAGATCCGCGGGCGATTGCGAAGGCGACTGAATTTCGACCGCCAGGTCCGGAGCTCCAACGACATAGCCTCCTTCTTTGGCATACGACAACGGGAGCCGCTCTTTGCGCACGAAACCAATGTCGGGGCAGCGGACTGTGTCGGGATTGCGTTGAAGAAGGAAGCCCGTGTCGGAAGAAAACAGGACACCGAGCTTACGGCGCTTGACCTCACCGAACAGCAGCCCGGTCAGTTCCACCTCGATAAGGCCATGCTCTCCCCCAGCGGGCGCCATCAGTATCAACTCCCCTTCATCGAGTTCCCGTTGGAACATTCCATCCGGAGTTTCAGCGAGCCACGCGGCAGTGAGAAAGTCTTGCGCTTGCGCGGGGCGGCCCATGTCCTGATATTACTCCTGCCTGTTGTTAGCATCAAGCGCCACGACGAACATGCACATGTAGCTAGACCTGGGCACCTGGGCTAGCTTTCGCGTTTGCCGACGGACCCCTCCATCACCAAGCGCACGCGCTCGATCAGTTCATTGCGGTCCGCGGTCGTTAGCCCTACCGTCGAAATCGGCGTGTGAAAGCGGAGCGTGATGGTTCCCGGCTGAATCGTGCCCTTTCCTTTCGGCATCAACTCACGCGTGCCGTGAACCGTGATCGGCACGATCGGCGTTTGGGCTTCGATCGCCATCGTGAAGGGCCCCGGCCGAAACGGCAGTAGATACCCATCGGGACTGCGGGTGCCTTCGGGAAAAATCAGCAGCGAGGTGCCACTACGCAGCGTGTCCACTGCTTTTTCGAGCGCCTCGCGCCGTGATCCGCGCGCCTGGCGGTTCACATAGATAAATCCGCCCAGTTCCATCACGTAGCCGAGCAGGGGAATGCGCCGCAGCTCGCGCTTGAGGATGACGGCAATTCGCGGCAGCGCCATGAACAAGGCCGGCGGATCGATATTACTGACGTGGTTGCAGACAAAAACTGCCGTGGGATGCGCGGCCGCATACTCGGCGTGGATTTGCCGCACGCGAACGCCCGACAGGCCGAGCGCCAGGCGAACGCCGGTCCGCGCCACCCAGTAGATCGGGCGAATGTCGCGGATCAGCCAGGTCAGCGGCACGAACAGAGTCGCTCCCAGAGCGACGTAGATCGCAAGAAACGGGTAGACAAGCAGGTAAGCGCGAAGCATGAGGCGAAGCTGCCATTCTGAGGCTTGGTCGGATGAGCGCGCAAGCGCGAGTTCGGCTTAAAGCGAAATCACGGCCCGGCGGGCACGGCGTGCAATTGAAAGATCACCTTCATCTCATTCTTGGTCCCAATCAACCCCAGCGCCGCTGACGGCGGCTTCAGGCCGTAGTCTTTCATCTCGACAGTGGCATCGCCTTCGAAAAGCAGAACTCCTTCGCGCGGTTCGCTCATGGTCACCTGAACGATCACCGGCCGCGCAAGATTGCGAATCGTCAGTTCACCCTGCACTTCATAGTGGCCTGGAGCGTCCGCGGGTCGAATCGAGCCGGAATGAAACTTCAACTCGGGGTGTTGCTCCACGATGAGTTGCTTGTTCAACGCCTCGTCCGCGATCTTTTTCCGCTCGTTCTCGTTGACCCAGTCATCCTGCACCGACAGGCTCGCCGATTGTATCGTCAACTCGACCCGCGATTGCGCAGGGTTCGCGGCGTCGTATTCGATCCGGCCCTGATACCGCTCGAATACAAGCAGGTGCTTTTTGCCGTTCATCAGCCCGGTCTTGTAGACCTCGAGGGCAAAGCGCGAATCGGGCGACGGCTCGATACGGTAGGCGCGCGTCTCGGCAAACAACACGGCGGGGACGAATAGTAGAGAGATCAACAACACGAGCACACGCCGCGAGACGCGACTCATGCGGCACGATAAATCCACACGCATCGTTTACTCATCATACTTACCGGCCCAGTCGTTGCGCCGCACGCGCCAGCCGTCCAGAAAGGCGTCAGCGCCGGCCATGGTGCTCACTTTAGTTCCTTCCACATGATCCCACCGCACCGGCACTTCGATGACTCGAAAGCCCAGCTTCTTCGCCAGAAAGAGAATCTCGACGTCGAAGCCGAACCGCTCGATCAACTGCCGCGAAAAGATCTTGTGCGCCGCTTCCCGCCGGAACAGCTTGAACCCGCATTGCGTATCGGCGAACGACAGGCCGGTGCTCACGCGCACTGCGAGGTTGAAGATCCGGCCCAGCGTTTCGCGAAACCACGGCTGATGCACGCCGATCAACGAACGGTCGAGCGCGCGCGAGCCGATCGCGACATCGTAGCCGTTGCTCGATACCGCCCGCTCCAGCTCGCTCAACTCTTCAATCGGCGCCGACAGGTCCGCGTCGGTAAATAGCAGCCAATCGTAGCGCCCCTCGAGCATGCCGTTACGCACGCTGTAGCCCTTGCCGCGATTCCCCGGGTTGTCGAGCACGCGAACCGTGAGGTTGGGACGCTCGAGCTTGGGAGCCAGCCGCCGCGCCGCCGCCGCTGTCCCATCGCTGGAGCCGTCATTGACGACCACGATCTCGGCGGGGCGCTCCGGAGTCTCGCCCAAATAAGCGGCGATCTTCTCGAGACTCAAGGGCAGGCGGGTTTCTTCGTTGTACGCCGGGATGACGACCGAAAGGGAGGAAAGCAACAGTGACTCCGGGAAAGGAAAAGGGGATTATAGCAATCGGGGATTTTTACCACACGAAGAAGCACGGCACGGATCGAGAATCATCGACGAAAATCAAGAACGCGGCACAGCGGGCCCGTAGCCGGCGGGGCAAAAAATAAGAGAGCCGCAGCCATGAAATGGCCTGGCTCTCTTAAGGAACTCACGGACCGCAAGAGCGCAAAACCCTCGCGGCGATCGATGACCACAAGCTCAGTGCTTCGCCGCGATCAACGCCCGCAGCCGCCGCGCGCGGTCGGGGCCGCGCAGAGCTCGCAGGGCCTTGGCTTCAATCTGGCGGATACGCTCGCGGGTCACCGCGAACTCCTGCCCGATCTCTTCGAGCGTGTGCTCGCGCTCGCAGCCGATGCCGAAGCGCATCCGAATTACCTTCTCCTCCTTGGGAGAAAGCGTCTTGAGCACGTCGGCCGTCTCTTCGCGAACGTTCGAGTCGATCACAGCGTCCACCGGCGAGCCCACCCAGCGGTCTTCGAGCAGATCGCCGAGAGCGGATTCGCCATCGCGGCCGACCGGAGTTTCAAGCGACACCGGATCGCGCGAGATGGTCTTGAGCTTCTGAACTTTCTCGGCGGAAATCTCCATCCGCTCGCCGATTTCGTCGTTGGTCGGCGTGCGGCCGAGCTCTTTTTCGAGCTCGCGCGAGGCCCGCAGGAACTTGTTCATGCTTTCGTTCATGTGGACCGGAATGCGGATGGTGCGCGACTGGTCGGCGATGGCGCGCGTGATGGCCTGGCGAATCCACCAGGTTGCATAGGTGGAAAATTTATAGCCGCGCCGGTATTCGAATTTTTCCGCCGCGCGCATCAGCCCGATATTACCCTCCTGGATCAGGTCCAGCAGGTGCAGTCCTCGGTTGACGTATTTTTTGGCCACCGAAACGACGAGTCGCAGGTTGGCTTCGACCAGCGCCTTTTTGGCCCGCTCGGCTTCGATTTCGCCGAGCCAGATGCGCCGCATGGTGTGCCGCACGGCCTCGACCGTTACGCCGTACTGCATTTCGACCTTGCGCATGGTGCGCTTCAGGTCGCGCAATGCCGCTTGAGCCGCCGCGTTTTTACGGCTCGCCTTCGAATCCAGCCGCGAAAGCTGCGCCGCCATCGGCTCCAACTCGCCGCGAACCTGTTCGAGCCGCTCGGTAAAAGCGGACCAATAGTCCTGGTGAAAGGGAACTTCCTGGATGGCCTGCGAAACCTGAATGATCGACCGGCGGTGCTTGATGCTCAGCCGGCGGAGAACGTTAACGTTCCGCTTCGGAGTTGCCTGTACCTTCGTTTCCACCTGGCTGAACTGCCGGTACATCCGGGCGACGCGGGCCAACCGGTGGCGCGCCTGCGTGCGGCGCTTTGCCTTCTCGTCGCTGCCTTCCTCGGCGTCACCGAGCTCAACCAGAGAATCGATCCCGATGTCGCCCTTCTTCGACTTCTCGTAAAGGTCCAGAACCATCGCCACGGCCAGCGGCGAGCGCGAAATCGCGCGGCGCATCTGAGTCTTGCCGCGCTCCATCCGCCGCGCCAGGTTGACTTCGCCCTCGCGGGTCAGCAGCGGCACCGCGCCCATTTCCCGCAGGTAGACCCTGACGGGATCATCGGTGTAGATGGACTCCTCTTGAACAGGTTGTTGCCCGAACTCAAAGTCGCCGTTGCGGTGCCCGTTCTCCAGGAACTCGGCGCCGTTCTCTAGGGCTGCGGCCAACGGGTCGTGCCGCTCAGAAATAAACTGGTCATCGAAATGATCCACGAGGCCTCCCTTGACGCCAGTCTCTCAGCAAGGAGTTCCGGGCAATCCCCGGCCCGGACGAACGAGCGAATCGGCACACACCGCCCGCGTGGCTCACCACCTCGCCAGCGTTCCCGTAACAAGTGAACCTTCGCCAGGCTGGGTTAATCTCGGACTGCACTAATAGTTGTTCCGAACAGGATTGTGGCCCAAATTCCACTGCGGGAGGCTGGAGCGCCGAGGCTGCGTCCAGCAGATAGCGGGGCAGCGCGCGTAACATCCACCCCTCTAAGGTTTACCGATATAGTATCAACGAAATACAACCGATTTGCAACAAAAAAGGCTCCCGACCGAAACCTACGCCCCCAGACAGCCGTATCGGCATGTTACTGCCTCGCAAGGCGGGTCACACTGCGAGTAA